>JAZLHO010000065.1:0-36262 GCA_045616865.1 Lachnospiraceae bacterium | reverse complement strand
CTTGCCATACGGGAACAGATAAGTCTGCTTTAAGTCTTGCTATAATTCAGTTAAGGATGTAGAATGTCTTAACATTAATTTTGAGATCATATCTTTGGGACCATTCTGTTTTTCTATAACTGACAATTCCTTTACTTCATCAAAATGTAAAGCAAACTTGACAAAACGGCGCGATGCTTTTACAATATGATGTAAAGTATACTTTACACAACGCTCGGGAGGAACGATGCATAACAGAATAGAAGAGCTGAGAAAAGCAAAAGGAATGACGCAGCAGTCCTTAGCCGACCTTTTGGATGTGTCCAGGCAGACAATCATTTCTTTGGAAGGCGGTAAATATAATCCGTCGATCGGGCTGGCCCATAAGATTGCAGTATTGTTCGGGACAAAAATAGAAGATGTTTTCATTTTCGAGGAGGAATAGATGTATTATAATAGCAGAAAATTGATCATAAGCATTCTCTGGGTGCTCATAGAAATCACCCTGATTATATTATCGAAAACCGGCATCATCGGAGATGCCTTGTACACAGGCTTTGGAGGCGGACTGATCGCAGTCGGAATACTCCAGATTGTCAGGAACATCAAATATCGTACCAACGAGGGATATCGGCATGCGGTTGATATCGCGGCAAATGACGAAAGGAACCGGCATATACGGATGAAGGCCTTGTCAATCACGGCATATATCGTGATACTGGCAACGGCTGTTGTTTCAATCGTGATGTATGTGAGCGGAAAGAGCGAATACGGACAGCTGTTCGGCTTTTGTGTCTGCTTTATGGTATTGATATATTTGATTGTAACATTGATTTTGAGAAAAACTGAATAATGTTGAAAATTATGGAATCGATTACAAAACTATTATTTGAATTACGTGACGAGGAATATGCAAAGTTTCAGGCGAAACTGACACCGTCTGTTGATCCGAAACTATTTATTGGAGTTCGTGTTCCTGATGTCAGAAAACTGGCAAAAGAATTGAAGAATGATCCAGGTGTTGAAGTGTTTTTGCAGGAACTTCCTCATAAATATTATGATGAAAATATGCTTCATGGTTTACTGATATCAGAAATAAAAGACTTCGATATTGCTATTAAAGAGACTGATCGTTTCCTGCCGTATGTTGATAACTGGGCTGTATGCGATATTATGTCGCCTAAGGTTTTTAAGAAGCATAAGACTGAACTGATTGAATGTATTCGAAAATGGGCAAAATCGAAAAAAACATATACCATCAGATTTGGAATAGAAATGTTAATGAGTCATTATCTAGATGATGATTTCAAGGCAGAATATCTGGATATACCTGCGAGAATCAGAAGTGATGAGTATTATGTCAATATGATGATCGCATGGTTTTTCGCTACAGCACTTACAAAGCAATGGGACAGTGCGATTCAGTATATTGAAAATGTGCGACTTGATAAATGGACGCATAACAAGACTATTCAGAAGGCGGTTGAAAGCTACAGAATAACAGATGAGCAAAAATCTTATCTTAGAACGTTGAAGATTAAGTAGAAAGTGAACTTTAAGAGAGATGCTGAGTATTGCATACTTATTTACAGCGAGAAAAAAGACAATTATCTGATGAATGCGGGATACAAGCAATCTTTTAGCCTGCGGGTCTGTTCAAGTCCGGCCCGCGGTATCAGTTTAGAGACTATCGCGAGATGGTCTCTTTTTGGTATAATATTAAAAGTGTAGCATAAGTATATTTCGCATAACAAATAGTATCATCAGTATGAGGGATTTATTGATAAAAATATGTGAACCGTCTATATGGATTATTGTGTTGGTTGAGGTTTTGATTTCAATCGCATTAGTTCGTAATGCCATAGTGACAAAAAAGTTTATATCATTTCTTTCCTTCTTTTTTACATTGGGACTGATTTTTGATGCAATTATTATAGGAATTGGAACAGTGCTTGCAAGAGAAGCTATATATGCGATTAGCCCAATAAGATTTATTGCACATGGAATGTTGATTCCGTTATTGCTTCCAATCTGCGGATACGCATTAAAATTGCAAAGGAAACTTATGGTAATTGTTTGGGCAGTTACAATTATTCTTATGGTAGCTGGCATTGCTGGAGCGTTTGCCACAGACCTCAAGGTAATTGAATTTGCAGGGGTTGTCAGGTGTGCTTCTACAGACGATACACCGGATTGGGCGAAGACAATCAGCTCGTTGTTATCATTTGGGACCGTGATTCCCATGATGATAGCCGGTATCTTTGCATGGATTAAGCAAGGGAATAAGTATTTATTTCTGTCAGGTTTTTTCATGCTCATTTTTTCAGTCATTGGACCTGCAACGGGTAATACCGATTTGATTTTCTTCATCAGTATGTTTGGAGAATTGCTTTTGATTCTGTTTCTTCTACTGTTTATAAAAAAAGATGACAGTATGAGCAAAGAAAAGACTATTGAACTGACACACAAGGAATAAAGAGAAAAAATGAGGCTCTTCAGGGGTTGTGGCGGTTTTTAACCCACCATTACCCCTGAAGAGCCATAAAAGGATGGTATTATTCAGTGCCTGAAAAATGGTACGACGGATTATATAAGGATAAAAAGCCCTGCTGCTCTGCTGCAGAAGCTCAGGCTGTTGATGCTGTAATCGCATTTGCGACGGCAAATCAGGCATAGCTTTTTCGCACTGAACCAGTGACATCCGGGTGTCATCATCTCTTATCCCGGTCGATTCTCTCAAGGAAGATGATAGCTATGATCGCATAAACCAGTGCAAAGATCAGAAGCACTGCCCAGCAGTCCATAACATGTTCTTTAGTCGGAAGATACTGCGCCTTGGCATTGTACTGTCCTACAGCATGCATGAATGGATCCCTGAGATCATTGTTTATCATATAGTCAGTTATGGTTTTTACAGGGTACTCACCTGCGATTTCTATGTTTCTGTATGTGAAGAGCTGATTCCACAGTGACACCATAGGGAGCGAATTGAAATTTCCGATGGAGCATATGCATTCCATTCCCCACTTTGAGATAGTGAGGTTTGAGAGAAATGCTACCGAATCCCCAAGTTGAAACATAGTTCCGGAGAATACCAGTTGCACGATAAGTATAAAAGGAACTACGGTCATAGCTGCGGTCGGTGTACTGACTATGCTTGATATCATCAGTGAAAGCATGTCAGCTGAATAAGTAACAAGAAAGAGTGTTATTCCGGCATCCAGTAGGAACCATTTTGTCATGACTCCATCATACGGAAAGTGGACGCCTGCCGCTTTGCAGACGAAGATGGTTATGATCGTCTGGAATATACAGAGAAAAGCCTGATAAATCATATGCGCGATAATATATGAAGAAATATGCATTCCGGAACGATGCTCACGCTTTACAATATTTCTTTCACGGCACACGACCTGGATTGAATTGAACATTCCATTCCATATACATACGCAAATGAGCGCAAAAGCTCCTGTGGTTGTTCCCTCCATAGTGACAAATAGATACTGACATCCGACAAGTGCTACAACACCCGCGATAACTGCTGCCATCGGCAGTACCTTCCAGTCATCCATATACAGGAAGGAACGGAAACATTTACCAAGATAGATCGGAATCTGACCAAGTCTTCCACGATGAGTAGTATTCATTTTCTTACCTCCTCATACTTTTCTATCATTTCGTCTGCACGGCCTTCGCCGCCTTCATCTTTTCGGTTGATGATCCTGACAATCTGCTCCATGGAGTCTGTTCCGAAGAATTCTCTTGCCTTACTTACATCACCGTAAAATGCAAGTCGTCCGGTACGTGCGGAATCACGTGCCAGGACAAGTACTTTGTCAAACAGGTCGATGACTCTGTCCGGAGTATGTGTGATGACGATGACGATTTTTCCTTCGCGTGATATCGCGTGAAGTCTTTCCATGAGCGCTTTAGCCATGATTCCGTCAAGACCGGAATCAGGCTCGTCAAGTACAAACAGCTCGGGATCTGAGACATATTCCATAGCGATAGATATTCTTTTCTTCATGCCGCCTGATTGCTTGGCAACCAGATTGCGTCTTGCAGGAGTAAGACCGAAGGCTTCGATAACGGCATCTACACGTTTGTGCAGTTCATTACTGGAGACACTTCCGGGAAGTCTCAGGAGAGCATTGTCTATGATGGTACTGCTGATGGTATCATTCAGTCGTACAGTTTCCTGCTGAGGTACAAAACCGATTTTATACTTCATACTGTCGAATTCTTTATATACATTAGAACCGTTTAAAGTGATTTTTGCCGAAGCTTTTTCATATCCGGTAAGGGCATTTACCAGAGTTGTTTTTCCGGAACCCGATCCACCCAGAAGGAGAACCATATTACCGGGTTCGATCGTGAAGTGTATGTCACGAAGGAGTGCTCTGCGATGAAACAGCGGACCGGCGATTCTTTTTGTTATATCAACTACGAGGCCTTCGTCACTGGAGGATTCATTCTTGCGCGACAGCTCCGGAGAAGAAAGTATCTCGCTGTTTACAGGCTGGAAGTTCCTCGAGAAACCCCAGATGACAGATGTGATGCTTTCAAAAAGAATCCAGCATACAATCCACCATCCCTTCTTATCAAATACATGGCACAATCCGGAAAAGAGGCGGATATGATATACCATTATCATGACAGCAAGGATCAGACTGATGACCTGCAGGATAAGTATTGCTTTATGCAGCTCAGCCTGATATGGAAGCATCTGATTATACAAAATATTGACAATAAATAAGAGAGCTGAAAATAGCATATATGAAAGCCCGTCTTCTTCACGGTCAGCACATTGAGCGAGCTTATAGAGTCTTCCGAATGGAAACAGAGCCCATACCTTGTTGATTTTAAATTTCGGAAAGAGTTTCCACAGACCGATAGTAAAAAGCAAAGCCTTAACGATGGTATTGATAGTATTAAAATTACTCAAAAGCATTTATTCCCTCCGGTTTAAGATAATAATGTTTTATGAGAATGATATTTTACAGTTATATATGTTATTATATAATTTAGAGAAAGGTATTACAACGCAGAAAGTAATATAAACTGTAGTATATGCACTGTGGGTTTAAATGTTTTTGTAATAAATCAACGATAGAAGACAGAAGGGAGAGACAAATGGCTGAAATAGTATTAACGACTGAGAATTTTGATGAAGAAGTTTTGAAATCAGATAAGCCTGTGCTGGTTGATTTCTGGGCGACATGGTGCGGTCCGTGCAAAATGCTTGCTCCAATCATAGATGAGATAGCAGAGGAGTATGCGGGAAAGGTAAAGGTCGGAAAGGTAAATGTAGACGAGCAGCCGGAGCTTGCAGGAGCTTTTGATATCTCAAGCATTCCGACAGTCATAGTGTTTGAAAAAGGACAGGTAAAGGAAATTCTGAAAGGATATCGCGCAAAAGCGGACTTTGAGGAATTGCTCGCACGATAATATAAAAGCCGGAATCCTGACTCGGATTCCGGCTTTTATCATTGATAAGCTTCGTCGGTTTCATCATCTTCAGCTACTGTCTTTGGCTTAAACAATCTTTCGGGATGCAGGTGAAAGATGACAAATATTGCTATGCACAGAAAAATATGTGCGATGAATACATTAGTGACGACTCCTATGTGTTTAATCAGAAATTTACTTGAAAAACCCCAATAGGCCATGCCTCCGGTGCATGCCAGTGCAAGCAGCATAAGAGGGAACCTGGCCAGAGCACTGCCGACATTGATTACAAAATCCTTGAATGATGCATCGAAATATACGAAGCGTCCGATGATAAGACCAAGGAAATATACGATATACATATCATAATTATCATTTTTATATATGTATTTGATATATGCAAATATTATCATCATATAGAGCATTCCGAGTATCCTGACCGAGGAACGCTCTGTATCGTTTACATGATCAAGATGTATCAGACATTTATCAAGAAATGTATTCAGTATACAGGATAAAATGATAAGCAGAAGCAGAATGAAGCTGGAGTACTGATTGAACCAGGTTTTGTAGGGTTCAACTGTATAGAACCGGTTGATCAGATAATATACTGTCATGAAAAAGAGAATACAGTTGCCGGAGAATATCAGTTCATAGAATTTCTGTATCAGATTCTGAAATCTGTGGTATACATAGTTTCTTTTCTCATACAGATACTGATTTTCATAGTTTTTTATACCATGGACCTGTTCTGCTGCATATTTTCCTACCCCGGCGTGGGCACAGAAAAATATGATAAGATTGACTGTAATTATTAGCCCGAAGGCAAATCCGAGAAATATGGCTGCTTCCGGAAGGTTGATATAGTGTTTGAAATAATCGCCTATCGTCATTTTTTCCTCCAAAGTAATCCTATACAGTTTATCATCATGTATGCCGGTGTGCAAGGATATTAGATCCGTGGAGTTATATAGTAAAAGCAAAAACCATCGCCTTTTTTACAGAATTTGGGTTATAATTAGTTGTAAATATATTATTTAGCGGAGATATGAAAATGAAGGATAAGGATTGTATTTTTTGTTTACTTGCAAATGGCGATATTCCGACATCTGTTGTTTATGAAGATGAAGATGTGACAGTGATACTGGATGCAGGCCCAGCGGCAGAGGGACACGCTTTGGTACTTCCGAAGGAGCATTATAAGAATATCACTGAGGTTCCGGAAGGACTTGCCGGCAAGCTGATGACTACGGCAGCAAGAACAGGGGCGGCTCAGATGAAAGCGCTCGGGGCAGACGGATTTAATGTTCTGGTAAATACCAATGAAGCTGCAGGACAGACAGTGTTCCATTGTCATGTTCATGTAATTCCCAGATTTAACGGTGATAATGTCATGAAACCATGGACACCGGGTGAGGTCAGGGATGGAGCAGTTCTTGCAGCAAAGATAGCAGCTGCACTGTGACAAATATCTGCTCTTGAAAAGTAAAGAACAAATACGGAGGAACGGATTATGATTATCAGATCTGAACTTGCTGAGACGGCAGCGGCACTTAATACGGCTCATATGATGTGTGCGGCAGCACGTACTGCACCAAAGACACGTGGAATAGATAATATTCTGACCATGATTCTGACTGATGAGGATATCAGAAAGTTGAGTGAAAAGATGGTTGAGCTTGCGGGAGATAAACCTTCGATCACAAGAGACGCCGGGAATGTGCTCCATGCTAAAGCAGTGGTAATGATAGGCGTCAGAAAAGAAACCTACGGACTCAACTGCGGATATTGCGGACATGCGACCTGTGAGGAATGTGTATCGGAAAAGGGGGCATGCATTTTTGCGACAACGGATCTTGGTATAGCAGTAGGATCTGCAGTATCGGTTGCGGCTGATATGAGATGCGATAACAGGGTTATGTATTCAATAGGACGTATCTTCGGACAGATGGATATATCCGGAGAAGATGATGTCATCTGGATGGGTATCCCGATCAGTGTAAGCGGTAAAAATCCGTTTTTTGACAGAAAGTAATAGTATTGGATCTCCTGTATACATTTCAGAATATGAGAGAAAGTGTAAGCCCTATGCTTACCAGGTTTTTTATGCTCATTTCTGATATGACCATATATATCATTCCGGTAGCTATGCTGGCTATATACTGGTGCGTGGATAAGGAGCTGGGTAAAAAGATTGCTTCTGAAATCACATATAGCTTCTGGCTTAACGGAATCATAAAGCTTACAGCATGCATATACAGACCGTGGGTTCAGGATCCGAGGCTGCATGTTTTTGAAGATGCGGCAGGTACGGCTACCGGTTATTCTTTTCCAAGTGCGCATACCACTGTAACTGCAATAGGTTCAGGGAATCTTGCCGTTCATACCAGAAAGGTGATCTGGAAAGTCATAAGCATTTTCCTTGTCCTTTTAGTGATGTTTTCGAGATTGTGGCTGGGATGTCATTCTCAGGCTGATGTTATTGCGGGTCTGCTGATTGGAATCGTATCGATGTTCGTGTTTATGTGGATCGACAGAAAACTTGACGGATGCAGGGACAAGAGTCTGATGATGCTGATTATTGCAATAGTTGTATCAGTCTTATCTGTATTATATATAGAAACAAAACAGTATCCTATGGATTATGATGCACTTGGAAATCTGATAGTAGATCCGGATGATATGAAGCAGGATACTTATCTGGGGATAGGTATGATCCTTGGGTGGGCTTTCGGAAATCTGATAGAGGATAAGCTTATCAGATTCACTACTGAGGGAACAGTGGTTCAGAAGGTCATAAGGACTATATTGGGTTCGGCAGTATTCCTGGGGGTATTCAGTCTCCGCAAAATCATTTTCGGAGGATGCAGTCCATCTTTGCAGAAAATATTCGGAATGTTTATAGCATGTCTGGCTGCTATAGCGATTTACCCGTGGGCATTTATGAAATGGAGAAACCGTAAAAAATGAAAAGATTATTTTATAGTCTGGTTTATCTGGGTATTCTGGGTATTGTTTCATTTCCGTTTGGGCGCATTCTGGCACACAGGAGATGGAATCCGGAAGCATTTCCATTTAGAGGTTACAAATGGGAAAAGGAAGGAATGATATATGACAAATACCTGAGAATCCGGAGATGGAAGGACAGGGTGCCGGATGTGAGTAAATGGGTGCCGAATGTTGTTCCGAAAAAGACCCTGGTCAAGCCGACATTGGATCAGCTTGACAGTATGATACAAGAGACATGTGTGGCAGAAAAGATGCATATCATCCTGTGCTTTTTGTCTATTCCGGTTCTTTTTATCATGGAAGGAGTATTTGGGATCGTACTTTTCATGTTCACAGTAATATTCGGAAATATTCCGTTTGCATTAATTCAAAGATATAACAGATTCAGATATATGAGAATAAGGAGAATGTGTGAAAGTTCTGATTTTAAGCGCTAATACGGGCGGGGGTCATAATTCTGTTGCTATGGCCCTGAAAGGAAGGTTTGAGGAAATCGGTGACGAATGCGTGATCGAAGACTGTCTGAGCTTTGTTTCGCCTTCTGTTTCAAGGCTTGTTTCTACAGGACATAATGCTTTATACAAATATCTCAAGCCGATAAACAGTCTTGGGTGGAAGATATGCATTGGAAACAGGGCATCAATAAATGAAAACAATCCGATGTATAAGCTAATGATACTCGGCTGCAATAAGCTCGCGATCTATCTGCTTCAGAATCGATTTGATGTGGTAGTATGTACGCATATTTTTGCAGGATGGCTGGTCAGTGAGACAGTGAAGAAAAATAACATCGCTGTCAGGACAGGTATTGTTGAAACTGATTATATGCCGTCACTTGGATGTGAATACATGGATGTCGATTATCATTTTGTTCCCACGGCGGAAATTGCTGAGGCTGGTATAGCTTTTGGAATTCCGAGAGAAAAAGTGATAGTTTCAGGTATCCCTGTAAAGAAAGAGATATACGAAAAGATATCAAAGGAAGAAGCAAAACAAAGACTCAATATCCTGAAAGACAGAAAGCATGTGATAGTTATGCTTGGAAGCATGGGTGGTGGTCCTATGACGGGTATAACACATTATCTTATCAAGACCTTCGGTAATCAGGTATATATCACGGTTATCTGCGGCTCAAATAAGCAGGTATATATGGAGCTTAAGCTTGCATACGGAAAAATGAATAACGTGCGAATCACCAGATTTATAAAAGGAATATCTGTCTGGATGGACAGCGCGGATATTCTTGTTTCAAAACCGGGCGGTATCAGTACGACAGAGGCAGCGACCAAGGGGCTGCCAATGGTACTTATCAACTGTATAGGCGGCTGCGAAAACGGCAATAGGGATTATTTTGTAAGCAAAGGCGGGGCTGTAAATGCTGAAGGCCCGAAGGAGGTAGCCGAAGCATGCAGAAAGCTGCTGGATGACGATAGTCTGAGAGAAGAGATGAAAACAGCATTGCAGGGAATTGCAGAACAGAATGACACAGGAATAATAGTAAGGACCTTCCATGATCAGGAATTTTAATATTCAGCAGATCGCTGACAGCGGACAGATTTTCAGATTCAACAGGATAGATGAATGCCATTATGAGCTTATCGCCGGAGACAGGCGCCTCGTTTTATGTGAGAAGGAGGACCCGGATCTGTCAGATAATTTCTGGTGGCATTATTTTGATATGGATACAGATTACGGGAAATTCATCAGGGTAGTTCCGGAATCTGATAGATTTCTAAGTGCGGCAGTAAGCTATGCAAACGGTATCAGGATATTGAATCAGGATCCGTGGGAGATGCTTATAAGTTTTATCATTTCACAGAGAAAGAGCATCCCCGCTATAAAGACATCCATCGAAAAACTGTGTGAACGATATGGAGAAAAGATGGAGGGCTATTATGCATTTCCCACCCCGGACAGGCTGGCAAAAGCAGATATGAAGGGGATTGAGGCTTGTTCGCTCGGTTACCGTGCTCCATACATACATGAATGTGCTGCCAGAGTCAGCTCAGGAGAATATGATTTGGGAGCCTGGAAGAAGCTGGATGATGCTGATCTCAGGGCAGTTCTTATGTCTATAAAGGGAGTCGGAATAAAGGTGGCTAGCTGTGTGATGCTTTTTGGATATCACAGGATAGCGGCATTTCCTGTAGATGTATGGATAAAAAGGATCGAAGATGAATATTATAGAGGGGCTTTTCCTGTGGAGAAATATGAAGGATTTGCGGGAGTTATGCAGCAGTACATGTTCTATTACGGACGTGGGATAGCTAAAGGCAGTTCTAAATAATGATAAAGCCGTATTCCGGGTTGAGATAGCCAGAGCCGATACAATGAGTAATCGGAAAATTCAAACAGAAAAATGTTAGTTTTTGACGTTTCGACCTTGAAAGTTTGATATAAATCTCGTATAATTGATGCGTTGTGTATAAATAATTGAAATATATATATATTTTCAGGAGGATTTTAAAATGGCAGTAAAAGTAGCGATTAACGGATTTGGTCGTATCGGACGTCTTGCTTTCAGACAGATGTTTGAGGCAGATGGTTACGAGGTAGTAGCAATCAACGATCTTACAAAGCCTGAGATGCTTGCACATCTTCTTAAGTATGATACAGCACAGGGTGGATTCATGGGAAGAATCGGTGAAGGAAAGCACACTGTAGAAGCAGGCGAAGACAACATCGTTGTTGACGGCAAGAAGATTACTATCTACAAGGAAGCAGACGCTAACAACCTTCCATGGGGTGAAATCGGTGTTGATGTAGTTCTCGAGTGTACAGGTTTTTACACATCAAAAGAGAAGGCTATGGCTCATGTAAATGCAGGCGCTAAGAAAGTTGTTATTTCTGCACCGGCAGGAAATGACCTTCCTACAATCGTATTCAATACAAACCATAAGACACTTACACCTGCTGATCAGGTTATCTCAGCAGCTTCATGTACAACAAACTGCCTTGCTCCTATGGCAGATGCTCTTAACAAGTATGCTCCGATCCAGAGCGGTATCATGAGCACTATCCATGCTTATACAGGCGATCAGATGATTCTTGACGGACCACAGAGAAAGGGTGACCTTCGTAGAGCACGTGCAGGCGCAGCTAACATCGTTCCTAACTCAACAGGCGCAGCTAAGGCTATCGGTCTTGTAATAGCTGAGCTTAACGGAAAGCTCATCGGTTCAGCACAGCGTGTTCCTACATTTACAGGTTCAACAACTATCCTTGTTGCTGTAGTTAAGGGCAAAGACATCACAAAAGAGGGTATCAACGCTGCAATGAAGGCTGCACAGACTGAGTCATTCGGTTACACAGAGGAGCAGCTCGTTTCTTCAGACGTTATCGGCATGAGATTTGGTTCACTCTTCGATGCAACACAGACAATGGTTGCTAAGATCGATGAGGATACATATCAGGTACAGGTTGTTTCATGGTATGACAATGAGAACTCTTACACATCACAGATGGTAAGAACAATCAAGTATTTTGCGGAACTCAAGTGAGTCAAACGCTCAGCGAGCATGCTTGCATAGCGAGATGAGCACTTGACGAACGGCTGCGACCGAGCGTCTGCGACGCGAGGTGCAGGGTGTGCGTGAGCACACGTTACGCAGCATAATATACACACAGGCTTGGCCGCTCGGCCAGGCCTGTACTTGAAAAGGAGAATAATTATGTTAAATAAGAAAACTGTTGATGATTTAATGAATATTAACGGCAAGAGAGTTCTGGTTCGCTGCGATTTCAACGTTCCTCTTAAGAATGGTGAAATCACAGATGAGACAAGAATCGTTGCAGCACTTCCTACAATCAAGAAGCTCATCGGAGACGGTGCTAAGGTTATCCTCTGTTCACATCTTGGTAAGGTTAAGAACGGCCCGAACGAGGGAGAATCACTTGCTCCTGTAGCAAAGAGACTTTCAGAAAAGCTCGGTAAGGAAGTTGTATTTGTGGCTGATTATAATGTAACAGGCGAAGCAGCAACAAAGGCAGTTGCAGATATGAAAGACGGAGATGTAGTCCTCCTTCAGAACACACGTTTCCGCGGCAAAGAAGAGACCAAGCCAGAGGATGCAGGTGAGGAATTTGCAAAAGAGCTTGCAGAGCTTGCAGATTATTATGTATGTGATGCTTTTGGTTCAGCACACAGAGCTCATGCTTCTGTAGCAGTTGTTACAAAGTACATCAAGGCTAAGGGCGGAGTTAATGCAGTTGGTTACCTTATGCAGAAGGAAATCGATTTCCTCGGAAATGCAGTTGAGAATCCGGTTCGCCCATTCGTAGCTATCCTCGGTGGCGCAAAGGTTGCTGATAAGCTCAACGTAATATCAAATCTCCTTGAAAAGTGCGATACACTTATCATCGGTGGAGGAATGGCATACACATTCCTTAAGGCAAAGGGATATACAGTAGGAACATCACTTGTAGATGATGAAAAGGTTTCATACTGCAAGGATATGATGGACAAGGCAGAGAAGCTTGGTAAGAAGATGCTTCTTCCGGTAGATACAGTTATCGCAGCTCAGTTCCCTGATCCTATCGATGGACCTATTGATGTAGAAATTGTTCCGTCAGATTCTATCCCGGCAGATAAGATGGGACTTGATATAGGACCTAAGACACGTGAACTTTTTGCAGATGCGGTTAAGTCAGCTAAGACAGTTGTATGGAACGGACCTATGGGCGTATTTGAGAATCCTACACTTGCAGCAGGAACTATAGCAGTTGCCAAGGCACTTGCAGATACAGATGCAACAACTATCATTGGTGGCGGTGATTCTGCAGCAGCTGTTAATCAGCTTGGATTTGCAGCATCTATGAGCCATATTTCAACAGGTGGCGGTGCTTCTCTTGAATTCCTCGAGGGCAAGGCACTTCCGGGCGTAGTTGCAGCTGACGATAAGTGAGACCTTACCGAATCCGAGCTTAAAGCGAAGGATGAGGTTAGCTCGAACTTACACAGCGAAAACTTAACGAAAACGAGCGAGCGTTTATGAGCGAAGTTTGAGTTTAGTTGAAGTCGTGAAAGAAAGAGAGGACAAACATAAAAAATGGCAAGAAGAAAAATTATCGCAGGTAACTGGAAGATGAACAAGACTCCGAGCGAGGCTGTAGAACTTTGCAAGGAGCTTATCCCGTTAGTTAAAAATGATGATGTTGATGTAGTATTCTGCGTACCGGCTATCGATATCATTCCTGTAGTTGAGGCAGTAAAGGGTACTAATGTTCAGGTTGGCGCAGAGGATATGAGCTTTGAAGATAAAGGAGCTTTCACAGGGCAGATCTCAGCAGCAATGCTTGTTGACGCTGGTGTAAAATATGTCATCCTTGGTCATTCAGAGCGTCGTGAGTATAATCACGAGACATCAGAAGAAATCAATAAGAAGGTCCTTAAGGCCTTTGAAAACGGACTTACACCTATCATGTGCTGCGGCGAGACTCTTGAACAGAGAGAACAGGGCATTACTATGGACTGGATCCGTCAGCAGGTTAAGGTTGGTTTCCTGAATGTTACAGCTGATCAGGCAAAGAAGGCTGTTATAGCTTATGAGCCTATCTGGGCTATCGGCACAGGCAAGACAGCTACAACAGAGCAGGCTGAAGAGGTTTGCAAGGGCATCCGTGAGTGTATCGCAGAAATTTATGATGATGCTACAGCAGCTGCTATCCGTATTCAGTACGGCGGTTCAGTAAACGGCGGCAACGCATCAGAACTTTTCGCTCAGGCTGACATCGACGGCGGTCTCGTAGGTGGAGCATCACTCAAGGCTGACTTCGGCAAGATTGTAAACTATTAATATTTATAAATTAAGCCGGCGGAGCATACTGCACCCTTCGAAAAACAATTGCGGAGAGCAGCGGAATAAGGGATGCATTTTCCCGTCCTTTTTCTATAACAGCATTCCGCAGGGAGCGAATCGTTTTTGAGAAGAGTGGCAGGATGTGACGTCGGCATTAGTATATTTAGGAGAAATAAATGGTTAAGAAACCTGTAGTATTATGTATCCTCGACGGATACGGCATAAATGAAAACCATGAGCACAATGCTATCTATGAGGCCAAAACCCCTGTTATGGATATGCTCATGAAGGAGTACCCATGGGTCAAGGGTGGAGCCAGTGGACTTGATGTAGGCCTTCCTGACGGTCAGATGGGAAACTCAGAAGTAGGTCACCTTAATATCGGTGCAGGAAGAGTAGTCTACCAGGAGCTTACAAGAATCACAAAGGCTATCGAAGACGGAGATTTCTTTGAGAATGAGGCTCTTCTTGCAGCAGTTGAGAACTGTAAAAAACATGACAGCGATATGCATTTCTATGGACTTGTAGGACCCGGCGGAGTTCATTCACATCAGAACCATCTGTATGGTCTGCTGGAGCTCGCAAAGAGAAACGGACTTAAGAAGGTATATGTTCACTGCTTCCTCGACGGAAGAGATACTCCTCCGACATCAGCCAAGGGATTCGTAAAGGAACTTCTTGACGAGATGGAGAAGATCGGTGTGGGAGAGGTCGCATCGGTGTCAGGACGTTATTATGCTATGGATCGTGACAAGAGATGGGACAGAGTTCAGATGGCATATGATAACCTGACAAAGGCCACCGGCAAACAGTATCCTTGTCCGCTTTGCGGAATTCAGGCTTCATACGATGAGGGAGTAAATGATGAATTCGTAGTTCCGTTCGTAGTTGCAAAGGATGGAAAGCCTGTTGCCACGATAAAGGATAATGATTCAGTCATCTTCTTCAACTTCAGACCGGATCGTGCAAGAGAGATTACACGCTGCTTCTGTGATGATGAATTTGACGGATTCGATCGGGGCGCAAGAATCAAGACAACTTATGTATGCTTCACAGATTATGATGAAACTATCGGGAATAAGCTGGTAGCATTTAAGAAGGAAAGACTTGAGAATACCCTTCATGAGTATGTAGCAGGCAAAGGACTTAAGCAGATCCATACAGCTGAGACAGAGAAGTATGCACATGTTACATTCTTTTTCAACGGAGGTGTAGAGGAGAAATCAGAAGGTGAGGATTGGGTACTGGTTGATTCACCTAAGGAGGTTGCAACCTATGATCTCAAGCCCGAGATGAGTGCATACAAGGTTAAAGAGAAACTGGTTGATGCTATAAAGAGCGGAAAGTATGATCTCATCATCTGCAATTTCGCAAACTCAGATATGGTAGGCCATACCGGAGTAGAAGCTGCCGCCATAGCAGCGGTTGAAGCAGTTGACAGCTGTGTCGGTGAAGCTTATGAAGCACTTAAGGAAGTAGACGGAGTTATGTTCATCTGTGCCGATCACGGTAATTCAGATCAGATGGTAGACTACACGACAGGACTTCCGCATACAGCTCATACGACAAACCCTGTTCCTTTCGTTCTGGTAAATGCAGATCCGGGTCTTAAGCTTGCGGAAGGCGGTAAGCTTTGCGATATAGCTCCGACTTTACTCGAGCTTTTGGGACTTGAGCAGCCGAAGGAAATGACAGGAAAGAGCTTGCTGGTTAAGTAATTGGTAATTAAATATAACATATTAAACATAAAATCCCTCTTCGGAGGGATTTTTATGTTTAATATGCTATGCGTTAATTAATTATTTTACCCGCATATCAGCAGTTCTACAGCAAGTCTTTCCGGCATATCACCGGTCTTGAAAGCCTCCTCCAGCTCGAGACAGCGGTCTATATAACTCATGAGTGCATTGCGGTCATAACCGCGGGCCTGCTGAATAAGCTTTGAAGCTACAAAAGACGGTATATGCAGCCTGGACATGACAGAATCCTGACGATAGCCTGCATCTATGAGATCCTTGACATCAAGCAGCTGCTTGAACTGACGGGAAATCTTATACATGATACTCATCGGAGATTCGCGTAATGCCAGAAGGTCTTCATACAAGCGAAGTGCCTCTGCATGCTTTTTCTGAGTGATTGCACGGCACATGTCATACACCTTATTTGTCAGTGTTACTGTTGTGACAGCTTCAATATCCTCACGGGATATGTGGTCTTTATCTCCTGAATATGCAATCAGTTTATCCAGCTCATTTCTGACGAGCTCCATATCGTTACCGGTTGCTTCCAGAAACATTTCGATATCGGATCTTGTGATTTTCTTACCTGCCTGCATGAGCATACCGGCAGCCCAGTTGACCATCTCATCGGCTTTGGGATGATTTAACTCGCATATATATCCTGTCTCGGAGATTTTTTTATAAAGCCTGTTTCGCTTATCGACTTCGGTCTCTACAAACAGGAAGTATGTAGAATCGCAGGGCTGAGAAAGATATTCCGCCATCTCGGCTCCGCCGGATTTGCACCATCCTGAATTTTCCACAATTATGAGCTTTCTTTCAGCAAAGAAGGGAAGCGTCTGGGCAGTATCTATTATTGAATTGACATCCGTGTCTTTTCCCTCATAGTATGAATAATTTATATCGTCGTCACCTATGATAGCTGATTTAAGGCGCTTTTTGTAGCTGCGAAGAAGAAAGGTCTCATCTCCTGTGAGCAGATAGACCTTTTTGAAATCGTTATTTCTGATGTCCTGATTAAGCTGTTTCAACTTCGATATTTTTTCTGATGTTATTTCGTACAACCATAAGCGCGATGAACTGAAGCAGAGAGGTTATGACCCATGAAATCGGGAATGATAATATAAGCACCTCGAGCGTATTATATGAACTGAAGGCTGTTGCCATCCAGATATATCTGAATACTACTACTCCGAAGAGATGAATAAGCATAGGGATTGTGGAATATCCCATACCGCGCATACAGCCGGGCAGCGTATCCATGATACCGCACAGTCCATAGGGGATAGCCATATATGGCATAAGCCTGAGTGCGACATCGATCACTTCATGATCAGTTGAGTATATTCCGCATATCTGTTGTCCGAATAAAAAGATGATTGTGCCTACCAGTGTTCCGCCCAGGAAACTCAGAAGGACGCACTGCCAGCTGATCCTGTCGATACGTTTCAGATCTTTGACTCCATAGTTCTGGCCTACAAAGGTTATAGCAGTCTGAGTGATGGAGTTAACGGTGACATAGATAAAACCGTTTATATTCATGTATGTGCCGTATCCTGCCATGGCCAGAGAACCGAAGGAATTTACATTGGTCTGTATGGTAGCATTGGCAATATTGACTACCATTGACTGAAGTCCTGCCGGAACACCGACTGAAAGTATCTTTTTCAGAACCTTAAGGTTTATATGAAGCTTCTTAGGGTACAGCCTGTATGATGTATTTGAACGAAGCAGTGTAGCGAGTACCAGTATGCAGGAAATAAACTGAGATGTGATGGTAGATATGGCGACTCCTGCGACACCGAGATTCCATTCGACTACAAGGTATACATTAAATAGTGCATTGATGACTCCGGCGATAAGCAGATAAATCAGCGGTCTGCGGGTATCTCCTATTGCTTTCAGTATAGCTGCTCCGAAATTATAAAGCATAAAGAACGGCATACCGAGGAAGTATATTCTGAGATAGAGTGAAGATAATTCTATAACATCCGATGGAACACCCATGAGACCAAGCAGACTGCGCCCGAGAGTGATACCGAGCAGACCAATGATCACACCGACTATCAGTGCGGTCAGTATAGCCGTGTGCACAGTCTCGGAAACGTTTTTACTATCGTTTACCGCAAAGAATTGTGCGACGATTACATTGACACCTAAAGAGATGCCGATAAAGAGTGTAGTAAATATATTGATAAGCGCAGTGTTTGAACTGACTGCGGCCAATGCCTGACTGCCTACAAATCTTCCTACAACGACAACATCTACAGCATTGAATAAAAGCTGCAGGATGCTTGAAAGCATGAGTGGTAATGCGAATTGAATCAGCTTGCCAAATATCGGCCCATGCGTCATGTCTATTTCATATTGTTTTGAGTTCATTATGAGCCTCCGAATAACCAGTAACAAGTATAGCACATTATTTATTCAAAAACTCTTTTATTTTTACATAATGACCGTTTGTGTAAAATGTGATTGCCCCGCTTTCTGCTGTGTCAAGGTGGGGTATATGGTGTTCTGCCAGAATATCCAGTGTTTCCTGATGAGGATGTCCGTAACGGTTGCCGGCACCGTAGGAAAGCACCGCAATCCCGGGAGTGACGGCTTCAAGAAGATCTTTGCCGGTTGATGTGCTGCTGCCATGATGCCCTGCCTTGATGACAGTGATATGGGACGGAAGGTCGATTCCGGCTTCATTTTCCTTATCCGCATCACCCATGAGGAGCGCAGAAAAGCTGTCATATGTGTATAGAAGCACGAGACTGTGTTTATTGGTATCTGATTCGGCAGAGACTGTCCGTGGGTCCGGTGACAGAACGGTCAGACTTCCGGTTTCAAGAGGGATGACATCCCCGGCTTTCAGATAATGAACATCGCTGCAGATGCCGCGCAGGGAATCATACTTTTTATTGTCTTCAGCACAAAAGGGCAGATATAGTGAGTTTATACGGATGCGCCCGCTTTCTGCAAGATATAATATACCGGTGGTATGATCGGAATCAGCATGAGTGATGAATACCTTTTCAAGAGAGTCTACCGCATTACTGAGAAGAAAGGGCTCCAGTGTGTTTTCACCTATATGCTTTGATGATGAACTTCCGCAGTCGATGAGTATGTCTTCTTTGCAGTTCAGGTAGATTCCGTCTCCCTGCCCGACATCGATAAAAGTGATTTGAGTTTCATGATTATTTTTGAAGGGGATAAGAATAACAACACACAGAAGCAGAAGTAATATACGATAATTTGCCATAGCTTGGGCCTCCCGATTATGATCGATGAAAATGGTAGTTTGTCCGCCAGTTTTCCAATAATGGTATACAGACTCAGTATGAAATGTCCGCTTCCTGCCGCAAGCAGTGCTGCAGTATATGATATATAACTTAGCAGTGTTGCAAGTATGCCGGACCAGACCACATAAGTCATCAGTGGTATGACGATAAGATTGAGCAGGAATCCGTAAAGCGGTATGGTAAAAAAGAAATATGCGGTGATGGGAAGTGCGACCAGCTGCACACAGGTACTGACTATTAATGCCTGGAGCAGGTTGCTTTCGGTTCTGAGTTCCTTTTGCAGCATAGTGGCCGGACCGCCTATGGCGATTACTGCAGAAAATGAAAGCAGAAATCCGCAGCTGAACAATTCATACGGCTGAATCGCCAGAATACAGACTGCAGCCAGCCCGGAGGTATTGAGCAGATCACTTTTTCGCCCCGGTACTCCCGCAGCAAAAACAATGATGAGCATGATCACAGCCCTGACGGTGCTTACTCCGCTTCCGGTCAGTATGCAGTATATAGAGATGACAGATGAAGAGATGATGGCACACAGAAGGAATGAGAGATGAAGCTTTTCACGAAGCAGCTTGTACAATCCCATTCCAAGTATTCCTATGTGCAGACCTGATATAGCAAGCAGATGGGCGATTCCGTTTTTCTGGTATAGCTGATATAAATCATCATCCATTGTACTTTTGTCTCCCAACAGAGCAGCACGAAGTATACCGGCATCAGCTTCGTCATATATACTGCTGATATGTGTGAGTATATCCTGTCTAACTTCATGAAGCAGCTGCGGGAAGAAGCAGACATGAGCATCTGTCACTTCTACCGAATCAGCAAAGCATCTGTATGTAATACCCTGAGAAAGGTAGTATAATTTGTAATTGAATTCTCCGGGATTGCGGGGAGTATCCATACTGTTGAATTGACCGGTGATGCACACCGTGTTGCCTATTTTGATATATTCTTCATCTATACTGTCACAGTAAACTAAAAGTTCATCACAGCGCAGTACTGTGCGTTCAGGCTTTATTTCAATACCGGATATACACGCAGTATATTGATGTGTATCGGTTCCGTCGGCTATCAGCGAAAGCTCTGACTGTCCGGAATAATGGAGATCAGCTATTCCAAGACGGATCATACCAAACAAAAAAGCGATGCACATCACGATGATGGCTCGCTCTTTATCTATCTCTCTATGATGACACAATAATATAACTCCGATTGCGGCAGCGGCACATACTGCTGCAGCTATCGGCCAGTAAGCTCCGGACACGTAAGCAATCGCCTCTCCAAACGCTACCCACGCGGCTATCACAAACCAGGGCCTTTTCATATCTATATTGTACTGTAAAAGAATTGAAAATGCTACCGTCTTGCTTTACAATTTATTTATCAATATCAAAGGAGATTTTTCAAATGTATTGTCCGCATTGTGATATGGATTTTGTAGATGGTGTAACAGCTTGTTCAGACTGTGGTGCGCCGTTGGTTGATAAGGAAGCATGGATTGCTGAACAGAAGTCTGATGCTGAAGAAAAAGCTCTCAAGGAGGAAAAAGAACTCGAGGAGAAGGAAAGGCAGATAGAGGAAGCCAAGACAGCATGGGAAGAACTTTCTGATGAGGACAGACAGCAGCTGCTGGAGAGACAGGCTGTTCTTCGTGAGATGATGCAGGAACCGGCTGTTTATGTTAATAAGAAGGATAAATATACAGATAACCAATCATCAGCAGTTGCACTGCTGGTTGTAGGAATACTAATCGCAATAGCGGCTGTGCTCATGTGGACTGGAGTCATCCCGGATCTCGGAATGATTATGAAGATTGCATTGACAGTATTTGCTTTTGTATGTCTTGCCGGTGCAGTGATTTCACGCAAAAAGGCTCAAGAATATAAAGAGACAATCGCTGAAGAGGAAAATAATGAAAAGCACCTGATAGAGGATTTCATAGCAGAACACAGCAAAGAGGAAGTCGACGATGCAGTATATAAACCGTCTCTCATGCCTGAAGAACTTGCAATAGAGAAGATGAATTATATTCAGGATAAGCTTACGATTGAAAATGACATCACAGATAAAGCATATGCAGCAATGATTGCAGAAGAGATTTATACGCGGCTTTATGAGGAATAAATAAAAAACCGAATCCGATATGGATCCGGTTTTTTATTCGATTATATGAAAGAAGTTACGCCATAGCATTTACAGACTTAGCAAGTCTGGAAACTTTTCTTGAAGATGTCTGCTTCGGGATAACACCCTTAGTAGAAGCCTTCTTAAGCTCCCTTTCTGCCTCACGTAAATTTGCCTGAGCTAAAGCCTTATCGCCTGCAGCTACTGCAGAGTCAACTTTTTTGACTGCAGTCTTAACTGTGGACTTAACAGATTTATTCTTAGCTTCGTTAACCTGAGCGACAAGAACTCTCTTCT
Organism: Lachnospiraceae bacterium; assembly: GCA_045616865.1. Lineage (GTDB taxonomy): Bacteria > Bacillota > Clostridia > Lachnospirales > Lachnospiraceae > Darwinimomas. The sequence continues at coordinate 14,575 of JAZLHO010000065.1, read as the reverse complement.
TAGCAGATTTAATGTTAGCCAATGTATTGTACCTCCTGATTCATCTGAAACAAACGCCTAAACGCGCCTATTCATTCTATTCTATTAGGATAAGATTGTCAAGAATTATCTTTTTTGCTATGATTACCAGGGTTGTGAAAGTGCTGAGCACGGAACGATTCGTAATCATGTGTATCAAGGAACACAATATTATTATGGATAAGAGTAAGATAAGAAATTTTTGCATAATTGCGCATATTGACCACGGAAAATCCACTCTGGCTGATCGAATCATCGAGCAGACAGGACTTTTGACCAGCCGTGAGATGCAGAATCAGGTTCTTGATAATATGGATCTTGAGCGTGAAAGAGGAATCACTATCAAGAGCCAGGCAGTTCGCACTGTCTATAAGGCAAAGGATGGCAATGAGTACATCTTTAATCTTATTGACACCCCGGGGCATGTGGATTTTAACTACGAGGTAAGCCGTTCACTCGCAGCATGTGATGGGGCGATACTTGTAGTTGACGCGGCACAGGGTATAGAGGCTCAGACACTGGCTAATGTATATCTGGCACTTGATCATGATCTGGAAATACTGACAGTTATTAATAAGATTGATCTTCCAAGTGCGCGTCCGGATGATGTTGCTAAGGAAATCGAGGATGTCATCGGTATAGAGGCGATGGACGCTCCGCGTATTTCTGCCAAGAATGGAATAGGAATAGACGAGGTGCTTGAGGGATTGGTTCACAGACTTCCTGCACCGACCGGAGATGATGATGCTCCGCTTAAAGCACTCATTTTCGATTCTCTCTATGATTCCTACAGGGGAGTAATAGTATTTGTAAGAATATTTGACGGCAAGGTCAAAAAAGGGATGAAGATACATATGAGTGCAACCGGCGCCGACGAGGAAATAGTTGAAGTGGGATATTTCGGCGCAGGACGCTTCGTTCCATGTGATGAACTTACAGCAGGAATGGTAGGCTATATCACAGCAAGCATTAAAGATGTGCGCGAGACCATGGTCGGCGATACTGTGACAGAAACGGAAAGACCGTGTGCAGAGGTTCTGCCGGGCTATAAGAAAGTGACACCGATGGTTTATTGCGGACTGTATCCTGCAGACGGCAGAAAGTATCCGGATCTGAGAGATGCGCTGGAGAAACTGCAGCTGAATGATGCAAGTCTGTCATATGAACCGGAAACATCTATTGCACTTGGTTTCGGTTTCAGATGCGGATTTCTGGGACTTTTACACCTTGAGATCATCCAGGAAAGACTGGAAAGAGAATACAATCTCGATCTGGTCACCACTGCACCGAGTGTTGTATATAAGATATACAGGACGGATGGTGAGATGATAGAACTGACCAATCCTACCAATATGCCTGACCCTAGTGAGATAGAACATATGGAGGAACCGATAGTTAATGCTGAGATTATGGTCACGAGTGAATATGTAGGTTCTATCATGACACTATGTCAGGAGAGAAGAGGACGTTATCTCGGAACTGAATATCTGGAGATGAACAGAGCTATTCTGAAGTATGAGCTTCCTTTAAATGAAATCATCTACGATTTCTTCGATGCGCTTAAGAGCAGATCGAGAGGTTATGCATCACTGGATTATGATCTGAAAGGATATGAGGTGTCAAAGCTTGTCAAGCTTGATATCCTGGTTAACCGCGAAGAAGTGGATGCACTCTCATTTATAGTACCGGCTGATTCTGCATATGAAAGGGGACGGAGGATGTGTGAGAAACTCAAGGATGAGATTCCGAGACATTTGTTTGAAATCCCGATTCAGGCAGCGGTAAATGGTAAGATTGTTGCCAGAGAGACAGTAAAGGCTATGCGTAAGGATGTGCTCGCAAAGTGCTACGGCGGCGATATATCGAGAAAAAAGAAACTCCTGGAAAAACAGAAGGAAGGTAAGAAACGTATGCGTCAGGTAGGCAATGTGGAGATTCCGCAGAAAGCTTTCATGAGCGTACTAAAGCTGGATGAGGAATAATGAGTAAAAGTATAGAGCTTTATATTCATATACCGTTTTGTGTTAGAAAATGTAAATACTGTGATTTTCTCTCCATGCCGGCTGAAGAATATATTCAGGATATGTATATCAGACAGCTGATTGAAGAAATCACGGTACAGAGCACTTTTTACACAGATTATGTAGTCTCTACGATTTTCTTTGGTGGAGGCACTCCTTCCATACTTAAATCTGTTCATATTACCAATATTATGAGCGCTATATATGCTCACTGGAAGGTTGAGGCAAATGCGGAGATATCACTTGAGGCGAATCCGGGAACATTGTCCCAGGAGAGACTGATGAATTACAGCGCCGCGGGAATCAACCGTCTGAGCATAGGACTTCAGTCCTCCAATAATTCAGAACTTAAGGTTCTCGGACGTATACATACATTTGAAACTTTTCTGGAGAGCTATGAGGCAGCAAGAAATGCAGGCTTTAACAATATCAATGTCGATCTGATCAGCGGGATCCCGGGTCAGACGCTCACGAGCTGGAAAAATACTGTAAAAAGGACTGCCATGCTTAAACCCGAGCATATCTCAGCATATTCGCTGATCATCGAGGAGGGAACGGAATTTCACGATCTGTATTCTTCAAAGGAAGGCAGAAAACTGCTTCCTGATGAGGATACTGACAGAGAAATGTATCATGAAACTGCAAAAATACTCAGTACATATGGTTACGGAAGATATGAGATAAGCAACTATGCACGTGAGGGCTGTGAGTGCAGACATAATATCGGATACTGGACAGGAGCGGAATACCTGGGTCTCGGACTGGGTGCTTCCAGCTATACTATGGGAAGGCGTTTCCATGTCGAGAATGATCTGAATAATTATCTGCACATCGATATGCACAAGGACATCACACCGCTTTATGAGGATATTCAGGAGCTTACAGACAGAGATAAAATCGTTGAGTTCATGATACTTGGACTCCGAATGACAAAAGGTGTGTCATCTGCGGAGTTTGTCGAGCATTTCGGCAGGAATATGATGGACATGTTTTATTATGAATTTGATAAACATGTGAGGCACGGACTTATCGAGATAGTACCTCCATATGTCAGGCTTACAGAGAAAGGTCTGGATTTGGCCAATGTGGTAATGGAGGATTTTGTGTAAAAACCGCTTGCATTTGCTATCCGATTATGCTAATATAGCAAGGTCGCTAAAATTGGGCTATCGCCAAATGGTAAGGCAACGGACTCTGACTCCGTCATTCTGAAGGTTCGAATCCTTCTAGCCCAGCTCTGATTTAAGAAATGCTTAAGGCATTTCTTTTTTCTTTATATTGTTTTGCTATAATGTGTATGATATGATGTATATAAATCAGTAATTTTTACATTTTTACCACAAAATATAGAAGATTGAGAGATATAACGGCAAATGACATACTCTGGCAATGAAGGTGTACCTTCATCGTATAGAAGAACTTCATCAAGAAAGAAAAAACGCAAAAAACAGCAGATTCCGGCAGCAAAAATCATCATCGCTGTGCTTATAGTGTGTGCTGTTGCGGCACTTGTTGTGTTTGGTGTGAAGCTGATTAAAGATAAGATGGATGAAAAAGCCATAGCAGAGGTTGAGACGACCGTACCGGAGGAGGCACTTGAGAAAGATGTCAGGGTAGATGGTGTTAGGATAACCAACCTCGGACGGACTCAGGCTAAGATAGCTATTGAAAAGAAATATGACTGGGCGATGAAGGCAAGACTTGCCGGTGCCCAGCCTGATTCGTATGATATTGCCAACCTGCTTGATTCAAGTATTGAGAAAACTCTTGATGTGATCTACTCCAGCAGTGATCCTGAAGATAGCTATACGATCACATTTGAAATAGATGATGATGCGCTGGCTGCTGAGATTGAGAATATGAAAGTCCTCTGGAACAAAGAGGCAAAGAACGGATCTATCTCAGGCTTTAATAAGGAAACTGAAGAGTTTGAGTATTCAGGAAGTGAAAACGGAGTGGAGATTGATGAAGAGAAGCTGCGTAATGATATTCGGACAGCCTTCTCGGCAAAGACATTTGGTAAAAAAATAGATGTAACGGCACATGAAACTGAACCGGAATTCAATGCAGAAGCTGCTAAAGCGATGTATAAGATAATCGGTTCTTATACGACTAATTCAACAAACAATGCAGACCGAAACAATAATCTGGATCTTGCGTGCAAGGCTATAGACGGTAAGGTCCTTCAGGTAGGTGAGGAGTTTTCATTTAACTTTACGACAGGAATGCGTACGGCAGAGCTTGGATACAAGGAGGCTGCAGCTTATCATAACGGAGAGATCGTCAATGAAGCCGGCGGCGGTGTATGCCAGGTAGCATCTACTCTTTATAATGCAGTCATCTTCTCAGGTATAGAGGTCATCGAGAGACATCCGCATACATACGCGCCTACATATGTTACACCGGGAGAAGATGCGACGGTCAGCTTCGACGGAGAGAAGGGACCGGATATGAGATTTGTTAATACAACGAGTTCTACTATCGTTGTAAGGGCACATTATGAGGATCGTACAGTTAAGTGCTGGATTATCGGAATCCCAATCCTTGCAGAGGGTGAGAAGATATCGATGCATTCCGAGAAAATCGGGGAGACAGATGTGCCTGCACCGGTTTATGAGGACGATCCTACTATGGAGGCCGGGGTTCAGATTATGGCTGCCAAGGGCGATAAAGGAAGTACATGGAATACATATCTCAAGCATGAGTATCCTGACGGAAGAGTGACAGATGAACTTTTCCATGTCAGCAGGTATAAGGGGCATACCCCGAAGATCCGCAGAAATCAGGCACTTTGGGATCCTGCATTTGATATTCCTCCGACTGATGAAGCCGGAAATCCGCTTCCGGTAGAAACAAAAGTCAATGCCGACGGAGTCATAGAGTATAATTATCCGACACAGCCGGAAAGCACGAGCAGTACTGATACTGCAGAGATAGGACCGGGAGTGTCATCGGATAAACCGAAGAGTCCGGCAGATGCAGTGATGACCGAGCCGGAAGGATCAGCTGACGGTCCGGGAGGTTCAGCACAGCCTGAACCGGAGGAGCCCGGAGATATGGGACTTTCACCGGTTCCGGGGAATATACCGATAGTGCCTTCGCTCCCTGGAGGTCCTGCATAAGAAAAAACACAAAGAAATAACACCTTTTCATTTGCAAAGATGCATAATCTTGTTATAATGAAAGGTGTTATTTTTGTTAATAATTGTAGGAGGATTTTATTATGGCAAAAAGAAAAATGGCTACTATGGATGGTAACCAGGCAGCAGCTCATGCTTCCTATGCGTTTACTGAAGTAGCAGCAATGTACCCAATCACTCCTTCATCAGTTATGCCGGAGCATGTTGATGAGTGGGCGACAGAAGGTAGAAAGAACATTTTCGGACGCCCTGTACAGATTACAGAAATGCAGTCTGAGGCAGGTGCAGCAGGTGCAGTTCACGGTATGTTATCTGCAGGTGCTCTCACAGCAACTTATACTGCTTCACAGGGTCTTCTTCTGATGATCCCGAATCTGTATAAGATCGCCGGTGAGCAGCTTCCGGGCGTATTCAACGTTTCAGCCCGTGCCGTATCATCACATGCACTTTCAATTTTCGGTGATCACTCAGACGTATATGCTTGCCGTCAGGCAGGATGTGCTATGCTTTGTGAGTCATCAGTACAGGAAGTTATGGACCTTACTCCTGTAGCTCATCTTGCAGCTATCAAGGGAAGAATTCCATTTATTAACTTCTTCGACGGTTTCAGAACATCACACGAGATTCAGAAGATCGAAGAGTGGGACTATGAGACACTTAAGGGATTTGCTGATATGGATGCTATCGCTGCATTCAAGGCATCATGCATGAATCCTAACCATCCGAACCAGAAGGGTTCAGCTCAGAACCCGGATATCTTCTTCCAGGCACGCGAGGCTTGCAATCCTTATTACGATGCACTTCCTGCAATCGTTCAGGATTATATGGACAAGATTAATGCTGAGATCGGAACAGATTATAAGCTCTTCAATTACTATGGTGCAGCTGATGCAGAGTCAGTTATCGTAGCAATGGGTTCTGTAAACGATACTATCGAAGAGACTATCGATTATCTCGCATCCAAGGGTCAGAAGGTCGGACTTGTAAAGGTTCGTCTTTACAGACCTTTCGCAGTTGATGCATTCATTAAGGCACTTCCAAAGACTGTTAAGAGAATTTCAGTACTTGACAGAACAAAGGAGCCTGGATCAATCGGTGAGCCGCTTTACCTTGATGTTGTAGCAGCACTCAAGGGTACAGAGTTCAATGATGTTCCTGTATTCTCAGGACGCTACGGACTTGGTTCAAAGGATACAACACCTGCACAGATCGTTGCTGTATTTGAGAACACAGAGAAGGCACACTTTACTATCGGTATCGAAGATGATGTAACAAATCTTTCACTTAAGACAGGTGCTCCGCTGGTTACAACTCCGGCAGGAACAACTAACTGTAAGTTCTGGGGTCTTGGCGCAGACGGTACAGTAGGTGCCAACAAGAACTCTATCAAGATCATCGGTGATAACACAGACATGTACGCTCAGGCATACTTTGATTATGATTCAAAGAAGTCAGGCGGTGTTACAATGTCACACCTCAGATTCGGTCATACTCCGATCAAGTCAACTTACCTTATTACAAAGGCTGATTTCGTAGCATGCCATAATCCTTCATACGTTCGTAAATACAATATGGTACAGGAGCTTGTTGATGGTGGTACATTCCTTCTCAACTGTGCATGGCCGGCTGACGAGGTGGGCAATCACCTTCCGGGACAGGTTAAGAAGTTCATGGCAGATCACAATATCAAGTTCTACATCATCGATGGTGTAAAGATCGGTATTGAGACAGGTATGGGCCCGACACGTATCAACACTATCCTCCAGTCAGCATTCTTCAAGCTCACAGGAATCATTCCTGAGGAGAAGGCTATCGACCTTATGAAGGCAGCTGCTCAGAAGACATACGGCCGTAAGGGTGAAGACGTTGTTAAGAAGAACTGGGCTGCAATCGATGCAGGTGCTCAGGGTGTAGTAGAGGTTAAGATTCCGGCTGACTGGGCAAATTGTACAGATGAAGGTCTTAATTCAGTACATGTTGACGGCGACTCAGATGTTGCTAAGTTCGTTAATACGATTCAGGCAGCAGTTAACTCACAGACAGGAAACAAGCTTCCGGTATCAGCATTCAAGGATTATGTAGACGGTTCTACACCTTCAGGATCGGCAGCATTTGAAAAACGTGGTATCGCAGTTTCTGTTCCGGTATGGAATGTAGATAACTGTATCCAGTGCAACTTCTGTTCATATGTATGTCCTCATGCAGCTATCCGTCCTGTTGCTATGACAGCAGAGGAAGCAGCCAAGGCTCCGGAAGGAATGCCGATGAAGGATATGATGCTTATGCCTGGTTATAAGTTTGCTATCGTGACATCAGCTCTTGACTGTACAGGCTGCGGTTCATGTGCAAACGTTTGTCCTGGCATGAAGGGTGAGAAGGCACTTGAGATGCTTAACTGTGAAGCTAATGTAGGTATTCAGAAGTACTTCGACTATGCAGTTAATCTTCCTGAGAAGGCAGAGGCAGTTGAGAAGTTCAAGGAAGCTACGATTAAGGGTTCACAGTTCAAGAAGCCTTTACTTGAGTTCTCAGGCGCATGCGCAGGATGTGGTGAGACACCTTATGCTAAGCTCGTTACTCAGCTCTTCGGTGACAGAATGTACATCGCAAATGCTACAGGATGTTCATCTATCTGGGGCAACTCATCACCTTCAACACCATATACAAAGAATGCTAAGGGACAGGGTCCTGCATGGAACAACTCACTGTTCGAGGATAACGCAGAGTTCGGTTACGGAATGTTCTTAGGACAGCAGGCTATCCGTGATGCTATCAAGGCAAATGCAGAAGCAATCGTTGCAAAGACAGACAAGGCTGACGTTAAGGAAGCATGCCAGAAGTACATCGATACATTCAACTGTGGAGAGTGCAACGGAGAAGCAGCAGAGAAGATGATCGAACTCATCAGCGGATGCGGATGCCAGTGTGAAGAAGGCAAGTATATCCTTGCAAATAAAGACTTCGCAGCTAAGAAGAGTCAGTGGATCTTCGGTGGTGACGGATGGGCTTATGATATCGGCTTCGGCGGACTTGATCATGTTCTTGCATCAGGCAGAGACATCAATATCCTCGTATTCGACACAGAGGTTTACTCAAATACAGGCGGCCAGTCATCCAAGTCAACAAAGACAGGTGCTGTTGCACAGTTCGCAGCAGGCGGTAAAGATACAAAGAAGAAAGATCTTGCTTCTATCGCAATGAGCTACGGCTATGTATATGTAGCACAGATCGCAATGGGTGCTGATATGGCTCAGACAGTTAAGGCTATCAAGGAAGCAGAAGCTTACAACGGACCTTCACTTATCCTTGCATATGCTCCGTGTATCAACCACGGTATCAAGAAGGGTATGGGCAAGGCAATGACAGAGGAGAAGCTTGCAGTTGAGACAGGTTACTGGAATAACTTCAGATTCAATCCTGCAGCAGAAGACGGCAAGAAGTTCACTCTTGATTCCAAGGAGCCTACAGGAGATTATCAGGAATTCCTTAAGGGTGAAGTTCGTTACGCATCACTGGCGCTCAAGAATCCTGAGAGAGCAGCTAAGCTCTTCAAGATTAACGAGGATGATGCCAAGGCTCGCTATGAGTACCTGAAGAAACTCACGGACCTTTACAACTAAACTAAAATTATAGTGAAATAAACTAAACTAAACAAAATGTTTTTGTGCAAAGTGCACTAAAATTTGCTGATGTTTAGGAAAAACTCACAATAGTCAAAAACCCACTATTTCAATATAATATTGAATAGTGGGTTTGTTGTTTTATAACAACAAAACAAATTTTATTAGGAGGAAATAACATGAAGAAGATTTTAGCAATCGCATTGGCAGCTGTTATGGTTCTTTCACTTGCAGCATGCGGCGGCGCAGCTCCGGCAGTAGCAGAAGCAGCAGCTCCGGCAGCAGAGGCAGCAGCTCCTGCAAAGGAAGAAGCAGCTCCAGCAGAGAACGTTGCTCAGGAAAAAGTTGAGATGGTTGAAGCTGCAGCAGCAGATGCAGAAGATGCTGTAACAGGTGCTGAGCTTACAGAGGAAGAAGCTGCAGCAGCTCGTGATGCAGGAACACTTGTTTCTGATGCTACAACAGGTTACGAGTACAGTGATAATACTAAGATTTGGTATTATTCAAACTATCCGAACTACAAGGATTTCAAGGCTGATGGCGCAGTTAAGGTTGCATTCGTTTGCAAGTTCTCAGGCGCTTGGTTCACACCAAAGCAGGAGTCTCTTGGCGAGACAGTTAATGCTGCAGGTTATGAGTACCTTTACATCGATGCAAACTCAGACGAGGGCGCATGGCTTGACGGTATCCAGAACATCATCAACCAGGATTTCGACGTTGTTGTTATGACACCTGTTAACACAGCACTCCTTCCGGACGCTATGGCTATGCTTCAGGATGCAGGTATCGCTTATCTGACAACTGATGACCCGGGTCCAGATGCTTACGGATTCTATTCACCACACTATGGTCTTGATGACTACTTCCTTCACAATGAGCTTGGTAAGCTTACAGCACAGGCAGCAGCAGACAGAGACTTCTTTGCAGACGTAGCTGATGATTACAGCAACTTCAAGCTTGTATTCTGTGATTCACCTGCAGTTGAAGCTATTCACCTTCGTAACGTAGGTTTCTCAGATGCATTCATGGCTGCATATCCTGACATCCCAGAGTCATCAATCGACTGGCTTGACTGTGGCGGTTCACTCGGTGACGAAGTTATCGCTAAGTTCGCTCCTTATGTAGAGGCTAACAAGGCAACAGTTGACAAGTGGGTTGTTTCTTCAGGTGGTGCTGCATCTGTAGCTCCAAACGTAACAGTATTTAAGGAGAACGGAATCGATGCAGCTAACTGCCTCATCGCTGACTGCTTCTCAACAGAAGAGCCTATCCAGGTTATGCAGGAGAACAAGGATACATGGAAGAACAGCTGCTTCGGCGCATTCCTTGCATCAGCTCCTTCAGGCGTTGGTATGGGCGAGATCATCATCGACCTTGTTGAAAACGGAACACCGATTCCATGCTTCACAGGATACGCATTTATCCCATGTGATGCTACAACATGTGATGAGATCCAGGCTACATATTTCTAATTTGAAGTATAAAAACCTGATAACTATTTAGTTATAAAAAGGGCGGCGACCATGTCGCCGCCCGGTTTTTTTAACAGGTGTTACCTGTTTGGTATTGTAAAGCAATATAAAAAACAGCGAGGTTAGTATATGGGTGACGTTATTTTAAGAGCAGAACATATTTCCAAGTCATTCTATGGAAACCAGGTTCTGAATAACGTTGAGCTTTCTCTCGAGCCGGGCAAAGTTCATGCACTCTGCGGCGAGAATGGTGCCGGTAAGTCAACAGTACTTAAGATTATTACAGGTATCTATTCGAAAGATGCAGGCGAGATCTATCTTGAGGGAAAAGAAATCGACGTTCCAAACGTAGACACCGCTAAGAAATATGGTATTCATGTAGTACCGCAGGAAATGCAGATGCTTCCTGAACTTTCAGTAGCGGAGAATATCTTCATTGGAAACCTGCCGAGAACCAAAGCAGGATTCATCGATTGGAAGACACTTTACAAAAAAGCAGCAGAAGTTAAAGCCATGCTCGGCACCGCAGGCGAGAAGATCGACCTGAAGAAGAAAGCCGGAGACTATGGTATGGGTACATGGCAGCTGATAGAAATCATGCGTGCCTTTACCACAGATACAATCAAGGTTATCGCGTTTGATGAGCCTACATCATCTCTGTCAGATAAGGAAGTAGAAGTTCTTTTCGACCTCATCAGAGGTCTTCGTGATAAAGGACTTGCCATCGTGTATGTAAGCCACAGACTTAAAGAAGTATTCGAACTTTGCGATCAGGTTTCAGTATTCCGTGACGGACAGTACATCGGAACCCGTGAAGTTAAGGATATCAATACAAATGACCTCATCTCTATGATGATAGGTCGTGACCTCAATATGTTCGGTGATGTAACATTCGGAGCTGACGTACAGAAAGAGGTTGCTATAAAGGCAACCAATTATTCACACGGTAAGTTCTATCAGAACATCAACATCGAGGTTCATAAGGGAGAAATCCTGGGAATGTACGGACTGGTTGGTGCAGGTCGTACAGAGTTCGTAAGAGGTCTTTTCGGAGCAGATCCGAAAGACTCAGGTGAACTTGAGGTTTTCGGAAAGAAAGTAAATATTAAGATTCCGCGTGACGCCATCGCAGCCGGCATCGGTCTTGTTACCGAAGACCGCCGACAGGAAGGACTCTTACTGATCCAGTCCATCAAATGGAACATCAGTATGACAAACTTCCCTGCAATTACGGGAGCACTCGGAATGCTCAATATGAAGAAGGAAAGAGCCTATGCCGAAGAAGGCATGACAAAATTCCGTGTTAAGGCAACAGGTATCGAACAGGCGGCAGGTGGTCTGTCAGGTGGTAACCAGCAGAAGGTCGTTCTGGCTAAATGGGTTAACGCAGACTGTCAGGTACTTATCGTTGATGAGCCTACACGAGGTATCGATGTCGGTGCTAAGGCAGAGGTTTATGCAGCACTGCATGCTCTGGCAAAACAGGGTAAGGCAATAATCATGGTTTCATCTGAATTACCTGAGATCCTCGGTGTTTCCGACAGAATCGTTGTTATGTGCGAAGGCAGACAGACAGCAGAGATCGTCAATAAGCCAGGGCTTTCTGAAGAAGAAGTAATTCAGTATGCATTCTCAAAGTAAGTCTGGAGGGAGAAGAATATGGAAAAGAAAAAAATAAGCATATCCCGGGATACCAGACAGAACCTGATTATCATCGGTGTATTATTGATTGCAATCATTATTTTCGCATCACTTTCAAAGTATTTCCTTAAATGGGATAATATCGTAGCAATACTGGTAGCAGCAGTTCCGCTTGGACTCGTTGCCATATCAGAAAGTAACTGTCTTATGGTCGGTGGTTTCGATATGTCGGTAGGTTATGTAGCCTGCTTCTCCGGAATCATCTGGACAACTCTTATTTCAGTTAATCACTGGAGCACATATCCGGCACTTGCAATTGCACTTTTATTTGGACTTGCATCCGGTACTCTTGCAGGAGCTTCAGTAGCACTTTTGAACATGCCGCCATGGATGACCACATTTGCTCTTATGAATGTATGGCAGGGCTGTTCACTCATCGTAACAGGCGGAGATGCTGTCAGAATGACAAAGTTCAAGGATTTCAAGTGGCTCGGCCAGGCAAATCTGATTGCCGGAATCCCGCCAATGGTAATTCTTCTCATACTGATTTATATCATTATGTTCTGTGTACATAAGTATACAAAACTCGGACGAGACCTCTTCGTAGTAGGTGGTAACCCTGAGGCAGCAAAGAACGCAGGTATCAATGCAGTAAGAGCCAAGATGTTCGCATTTATGATTTCCGGCGTGCTTGCAGCTCTGGCAGGTGCCCTCTTCGCATCACGTTCAGGCTCAGGTCAGCCCAAGGTTGGTACTATGTATGCAATGCAGGGTATCGCAGCAGCAACTATCGGTGGAACTAAGGCAGGTAAGACAAACCTGGCTATGACCTTCGTCGGTGCCGTCTTTATCATGATGGTTCAGAACGGACTGAATATGATTCAGGTTCCGGCATTCTACCAGTACATCACAACCGGTGTAATCCTGGTACTTGCCATCCTGCTTCAGACAGAGAAGAGAAAATAAGGAGGAGAAAATCATGAAAAAAGTTAAAACAATGACTCGTGAACAGCTTCTGCCTTATATCCTCTTTGGAGTATTGATTGTTCTGTTCGCGGTATTTACGATTATCAACCCGGTATTCCTTTCGTGGGACAGCTTCCACTCTATCCTGCTTACAGCAGTTCCTGTAGGTATCATGGCTATAGGTGAGTGTGTTGCTATCACCGCGGGATACTTTGATATGTCAGTTGGTCTTATCGCATCACTTGCAGGCTCTTTTGCAGCAAGAACAGTTAATGCAACAGGAAGTGCTGCACTTGCAATTCTTGTAGGTATCTGTGTCGGACTTTTATGTGGTATGATCAATGGATGTCTCGTATCATTCCTTCATATGAATGCATTCATCACAACATATGCTATGCAGCTTGTATTCAGAGGAATTGAGTACATCATCACAGAAGGTATGCCTGTTAAGCTGACACTTGGTGTATGTGATGGATATCTGGTATTTGGCCAGGCAAAAGTATTCGGATTCATCCAGGCCCCTGTAGTAGTAATGATTGTCTTGTATGTAATAGTGGGCTTGTTCCTGAAATACAGGAAGCTGGGCCGCAGCATTTACCTTGTAGGTTCAAATGCAGCCTGTGCTCATATCAGCGGTATCAACGTAAGAATGGTACAGTTCTTCGTATTTCTTCTTACAGGTTTCCTTGCTTCAATGGCAGGTATGCTTTACGGAGCACGTATCGGTTCTGCCCCCGCATTCATGGGTGAGAATCTCTGCCTTGAAGGTATCGCTTCTTCTATAGTCGGTGGTACATCAATGTCAGGTGGTAAATCTAACCTCGCACTCACCTTCCTTGGTGTAGTAATCGTATATGTTGTTAAGCAGGGCCTTGTAATGATTGGACTTGATGATAACTATCAGTACATCGCAACAGGTGTCATCCTGTTCCTTGGTGTACTTATGCAGATGGAAAGAAAGAAGGCATAATATGAATATTCTTGCAGTTGGAGCACATCCGGATGATGTGGAGACAATGTGCGCCGGCACATTGGCCAAATATGCATCATTAGGACACAAAGTATTTATCGCAACAGCAACAAACGGTGACATCGGTTCAGCTACTCTTCCTATGGAGGAGATCGGAAGAATCAGAAAGCAGGAAGCTGCAAATTCAGCCGCAATAATCGGTGCAGAGTATATCTGCCTTGATTATCACGATGAGATGTTCTTCGAGGAGCCGAGAAAAACAAGACTTGATTTCATCAATCTGGTTCGTTACTGTAAAGCAGATGTGATCTTCACACATTATCCGGAGGATTACAATCCGGATCACGAGCTTACAGGAAAGATCATTAACGATATCGCAGTTATGATTCCGATTGCAAAGCTTGAGACAAAGTCTGCACCGTATGATGTTATTCCATCTATATGGTATTTTGAGCCTTCATGCTCAATGAGATTTATTCCTACAGATTATGTAGACATCACAGATTTCTATGAGACAAAGATGAAGATGCTTAACTGCATGGAATCACAGAGAGCATGGATGGCAGACAACTATGCTTCAATGCGTGGTGACGAGGACAGATTCTTCGATACTATCAGAATCACATCTGAGTTCAGAGGAATGCAGGCCCAGTGTAAGTACGCTGAAGGTTTCGTTCGTGCACTTGACGGTATGAGAACACGTATGACAGAGCGTGTACTCCCGTAA
>JAZLHO010000064.1:0-8511 GCA_045616865.1 Lachnospiraceae bacterium | reverse complement strand
CCGGCGGGATTCGAACCCGCGGCCTTCAGAGTCGGAGTCTGATGCGATATCCAGCTTCGCTACGGTTACTCGTCGGAACGGCCTCCACTACATTCGGGCCTCGCAAGCTCAACCCTCATGCCGTTCCGGCGTTCCTCCTCTTCAGTTTGTGTCATGCCACAAACCGTTATTCGTTTTCTAAAATCAGTTTATTTACTTCAACCATGCGGTCACGCATTTCAGCCGCTGTCTCAAAGTCCAGCTCGGCCGCTGCTTTTCTCATACGGTGCTCAAGCTCTTTGGAAAGCTTCTTAAGCTCTTCTTCATCCATTGACTCAGGATCTTTCTTCCAGTTTCCTTTGTCTTTGGATGCCGCCTTGGATATTGCTATGACATCACGTACCGCTTTTTTGATAGTCTCAGGAGTGATTCCATGTTCTTCGTTATATTTCTGCTGTATGCTTCTTCTTCGGTCTGTCTCTGAAATGGCAGCCTTCATCGAGTCAGTCATCGTATCGGCGTACATGATCACATGACCTTCCGCATTTCTTGCAGCTCGTCCGATGGTCTGAATAAGAGATGTCTCTGACCTCAGGAATCCTTCCTTATCAGCATCAAGAATTGCCACGAGACTGATCTCCGGAATATCCAGACCCTCTCTAAGAAGATTAATTCCGACAAGCACATCAAAGACATCCAGCCTCATGTCCCTTATGATCTCACTTCTTTCAAGAGTGTCTATATCGCTATGAAGATATCGTACCCTGATGCCTACCTCCTTCATGTAATCAGTAAGATCCTCTGCCATTCTCTTGGTCAGAGTAGTGATAAGCACCTTGTTCCCTTTTTCGACCTCTTTATTGCATTCACTGATAAGATCATCTATCTGTCCGTTTACCGGTCTTACGCTGATTTCCGGGTCAAGGAGCCCGGTTGGTCTGATGATTTGTTCGGTTCTCAGCAATTCATGCTCTGATTCATATTTTGCCGGTGTGGCAGATACAAAAAGCATCTGATCGATCTTACTTTCAAATTCTTCAAAGCATAACGGTCTGTTATCAAGCGCAGACGGAAGCCTGAATCCGTAATCAACCAGCGTTGTTTTTCTGCTTCTGTCTCCATTATACATCGCGCCGATCTGAGGAATAGTCATGTGTGACTCATCGATAATAAACAGCATTTCCGACGGAAAATAATCGATTAATGTATATGGCGGCTGCCCGGGAGCCGTACCTGTGAGATGTCTGGAATAGTTTTCGATCCCTGAGCAGAATCCTGTCTCGCGCATCATTTCAACATCATAATGTGTTCTTTCATCTATTCTCTGTGCTTCGAGCAGTTTTTCCTCACTCTTAAAATATTTTACCTGTTCTTCACATTCCGCCAGAATATTCTTTGTTGCAATGGCCATCCTGTCAGGTGCAACCACATAATGCGAAGCAGGAAATATAGCTACATGACCGAGTTCTGCGATCGGATCACCTGTAAGTACATCCATCTCCGTTATCTTTTCTATCTCGTCACCAAAGAATTCCATTCTGAATGCTTCCTTACTCAGATATGCAGGAAATATCTCCAGTGTGTCTCCTCTCACTCTGAAGGTGCCTCGATGAAAATCCATATCATTTCTCGAATACTGGATGTCGATAAGCTTATGGATCACCTCATCTCTGTCCTTTATCATTCCGGGTCTCAGTGACACGACCTGTTCACGGTAATCAATAGGCGAACCTAATCCGTAGATGCATGATACCGACGCAACTATTATAACATCATTTCTCTCTGACAGCATCGCTGTTGCAGAATGTCTGAGTTTGTCTATTTCATCATTGATTGCAGAATCTTTCTCAATATATGTATCCGTAGAAGGCACATATGCTTCCGGCTGATAATAATCATAATAACTGACAAAATACTCTACTGCATTTTCCGGAAAAAACTCTTTCAGCTCCGAATATAACTGTGCTGCAAGAGTCTTGTTATGAGCGATAACAAGCGTAGGTTTTCCCAGCCCAGCAATCACATTTGCCATAGTAAATGTCTTTCCTGATCCCGTTGCTCCGAGCAGAGTCTGAAACTGATTCCCTGCTTTGAATCCATCGATCAGTTCTCGGATTGCCTGTGGCTGATCACCTGTCGGTTTATATTCTGATACCAGTTTAAATTCCGCCATCTCGTGTATATTTCCTGATTATTTTCCAGAATCCCTGTCTGCTGAGTGGATTCCCGTCACAATTTGCAAACAATCTGTCGCAGTTGTTACCTGCCAGTAGAGCATCTCTGGAGCCATATATATAATCATCCAGAATTAATCTTGTTTCGCCAGTAAGCTGCAGTTCCTGCACATCTTCCAGGGTCAGGTTGATAATGCTGCTTACCTTCAGCCCCGTATCAAACATAACTGCTATCATCGCACGATCGCGAACTGCTTTATCTCCGTATCCCTTTGGCATATTTCTTAATATAGTCTTTTCTTCTTCAGTAAGTTCGTGCCGCGGATTCCTGATTATTTTCGGAGCCGAAAGTCCTTCCATAGGATTGCTTTCTATCTTTCCCTGATCCAGCAGATATCTGAAGAATCCGTTCATGGATGAATAAACTCTGGAAACTGTAGAGCTTGCTTTTCCTGAAATGATATCTTCAGCATACTCTCTTACAGTCTTGTCCGGATTCAACTGAAGAAAAGTTTCCATTTGCAATAGATCTCTTGAATACGCCATACAGGTATTCTGAGATTTCTCCAGACTGTTTATGTAATTTTCGATTTCTGTTTTAAACATATTCAGCATTCTTCTCTGTCAGCATGCCCCAGACTGTCTGCCCAGTTTTCCGGATATCTTGAAAAATAAGATACTTTTCCTGACTTCCACTGCTTTGCCAGAACCGGCAGATGACACCACAATACAGATGGTATGCCCACTGCAATCAGATAAAACGGTCCGAGTATCAAAGACTGAATCGAATGTCCGTATTCATGACGGACTATTCTCATACCCAGCCCCTTGCCGATGAAAATAAACATCCCCAGAGACAAACTGTCTGTACGGTTCCATCTGGTCACTAAAGCAGTGTTATAATTGCCTTCTCTATATTCGTATTTCTGCAATAAAAACACAAAAAGACCCGCAAGATTCTGCGGGAATCCCCATATCCACTGTATGATGATAAACAACAGTTTCTTCACGGGGTATATTATATCAAGATTATGTAAACCTCGCAAGTATTACATATTGAGCAGGAACATGCTTGCAACCGCGAGAACCAGTGCAAATATATACAGCTTATTGGCTTTTTCCTTAAAGAACAGAATTCCTACCAAAGATGTAATAATCAATGCTCCGCCTGCAACCACAGGAATTACAACAGAAGCAGGAAGCACTTCCAATGCTTTGATTTTAAAGAAATTGTTTCCGAGATTACTTAGTCCCAGCAATACTCCATAGAAAATATCTTTTATGGAAAAAGCTTTCAGTTTTCCGCTCTCGACCCTGCATATGTGAATCAGGATGAATACCAGCGCTATTCCGAAAAGAACAGTAAGATATGCTGTGTTGTATCCTGTAACTGCATACTTGCTTATCAGCTTGTTTCCGGTTTCCATGATAGTTCCGGAAATAAAAATCAAGAACAAAATCAGTCCGTCTTTTATCTCGAGATGCTTGAAATCACTGATCATTAGGAAAATAGCCGTTGCCATGAGAATGATACCTGTTACCTGTATTATTCCCGGTCGCTCTCCCATAAAAACTATGGCAACAAGTAACCCACCCAGAGTACTGATCTGTTTGAAAAAAGATGTGACAGCACTTCCGTTGGCATGGATGCTGTCCTTGATTTTTAACAGATTAAAGGGAAATGAAAAACCGGATACCATTCCGACAACAAGAACCAGAAAAGCGGTTCCTGCAAGAGTTTTTTCTGTAAACAGATTTGAAATATCAACTTCACCGATATAAGAAAAAATCCCAAAGTATCCATTGGAGATACTGATGATCAATGACACTGCAAAGGCCGTCACATAATTCAACAGAACTACGTGATTATTATCAGCTCCCCTGACTCCTGAAATCTTCAATGAGAGAGTAAGCATGGAAAAGCATATTATCGATAATGCTATATAAATCATGGAATTCTTACTTCTGTGCCATTCTGCTCAGCACCTGCTCCTTATTCTTTATTCCTGTTGTTGCTCCTATATACTCAGTACATATCCCTCCGCAGACATTTGCAAACACAAGTGCCTCCTCATCGGTTTTTCCGTCATTCTTTGCTGTGATAAACCCTGCCAGAAAATTATCGCCTGCGCCGACTGCATCGACAGCTTCAATTTTGAGTGCCGGAAGAAATACTCTGCTATCCTTATTTTTCATCAGGCAGCCTTTTGCTCCCAGTTTGATTATGACAGTTTTTACGCCATACTTCAGGAACACATCCGCCTGTTTGTCAGGATCAGTCTCACCGGAATAGAAAGCCGCTTCATCCTCGTTTGGGAAAATGTAATCGATCAGCGGAAGTGATTCACTGATATCGTCCAGAGTAAGCGTATTATAATTCGGCAGTTTTGTATCTGCATATACAGTTGATCCAAGTTCAGATGCATATGAAATAACATCATGTATGATCTGTGGATCATTGAACGGAGGTCTGAAGAGAGAACCGATTGCAACTGCAGATGAATCTTTGATAACTTCCATATGTTTTTCCGGATGAAAATTAAACCTGTGCGAGTGGTTCATTATGGATCTTCTTGATCCATCAAGATTTACAAGCAGCGTGGATACTGGAGTGTGTATCTCATCACTCCTTATACAATTGCTTATATCAACTCCGTTGGACTCAAGTTCTTTAATTATCAGACCCGCTGCCGCATCGTTTCCGAGGCCTGTTAGTATAGCTGTCTTTAACCCCAACTTTGATGCCGTTACAGACCCGTTCAGTGCTTCTCCTCCTACAGAAAGAGATCCGGAATCCGCAAAGAATCCGGCTTTTGAAATCGGCTTCGAGTCAAATCCTCTGACTATCGAATCAACCAGTGCAACGCCTATACATACAAGATTATATTTACAATCTCTCATTGTGAACCTCGTGAATTAATATGATGCAATTATAGCATATTTTTGTATTCGAGAAGAGCCATGCTCGCGACTTTGTCGCTCAGGTACGCTCTTTTGAGAAGAGCCATACTCGCGACTTATTATATAAAAAGCGCTCAGCTCACACTTTGTCGATGTGAGAAGATCTCCACTCGTGACTTCGTCACTCGTTGTCCGGCTGTCGCCGAACTTATAATCAAAAAAGCCGTGGCTTGAGAATTAATCCTCTGCCTCGGCTTCTTTGATTATATAGCTCTTCTCTTGGCTACGATCACATCATTCCTGGCATTCCGCCGCCCTGTGGCATTGGTGGCTGCGGCTCCTTGATAGTTCCTACAACAGCCTCTGTTGTAAGAAGTGTAGAAGCTACTGATGTAGCATTCTGAAGTGCTGAACGTGTAACCTTAGCCGGATCAAGAATACCAGCCTTGATCATATCAACATACTCCTCCTTGAATGCATCAAATCCGAAACCTGCCTTGCTTTCTTTAACCTTGTTAACCACTACGCTGCCCTCAAGTCCTGCGTTAGCTGCAATGATATAAAGAGGTGCCTCAAGTGCTTTAAGAACGATATTTGCACCTGTTTTCTCATCACCCTCAAGCTTCTCTGTTGCCTTAGCAACTGTCTTGATTGCCTGGATGTATGCACTTCCGCCTCCTGGAACGATACCTTCTTCAACTGCAGCACGTGTTGCGTTGAGTGCATCTTCCATACGAAGCTTTGCTTCCTTCATCTCTGTCTCTGTAGCTGCACCTACACGGATAACAGCAACACCGCCTGAAAGCTTAGCAAGTCTTTCCTGAAGCTTCTCTCTGTCAAAATCAGATGTTGTCTCTTCGAGCTGAGCCTTGATCTGCTGAACTCTCTCTGCAATATTTTTTTTCTTTCCAAGTCCGTCAACAATAACTGTTGTTTCCTTGTTTACCTTAACTGATTTAGCACGTCCGAGCATTGCAAGCTTAGCATCCTTAAGCTCGAGTCCGAGTTCTTCACTGATTACCTGTCCTCCTGTAAGGATAGCGATATCGCGAAGCATTTCTTTTCTTCTGTCACCAAATCCCGGAGCCTTAACTGCTACTACATTGAATGTTCCACGAAGCTTGTTAACGATAAGAGTTGTAAGTGCCTCACCTTCAACATCCTCAGCGATGATGAGAAGCTTTGACCCTGTCTTAACTACCTCTTCAAGAACCGGAAGAATCTCCTGAATATTTGAGATCTTCTTGTCTGTGATAAGAATAAACGGATCATCAAGAACTGCTTCCATCTTATCTGTATCTGTTACCATGTATGCTGAAACATAACCACGATCGAACTGCATTCCTTCAACCATGTCAAGTTCAGTCTTCATTGTCTTTGACTCTTCAATAGTGATAACACCATCGCTTGTAACTTTCTCCATAGCATCTGCTACCATCTCACCCACCTCATCAGATGAAGCTGAGATAGCTGCTACTCTTGCTATCTGATCCTTACCCTTGATTGGCTGACTCATCTTTGCGATAGCTGTAACTGCTGCATCACAAGCCTTCTTCATACCACGGCGAAGAATGATTGCATTAGCTCCTGCTGCGATATTCTTCATACCTTCGTTGATCATTGACTGTGCAAGAACTGTAGCTGTAGTTGTTCCATCACCTGCTACGTCATTTGTCTTTGTAGCAACTTCCTTAACAAGCTGAGCACCCATATTCTCGAAAGCATCTTCAAGCTCGATTTCCTTGGCAATTGTTACACCATCATTTGTGATAAGCGGAGCACCGAACTGCTTATCAAGAACTACATTTCTTCCCTTAGGTCCAAGAGTTACTCTTACTGTATTCGCAAGTTTGTTAACGCCCTCTTCAAGAGATTTTCTGGCATCAACTGCATATTTGATTTCCTTTGCCATATCTTTATCCTCCGTCTATTATTACTTTACAACTGCCAGAATATCATTCTGCTTAACAACGATGTATTTCTTACCTTCAAGTTCAACCTCTGTTCCGGCATATTTTGAGTAGATTACATGATCTTTTGCCTTAACCTGCATAGTGATCTCTTTACCATCTACTACACCACCCGGACCTACTGCAACGACAACAGCCTCTGATGGTTTCTCTTTATCCTGTCCCGGAAGCACGATTCCTGACTTTGTTGTTTCTTCAGCCTTGACCTGTTCAAGCACAACACGATCAAATAACGGTACTAATTTCATATATATGTCCTCCTACAAATAAGTATCTTTACATGCATATACATCATATTAAAGATACTGTTTTTTCTCAACACCCATATTATACTCCTATTGTTAGCACTGTCAAGGCTTGAGTGCTAATTATGCTTGTTTTTTTGTTTTTTTTCCTTTTTTAGATATATTTAACTTTTTTTTGTACACTTTTTGTTATAAAATAGGATACGAATAGGAGGTAATTCTATGAAAGCAGCTAGAATAATCGGAGCACTTGTAATAGCCGGTGGTGCCTATGCAGGGTACAAATATTATGAGAAATACAAGAAAGATCATGCAGAACTTGAAAATGATTTTTCAGAGTATGAAGAAGACGATGAGAAGGCTTTTTCTGCCAATACAATAGACGATTTCCATGAGGCTGAGGATCCTAACAAGAAATATACCTCATTGAACGCTAACAAGAATAAATTTGTCGAAGTAGCCCGAAATACCTTTGAGACAGCAAAGGGCATCGTCGAACCAACAAAGGGAATGGTTAAAAACATCGGTGAAATAATCACTGAAAAGGTTGATGATTCCTCTGTTGTCGCAAATGATTATGTTTCTTCTGTCAAGGAAAAAGTAAGTACGATCGTCGAAGAGACGAAAGGACGCTTTGATGTTATCGAAGAAGATGTTCTGAACAGCAACACCCCTGAGGATGACACAGCCGATGATGTCATTATCGACATTGAAGTATCTAAAGATCCAAAAGAAATATAATATCGTTTTACTTGATTAATAACTCATACATGCTTTTAAAAAGGGGCTGTCGCACTAAAAATTAGTGCCCAGCCTCTTTTTTTGCCTTAAAGCAGTCTGTATTTTACAACTTAAAAGCAGGAACCATTGAATCTCTATCAGAAATGCCTCTTCGCTAATAGCAAGCTGCGGAACGCAAACTCGCTCACTCAAAGGAAACCATGCTCCGCATGCTTTCTTATGTGAGCTTCGAACAAGTGCGTTTCTTGCTCCGCTCATCAGCATTTCTGATGAGATTCATATGAACCCTGCTATGCGTGTAAAACACAGACTGCTTTCTCGGCAAAAAATATTTACTCAACACAAAAACCAGGCTCAAATGAGTCTGGCTTTGCGGTATAATTATTGTATGTGCGAATCAAAAATCATACAAAAGAATTATACTTTTTCTAAGAACGGATATCAATTAAAACTTCCGTTGGAATTCAATTCGATTATTCCTGAGAATGATTCTGTACGCCT
>JAZLHO010000063.1:0-4390 GCA_045616865.1 Lachnospiraceae bacterium | reverse complement strand
TTTATCCGGACAGGATATTACATGCAAGCCGTTCAAGAATCATCATGAAGAACAACTGAAACTGGTATCCTCTTTTGACTGGTTCAAACCGGAAAAACTGGCGGACGCAGACGAACTGATTCATCAGATATGTGCCGGCAGCCCGGCGGAGAACTTCATTGATGAACAGCGTATCCGGGCGATTTCAGAATCTGTACAGCGAAGGATAGAGAATCTTGAATCACTGTCGAAGATGCGGGATCGTATCACATCTCAGGATACAAAGGATGATGTAGAGGAAAATGTAGCGCAAAGCTACACATGATATCGTGGAATATACTGAAAACCAATAAACTAAAAGCCGTTCATAATGGACGGCACAGACTGAAGACAAACCTGGTATTGAAAATCGATTTTAAGCGATTTTCAGACCTGGTTTTCTTTCTGTCATAAATATTTCGATAAAAATGGTAAAAATCGATGAAAAGTGTCTTGTTAACGGTCGTAACAACCCGTATCTTTGCTTCATTTTTGCCAGCTTCTTGAGATTTATGCACGCAAACGTCAGCCCGACCTTCATCTCGATGTCCTTTATGGTCTGTCTCATGCTTCTTATCCCATAAAGGCACTGTATGAGCTGTATCTTTATCAGCATCACAGGGTCTATCGATGGACGTCTGTTATCCGGGCAGTATCTGTCCTCTACAAGATCATATATGAAGTCAAAGTCTATAGACTGTTCTATCAGTCTTAAAAGATGATTCCCCGGCACCATGTCGTCCATTGAAAAGAACTGTATCTGTTCCCTTTCTATAGTTAGAATGTTTTTGTATATACAGCACTTTCATTGCCTATATCGTATCTTTTCACTCCGTAGATGGCCTTAAGCTTTTCTATTCCCTCCGGATTTGTTATTGCCCCGAAGGATCCGTCATGCTGCTGGTGGAATGTAAGATATACACGCTGACCGCTGCAGTTATAGTAGCCGTCTTTATATCTTAAAGATCCGAAATATCCGTTATGTTCGGTCTCAAGCGAATAGAAGTTTCCGGTTCTGTCCTGAACGAGGCTGTTAGTTATCATCGCTCCGTCTGCTCCAAGCAGGTACCATACGTTCCTGCCGTTTGAAGAAACATAATCATCGCATAGCCATGCATTGACGACTGTCTGTCCGGCACTGTTCCTGATTCTCCAGATACCGTAAGCATCCAAGTACCAGTTCGGTGAATAAGTAAGTGCTTTATTTGTTGAGGAGCCGCCGCCTCCGCCGTTAGACTTCTTACGATAAGCTGCCGTGTACGTCTGATCGGCGTAAGCACGAGTAATTCCAGGTGTCCATCCGGTGAAGATATATCCGCTTCTTGATGGATCGGATGTTCCCGGATACTTCGGAAGTTTTCCTTCCTCAGATATCGTTATGGCAAGTTCCTTTTTATCCCAGTCCTGCCATGTAATCTCATAGTATCTTGTAACTGTTTTCCACTTGGCATGGATCGTCATATCTGTATTGACCGGCTCATCAAATTCATATGGGGTTATGAATCCAGCTTCTCTGTACCAGCCCTCAAATTCACATCCTTTTTTCTGTGGATCTGCAGGTCTTTCCGGAATACTGTCTCTGTCCATGATCTGCGTATCAATAAACGTTCCGCCGTCGGTGTTAAAGGTTACTGCCACCTTATTCGCTTCGCGTTCTTTAAAGTATGCTGTATATTTCGTGTTTCCGGACGCAGGGGCAAGAGTGGGTTTCCAGCCAACAAATATATAGCCTTCTATGGCCGGATTCTCATGTACCGGCATTTCACCCTCTAATACTTCTGTCGTATCTAAGAGTTTGATATCATTCAGCATCCAGGTGATCGTGTACTTTTTATATATTCTCTTTGTCCACTTTGCATACAGCGTTAAGTCCGATGTGACCGGTGTTTTGAAATCATATGGCTTAGTGCATGCACTGTCTGTAAACCAGCCGCCAAAGATATATCCTTCTGCGGAAGGGTCTTTCGGTGCAGTGACTGCTGTCCCGGAAATCACCTTACTGGGATCCGGCGCGGTTCCATGACCATTCGCATCGAAGGTGACCGTATGATAAACCAGATTATATCTGATCTCTACAGCTGTACCAGTCGCTGCGATCGTGTTCTGTTCAATCGGTAGAAGCGGCTTGTATCCTGAATAGATATCTCTTGCAACCGCTTCTGTCATGCTGTTGACGTATCCTGACAATGTCTCTGTGTCTTTCAGTTCGTATTCATCACCGCAGATTTCTTTCTGCAGCATATGTTTGACTTGATACTCAACTTTGGCATAGCTTATATAAACATAGGGGTACTTGTCACAGTTTGCCTTGTATGTGTCAAAATCCATATCCACGGCACTTTCTTTATCTGTCCCGGCTTTCAGCTCTGCAGGATTTCTGTCAGAGTCTATGGTTCCGTTGATGGCACAATAGTTAGGCCAGCCACCATTTAGGGTTATTATCCCCCCGGTAACGAATATATATCCGCCAATGGCTGAAAAAAAGTCCCCACCGGTTACAGTCACACTGCCCCCGTTGATCGTAATATTTCCATTGGATTGCCCGTTGCATCCTCTGCCAATGCCTTCAGCAGAGAATACTCCTTTGACAGTCACATTTCCTCCATTGATGGTAATGCTTCCTCCGGACTCACCATATGCTCCGCCGATTCCTGCATTATCACCAAACATTTCAATTATGGCAAGAGCTCCAGTACCCTCAATCTGCCCATATATGATAAGACCTTTATCGCTAGGATTATGGATTCCCTCGGTTGCTGTCAGTGTACAGCCATCAGCTAGGATAAGATGCACCGGTATATCTGCCGAAGCCAGGTTTTCAATACGTTTGTTGATTGTAACATTGCCTGTTACTGCATACCATTCATCCTCTTCAAATGCAAAATTCTGAGCATCTGACATAATGACGCAGGAAACAGTCTGCGTGCTACCATTTTCATCCACATATTGAATGTCCTGACGTTTTGAAGGATTAGCTGTCCACTTTGCATACAGAGTCATGCTATTTTCCGGCATCGTACTGAAAGTAAACTGATTTTTGCATTCTTTTTCTATATACCAGCCTTCAAAGATATATCCTTCTACTGTCAGCTGTGGTTCGCTCCCACTGATGTCTGCTCCGGGGATATTCTTCAGCTGTTGGGGCTCAGTTCCATGTCCGTTTACGTTGAAAGTAATCGTTGAATAATATATATCGTAATAAATCTTTGCAACCGCGCTGTCATCCTCTTTCATCGGGACATTCGTAATGGATTTGGTCACATAACCATCATAGTTCTTTGGTTTTGCATCCGTATCATTGTTGAGATATCCTGTTTGGGTTTCGTTTTCATGCAGGACATAATTATTGCCAAACAGCTCCGTCTGCCACATGTGATTCACAGTAAACGTTGCTGTATCATATTTTATATAAACTTTTGAATATACTGTCGCTATCTTCTCTTCAACACTGCGTATTAATTGCTCAGTACTTATTACATTATCATCGCCTTTCAACATTGAGGGTGCTCTTCTGAAACTCAAACTTCCGGGATTAGTAATACTACCTAACCCGAATCCCGCACCGATAGCAGGAGAAGAACTTCCTATTGCAGTTACCACACCACCACTGATAGTAACATTTGCTCCGTCTCCATCACATCCGCCGCCAATTCCGGCCCCGCCTTCTGTATGTCCGTCTCCTGTGCCATTTGCGGTTACCTCACCATCGTTGATGATGATAGTACCTCCGCTTCCATCGTTACCTCCGCCAATTCCGGCTGCATAGCCTCCTCCGTTTGCGATTATCGTACCGCCGTTGATAATAATGTTCCCACCGTTTCCTTGAAATCCGCCGCCGAGACCGGCACCACCATTACCACTATAGTTTCCACCTGCGGTTACCGTGCCTCCGTTTATAGTGATGTTGCCTCCGTCTCCATCACATCCACCACCAATTCCGGCACCTCCGTATCCACCTTTCGATTCAATAATTCCACCATCTATGGTGATGTTGCCTCCGTTTTCATTATTACTGCCACCAATACCGGCCTCTTTATCACCGACACCTGGTATGGTTAGTGCTCCAGTGTCATACTCCTGTGCGTATATGATAAGTCCTTTGCCACTGGGATTATGGATTCCGTTCATTGCTGTAAGTGTACAGCCATCTGTAAGAATCAGATGAGCAGGTGTTTTATTCACTGCATTGTTTTCGATACGTTTATTAAAAATAACAGTTCCTTTTACGACATACCATTTTCCGCTTTCAAATACATAGCCACTATCAGGCTCAACGATTGTTACATCTATTAATATGTATTCAGTACATAAACCATCAACGAGTGTTTTCTTTATATCATCGCAATATAAATAACTTACAGGCTCCTGCAAT
>JAZLHO010000062.1:0-5023 GCA_045616865.1 Lachnospiraceae bacterium | reverse complement strand
AACAGCAAGGAAGCCTACGACGAAATTGCTGATGAGATTTTCCGGCTCCGCGAAGAAAAGCAAAAAGCCACCATCGATACCGTCACACGGGACGAGCAAATCGGACGCATCACAGAACTTCAGGATTTCATCCGCAACCAGTCCTCAGAACTCACAGAATTTAACGAGGCTCTTGTAAAACGCTGGGTGCAGAAAATCACCGTCTGGCCCGACCGATACACGGTTGAACTGAAATCCGGTCTGAGCGTGGACATTGAAGGATAACTGAATACAGACATGAAGAAACCCTCCTGATCACCATCTCTGATGACCGGGAGGGCCTGTATCATATCCAGTACTTTTCGACGGGAATCAAAATATAAGTTTTACACCCTTGTCCTCATCATCATTCTGGAAAACCATACATTGATAATCGTCAACAGACTGCATTGTCACAGTCAAATCATAATAATTGGAAAGCGTCTGTTCAGTAATAATTTCTTTTGTATCTCCAAAACAATACTTACCCTTTCCCATCATTAGTGTTTTACCACCCATTGAATAAGCATGTCCGGGATTATGCGTAGTAACAAGCACTGTATATCCCTGCTCGGATAACTTATTAATCTGATTTAGTACCGCAATTTGATTTTTAACATCCAAGTTTGCGGTTGGTTCGTCAAATATAATTATTTCCGGATTCTGTAAAAGCACTCTCGCAATCATAACGATTTGTCTTTCACCGGATGAAAGCTGATTAATTAGCTTGTTGAATAAATCCTGCTTTCCAAAGCCTCTCAAAATATCATATGCTCTCTGAACATATTCACTGTCCGGCTTAGAAAATGGAGTCATCTGATTCATGAATCCAGTAACCAAATAATCTGCAACCAGAAGGTTTTGAAAAGTTGTATATGAGGTAGACACTACTCCTACCATTTTTGCATAGTCACGGATAGAATAACTGCTAATATCATGGTCGCCCACACTTATATAGCCTTTGTAATCCGGCAACTCCCTCATGAGCGTTCGAATTAAAGTGGTTTTACCAACTGCATTCTGTCCCAGAATGTTCAGAATACACCCTTTCTCCAGTTCAAAACTCATGCCACTAATAATATCGGGCAGTCCTTTTCCGTAGGATACGGAGAGATCATTAACTTTAATCATAGTTCGCCTGTTTCTCTCCTCTCTGTTTCAGCAGCAAACAAATCACAAAGATCGGAGTGCCTACGAGACCTGTAAGGATACTAATAGGCAGTTCGGCTGTTGAAATCATTCTGTTAAGGACATCCATCAACAAAAGAAAACATGACCCCATAATAAACGACATCCCAACGGTATCCGAATTATCAGTGCCAATAATTGTTCTTACCAACTGCGGTATTACAAGTCCGATCCATCCGATAGAACCTGCTATTGAAACCGATGTCGAAACAAGAATCGTAGCAGCAATAAGAAAGATAATCCGATATGCTTTTACATTGAACCCGAGATTTGTAGCTTCAACATCCGAATAGCAGAAGAAGTTTAATTTCCATCGATTCAGATATATAAGCAAAATACATACAACTATCGGAATTACAACCTGGGTTATTTGCTTAAGGCTGATGGTGGATAGGTCTCCCATCGTCCAGAAGACAATGCTCTGCAGCTGTGTTTGAGGGTCTGCCATATATTTTATATATCCAAGTACAGATGCCATCAATCCGCTTACCAAGATGCCTGCCAATATAAGCGAAAGCGTTTTCTCTGTTTTGATTGCTCGTGCAAGAAGAAAAACCACAGCAACGCTCAACAGCCCGGTAATGAATGAAAGTCCTTGGATATAATATGCTGACAAGTTCAAAACAATCGCAAATGCTGCACCTGTGCAGGCACCTGTGCTTACACCCAGAACATCCTGCGAAACAAGAATATTTCTAAAAACACATTGATATGTGATACCCGCAACTGCAAGAGCACCACCAATCAATATAGCTGCAATTGTTCTTGGCAGTCTGATATTAAGCATGATGCTGGATATAGTGTGAAATTCATTATTGGTGGCCGGCTGTAAGCCGAGTAAGATTTTTATCGTCCGAACAGGCGACACTCCATACTGTCCGACCAGCATGGAGGTCGCTGCTAACACAATCAGTACAATCAACAAAGCGACAGTTATCCGAACTATTTTCTTTTTATTCAGAATGTAGTTATCGACCTGCGATTTCCTTTTCTCCATTCGGTGTTAACCCCGCTATCATAAATTGTGCCTGTTCCTCAGTTAATTCGTATCCCATAAATGTTTTATAGAATTCAATGATTTCCTGTGTTGCATCAAATTCATAATTCTCTGGGTACACTGTAGATGCCATCCAAGGAATCAACAATGCAGTCTCAAGGCTATATCTATCCCAAGCTGCAAATCCCATTGGAATTTTGAAAACCTTATCATTTTCAACAGCAGAAATATGCTGCCATTCCTCCGCTTGATGAAGATCATCAAATATTACGTGCTGATATCTTCCTCCAATAATTACATTTTCCGGATTCGTTGCCAACAATGCTTCAGCGTCAACTTTTGATTCTGGGAAATCTATCAATTGGGCTGCTGCCAACTCAATACTGCAGAGCTGAGCACAATAATCGGTTGTTGAGCCTGATCCAGAAGTTTTATAGAATCCTTTATCACTATTCGCGTTGATATAATGCATTGACTCTGTATCTGTATTTTTCCCGGATAAGGAATCCTGAACATCTGCAATCTTCTCATCCAGATAATTGAGATAAAGATCTGTTTTTTCCTTTGCCTTGCCACCAAGGATTTCACCAATCAGATTTATGTTAAACTTATAATCATCAAGAGTAAGGTATCCGAACGTGACACAAGGAACTCCTTTGCTTCGAAGATCTTCTGCTACGTCAGGGTCTTGACTGAATACTAAATCAGCATTTGCCGCCAGGAGAGTTTCTGCAGCAGTTTCATCTGAATATGTAGGAATGTTTTTTGATTCTGAACACATCACTTCAAGCCATTCGGTTTCGAACGTATCCTGACTAATCCCAACAAGATAATCTCCCAAGCCTAAACCCAGCATTATTTGACAACCGAACGGATTCAGGTTGATGACTTTTTCAACCTTTGCAGGGATTTCCACTTCTGCTCCTGTTATATCAACAACTGTCCTTGTTTCGACCTTCGTGTTTTCAGCACTACAACCAGTCACTGACACCAGAATGGCAAGAACAAGTAATAACGCACATATTTTTCTTTTATTCATTTCGTATAATACGCTCCATTCATTAGTATTTATGCCGCCGCTTCAAATATTCTCTTTTGTGCCTTGAGGCAATTCTGAAGGTTGATAATTGTTCCGGTATTCTTCACTTTGGAAATCCGAAGTTCTTCGTCAGTCAATTCAACCTCGTTATCTTTTGCCAGCTTAAGCGTATATTCATAGATGCGACCTACTAAGACTTCCAGATCTTCGGCGGTAAGCTGAATACTTATTTTCTCGTAATCCTTGTGCTCTTTCAATTTTTCCAAAGCAACCATGAGACTGTTAATCTTATCAACATCCATATTACCTTCACGAATCGCATCGATATATACCCTAAGTGCTGCCCTAAACTCAGTTACTACCTTAGGCTCACGATTTTTGACCTTGTTATAAATCCAAATGCCTCCGCCTACTGCAGCGGCACTCGCAACAGCGATAATGGTTCCTTTCTTGTGCTGCTTTACAAACTGGATTGCTTTTGCGGCAACACCCTCTGCCTGTTCTGCTGCTTTCAAATCAATAGGATCAAGGTGTTTTACAATTTGTCCTTTGTTCGGACCGATTGCATAACGAACTACACTACCTATTCTTCGATACAAACCTGTCGCCAGTCCCGTTGCAATATCATCCGGGATGAAAAATGCGTCTTGTGCTATTGCCATAGATGGCCACCTCCTTTTTTATTTTCATAAGAGGACTTGTTTTTTTCGCGAATCTTCTGACATCTAATCCACACACCAACATACCCTTTTAGGTTGGGTGTGCCAAACTGCTGTCAGGTCAAAACATCTAATCCACTAACTCAATTTTTCAAGGCTTGTTTCTGCCCTCACCTCGATTATATAGATATGTTCCCGTGTACTCTTTCGGCGCTTCTGACGGGGAGAACTCTTCCCGGTCAAACCTCGCAAAAGAGCCGTAAATAAGCACTTTTCAGCCCCTTATTGCTTTACCTTTGACATCAAGACTACTGTCTCAACTGTACTTTCATTTTCCCAACTAATATCATCTATCACAGTTCCATTATAATATACCGGGAATCTGAAGTGTATATGTTTTAGAAACTTGCCATTTTCAAGGCGCTCTGGGTAAAGTTCAACGCTTTCCACAAAGGCTCCCATAAATTCTTTCTTCTCTGCATCTGATAGTATGTCATACAGCTTATCAAAGGCAATCAGGAAATTATAGATTCTGTCCCCAGACAGTTGCTTTCTACGAATATGTGCCAATCGGCTCTGTATTTCATCCATATGATTTTCTGTCAGAGCCATCTCATCATATTTATCATAAAAGCGCTTTTGAAGGTCATCATATTTTTTCTCATACATAGAATCGGTTACATCAAGATTATCCATCTGGATAGCAATCTTGTCCTTTGATACCTCAAGTTGCCTCATTTTCTTCTTTAATCCATCAAGCTCCTGCTCCAGTTCAGAGGTATCAACTCTGGCTGCAATCTTTTCCCTGATTCCCTTTTCAAAGTCCGGAGAAGTAACCATCTTCTTAATCAATTCAGCTACTGCATCATTAACAATATCCTGTCCCCATTGCTTATGATAATCGCACTTATGTCCAGTGGTACCGGTAGGATGCTTGCATGCATAATAAAAATAATCTCTATAAGTACCACCTTGGGGATGTCTCTTACGATTTACATTACCGTACATATTGGCACCACATCCCGGACACTTTAAAATGCCGGTCAAAATATGTTCATGATCAAGGCTATGGGTTTTAATCCGTCTTCCACTTCTGGATTTACGCTTATCCTGCGCCGCTTT
>JAZLHO010000061.1:0-22118 GCA_045616865.1 Lachnospiraceae bacterium | reverse complement strand
TGCAGCTTCTTCTGCATTGGATGGAGAAGCCAGGCCTGCATCATAAGTAGGTTCAGAGGCCTCGGTATCTGACTCTTTTTCAGCATCATCAACTACTGCTTCTTCATCCTGGTAAGAAGCTTCTGACGGCGATGCCGTTTCATATTCAGTTGTTGCTTCAGAGGGTGAGGCGTTTTTTACCTCCGCAAGTGAACTTACAGGTGATGATATCACCATAAGCATTGCCAGTATTCCTGCCGTTATTCTTCTGAATTGATTTTTCATATGTCGAAGCCTCTTTTCTTTATCAAAATACAATCTTAGCTACTGCGAAAACATTTTTATACGCAAAAAGCGGGGTACAATTACCCATATTTATTATATCATGTATACCCGATGTTTTACATCTATAGAAAAGTTTGTTTTAAGTTTTTAAACACAATAAAAGGCAAAGTCCTTTATCAACGAACTCTGCCATCATCATAGTAGCGGAAGGGAGACTTGAACTCTCGACACTGCGGGTATGAACCGCATGCTCTAGCCAACTGAGCTATTCCGCCACGTCGTGTCAATTCTTGAATGGGGCGTATAGGGCTCGAACCTATGACCCCCTGCTTGTAAGGCAGATGCTCTCCCAGCTGAGCTAACACCCCAGAAATTGACGCAAATAAGATTATAAGAATTATTATGCTTAATGTCAAGGACTATTTTCTCAATTCCTTCACAGCGGCGGCATACTGATTATCCTTATCATCGGTATATTTCTGACATTCCTCATTCAGTTCGACTTCAATATCCGGTGTCAGCCCTTCTCCATGTAAATCAACCCCGTCAGGTGTATAATAATGCTCCGTAGTGAGTTTGATTGCAGATCCGTCCGCAAGATTGATCACATTCTGCACTATTCCCTTTCCAAAGGTCTGCTCACCGACTATTGTTGCCCACTCATAATCAATCATAGCTCCGGTAAATACCTCTGAAGCCGATGCACTGTTTTTATTTACAAGCACCACTATAGGTATATCAACCTGATGACCGTCATTGGTATAATATCTCTCACCCACTCCGTCTCTGTTGGCCGTGTAAACTATCATTCCCTCATGTTCCTTCACATTATCCGGAAGTACATAATCTATCATTGAGACAGCAGACGACAGAAGTCCGCCGGGATTATCGCGTAAATCTATGATCAGACTCTGTGCCCCATCCTGCTGAAGTGAGTCTATGGCCTTTTTGAATTCATCAACGGTTGTCTCCGCAAACTGAGATACTTCTATATAGCCGATATCTCCCTCCTGCAGTTCTGAATAAACCGTATCTGATTTAACTTCGCCGCGTATGATAGTTATATCAATCTTCTCACCGTCACGGATAAATGTGATCTTAACCGGAGTATCCTTCTCTCCTCTGATCAGATCATAAACGAGTGTATCAAAATCAACTGATGAAGCCGGCGTGTCCTCAACCTGGTAAATGATATCTCCGGGCTTCACTCCTGCCTTTTCAGCCGGTGACTCTTCTATGACAGATACTACTGAAACTGACTTCGTATCCGCATCCTGCTGAACGACAGCACCTATTCCGTAGAATTTTCCATTGAGGGATTCATTGAGATCCTTGAACTCTTCACGACTGTAATAAGCGGCATACCTGTCATCAAGCCCGCTCATATATCCTTTATATATACCACTCTCTATCTTCTGAGGATCCTGTTCAAACAGGAAATACTCATTTACGATTTTCTGAATAGTCAGGAGTTTATTTTCCACTCTTTCTATATTGAGAGAATTACCTTCACTGGTAACTATTTCCGTAGGTTCAGTATTCTTATAGCTGATAAGCTGCGGATTATTTATTATCATGATATATGATACTATGCCGCCGATAAGAAGCATCAGCCCTATCGCGATGCATGCCCCTGCAAGCATACCTCTGCCAAAGCCTGATTCATTTCTCTTCTCTTCAGGCTTTGTTACAATCCCGGCTTCTGTCTCCGGCTGCTGAAGCTCCGGCTGGAGCTTATCATTTATCTCTTCATTATTTTCAAAATTAGTATTTTCCATTTTTTTCACTCTTACGGGCTTACATAAGCAATCGGATTAATATATTTTCCATTGGCACGTATTCCAAAATGCAGGTGAGGTCCTGATGAATAACCCGTCGATCCTGATTTGGCTATCGTCTGCCCCTGTTTGACTTTTTCTCCGACAGAAACCAACAGCTGACTGCAGTGCATATAAACAGTGGATACCGATCCTCCGTGACTTATCATAATATAATTACCGGCCGACGGTGAATAGGTTGAAATAATCACTTCTCCGTCCGCTGCGGCAACGATTGATGACCCTGTAGGCGTTCCGATATCGATTCCCTGATGATTCGTCGACGCACCTGCAACCGGAGCCTCTCTGTCCCCGAAATAAGATGTTATCCTTGATGAACCCGGGCAAGGCCATACGAAATGCAGATCCCCCAGATCGACTGTCTTATATGCTTTCCCGGCTGCCTCTGCTGCTTTCCTTGCTTCTTCCTCGCGGCGCTTTATCTCTGCTTCTATTGCCTTTATCGTATCTTCCTGTTTCTTGATTTCTTTCTCATATTCTTCAAGCTGAACCTGCGCAACGCCTATCTGGGATTCATACTTGGCTATCTCGTCTTTTTTATCATCCTGAAGCATCTCTATGTCCGTCTTCTTTTCTTCAGCTTCTTCCTTTGCTGTCTGAAGATCATCTCTGGCAGCTTCAAGTTCCTTTTTCTTTTCTGTCAGCTCCTGCTGAGTAGCCTCATATGCATCCAGCTGTTGTCTGTCATAATTACTGATCTTGTTTACGTATTCAGTACGGTTGAGCATCTGCGTAAGAGAATCTGAATTCATCAGCAGATCAAGGAATATCGTGTCCGATCTTTCATACATATACTTGATACGAAGCTTCATATCGGCAAATTGTTTGTCAGACCTCTCCTGTATCTCTGCAAGTTCACTTTCTTTGACTTCTATTTCTGATTCCTTCTGTGCGATATCATCATTCAGCCGGCCTATTTCTGCTGTTACTATATCTATATCCTCATCAAGTTTTTTGACATATGCATTGACGTCGGATTTGAGCTGATTAAGTTCCGAGATCATGGATTCGGTCTTTTTCTTTTCCTGTTCGAGGTTTTTCTTTTTATTCTGAGCAGCATTAATACTCTGGTTAGTTGCTGCCAGAGTTATCACCGATAATAAAATTAGAGCTTGTTTGAATATCATATATCCCGCGCATCCCGCGCACTTCCCGCGCATCCAGCACACAGGCTTCCCCTTCAGAACACGCTAAAGCGAATCGTTCTTCAGGGGAACCTGCGTGCTGGATGCGCGGTTTGTTGAGCTTAGAGAATCTGATTAATTTATACCCTCAGGTGTTTATTAAGAGCAAATAAGCTTGTGAAGAAGCCGATTCCGACTCCGAGGAGCACCGCAACCACTGCCATAGCAGGGAATATATCCGTTATGGACAAAAATCTGAATACATCAGAAAGCATGGTAAAGCTTTTGTGCATATATTCGACTGCGTAATTATAAAGAAAATAAATCGCGGCAAGAGGTATCGATGCGCCCAGCAGACCGAGTACCACACCTTCTATAATAAACGGAGCACGTATCATTCCATTGGTTGCGCCGACAAGACGCATTATAGCTGTTTCTGATTTTCTGAATTCAGCAGAAATCACAACTGTATTTCTGATAAGAAATACTGCAACCGCAAGCAGCACGGCTATAAGAATTGCAGATACAAGAAGCAGTGCCTTATTGAAGCCGGACAGCATCGATCCTGCCTGAGTCGAATAATTGACCTGACGCACTCCCTGCTGTTGCTGAAGCCATTCCACAAACGCATCCTGCTTTGTAACATCATTAAGCCAGATTGAAAAGCTGGAGCTGCCTTTAAGGGGATTATCCTCAGCGAACCCTTCCGCAAGTTCTTCTTTCCCTTCAAAATAGTCCGCCTTAAAGCTTTCCCATGCATCATCGGCAGATGTAAATTCCATGTTTTTTACTTCCGGTCTCGACTGTATCTTTTCTCCCAGACTCCTGATTTCACTTTCCCCAAGTTCTTCATCAAAAAAAACCGTAATTCCGACTTTGGTTTCAATATTGCTGATAATACTGTTTAAATTCACGATCACAGAGAAGAACAAACAAAATAAAAAAATACATGCCGAAATCGTCGCCACGCTTGCAAGCGAAAGTCTGATATTCTTGCATATATTTTTAAAAGCCTGCCCTATACTATACATCGCTCTTAACTTCTCCTCTTTCCAGTGTTATCACACGTTTTTTCATGCTGCTGACTATCTCCCGTGAATGTGTGATCACCACGACTGTAGTGCCTGTCTTATTGATATCATCAAGCAGCTGCATGATGTCTGCGGCAGTTACTTCATCAAGGTTGCCTGTCGGCTCATCACAAAGCAGTATCGATGGCTTATTGATGATCGCACGTGCTATGGCAACACGCTGCTTCTCTCCGCCTGAAAGCTGATTCGGGTATGCTTTGTATTTTGATGAAAGTCCCACCTTCCGAAGTGCCTCCGGAACAGATTCCCTGATCTCCCGGCTGCTCTTTCCTATGACGCGCTGGGCAAATGCAACATTTTCATATACAGTCCTGTCAGGCAGAAGTCTGAAATCCTGAAACACCACTCCGAGTCTTCTGCGGTATTTCGGAATATAGCTTCGCGGCATGTTGCTGAGCGTATAGTCATCGACCACAATCTCGCCGTCGGTAGCATTGATCTCTCTTAAAAGCAGGCGCAGTAATGTAGATTTACCGCTTCCTGACTTTCCCATAAAGAATACAAATTCACCGTCTTCGATTACAAGGTCTACATGGCTTAAGGCCTTTGCACCGTTCTCATATATTTTGCTTACATCATTTATTTCTATCATCTGCTGCTCCGGCTTTAAATCAATAATCCTGGTTTTCCATGTACTTCATGTATTTTCCGACCATAAGTGCAATCTTAAATGTAATCGCGTCATCAAATATCCTCAGATCCAGCCCTGTGGATTTCTGCAGCTTATCAATACGGTAAACCAGAGTGTTTCGATGGATATAAAGCTGACGGGATGTTTCTGACACGTTCAGGGAATTCTCAAAGAATTTGTTAATAGTCGTTACTGTTTCCTCGTCAAATTCATCCGGATTACGTCCGTCGAATATCTCGCGTATAAACATCTTGCACAGCGGAAGCGGAAGCTGATATATCAAACGTCCGATTCCGAGCTTGGCATATCCCACCACCTCGCGGTCACTGTAGAATATCTTGCCTACATCGAGAGCCATTTTGGCTTCCTTGTATGTTCGCGAAACCTCTTTGATTTCATTTACGATAGTACCATACGCCACGCTGACCTGAATGATCCCTGCCTCGTGGAGTGCTGAAGAAATACTCTGAGCGATCTCATCAAGCTGTTCTGTTCCTGCTGAAGCATCAAGCTCCTTTACCACTATAGTATCATTTTCGTCAACCGCAGTGATAAAATCGCGATCCTTTTTGGGGAACAGTGAAAGCAGAGTGTCAGGAACACTGACTTCATTATCTGATGGCGTTTCTGCTATAAATACACATCTGCGCGATGATGTATCTATGTGAAGCTTTTTTGCCCTGTTATAAATATCTACCAGAAGCAGATTGTCGAGGAGCAGGTTCTTGATAAAGCTGTCCTGATCAAAACGTTCCCTGTAGGCGACCAGCATATTCTGAAGCTGGAATGATGTCATCTTGCCGATCATATATATGTCATCTGTGCTTCCGTCCAGAACCAGAACATATTCCACACGATGATCATCATATATTTTGAAGTACTGTGACTTACCTATGGTCTGCGAATCCGCATTGGATGCAAGAAAATCCTTCACCTGACCGGAATCAGCATCAAACTGATCTGATGTTACTGCCAGTTTTTTTCCGTCGGAATCGGTGATGCACATATCTACACGTGTAATGTTCTTCAGACCATCCAGGGTGTTCTGTAATATCTGAGTTGATATCATATTGAACTCCTTTCTCTGCTAAGGTATTCGAAAATGTGAATATTTAACAAATATACAACTTAATTATAATGCAAAATGACAACAAAAACAAGAGAGCATAGCTCTCTTGCATAATTTTTTTAGCAATAATAGTTAAAAATTGTGGATTTTGTTGTGATTATTTACCTTCGTAGCAAATCAGGGACTCTACATCATAGCCTTCCAGTGCCTTGCGGCCTTCCAGACCTGCCAGTTCCATGACAAATACGAGCCTGACCACCTCTCCGCCAAGGCGCTCCACAAGTTTTACATTAGCCTGACTGGTTCCGCCGGTAGCGATAAGATCATCAACGATGACCACCTTCTGACCCGGCTTGATTCCGTCCTTATGTATCTCAATAGTCGCCTTACCGTATTCAAGGTCATAGCTCTCCTCTATGGTTTCGCGCGGAAGCTTGCCTTTCTTGCGGATAGGGATAAAAGGCTTGTTCATTGCGTAAGCTACAGGAACACCGAAAATAAAGCCTCTTGACTCAGGACCTACTATAACATCAAAATCAATGTCCTTAAGCTTCTCGACTATTCCGTCTATACTCATTCGGAGTCCGTCTGCGTGCTGCAGGATACTGGTTACATCTCTGAAGATGATACCGGGCTGAGGAAAATCAGGGATGCTGACAACATAATCTTTTAAATCTGCCATTTTTATCACTTCCATGCTTTTATTTGTATTTCTATACTGCGTCTGCCGTTAAACAGACTAAGCTTCGGATAATATAATATATCAATCATGTCCCTTTTAGCAAGTGCTGAAAGTGTTTCATCCGCATCATGGAACATTAAACCGTCAGCAATAAAATAATTACTGTCACGGAGCCTGAATTTCACCAGATTCTTATAATTCGGAATTGACCTGGCTGAAAGCACCGTCACATTCTTTTGTGCAAAGACCGGCTTCTCATTTCCCTGTCCGAACGGTTCAAGCCGCTGAAGCTGCTCGAAAAAATCAACATTGGCAAACTCGAAAGGCATAGGAACATCGATCCATATTTTTTCAATGAAATCCTCTGGCTTCAGTCCTGAATTATCATTCAGCCTGCTTCTTAATAAATCCAGATTCTCCGGCTTTACAGAAAGACCTGCCGCCAGCTTATGTCCTCCGAATTTCTCAAGGAGCTCCCGGACTTCAGTCAGTTTTTCATAAATATTATACTGTTCTATAGATCTGGCAGATCCCTTCAGCAGTCCGGATTCCGAATCCGTAAATACTATCGCCGGATGATTATAGTATTCCTTAAGTCTTCCTGCAATAATACCTGCAACCGATTCATGACAGCCTGAAATATAAACAACCTTTACATCATCCTCTGTAAACCTGTCATCAACCTGTCTGACAGCCTCTTCCAGATACTTATCTGTGAGAAGCTTTCTCTCACTGTTTAAATCAGTAAGATGCTCTGCCAGTTTTTCTGCTTCTCCTGCGTCCTTTGTCAGAAAAAGCTGCATGGCCACATCTGCTGTTTCGAGACGTCCGCCTGCATTAAGACACGGTCCAAGTATAAAACCTATAGCATATGAATTGATCTTACCGGGAGCAAGCAGGCAGGCATCCTTGAGCGCGTTAAGTCCGGTATGCCCGGTTTTCTTAAGAGCCTCCAGTCCTTCCTTTACTACTATGCGATTCTCGTCACGAAGCGGCATCACATCTCCGACGGTCGCTATGGCGGCGAATTCAAGCATATCTCTCCACTCATATAAAGGAATGCCGGCATTTTCAAAAAGTACCTTAACCAGTTTAAATGCTACCATCGCCCCGCATATTTCGCTGAACGGATATCCGTCTCCCGGCTGTTTGGGATCCACTATCGCATCCGCCTCCGGAAGCTGTACCGGTACCTCATGATGGTCTGTGATCACCATAGTGATACCATATTGTGCCGCAAGCTCACAAGCTTCATGAGCTGATATTCCGTTATCGCAGGTGATGATAAGTTCGATTCCATCATCATATGCACGGTTTATGATATTTGTATTGATACCGTATCCATCCCTGATGCGGTCCGGTATATCAAAGCTTACATCTGCATTCATTCTCTGCAGGGCATGCACCAGAATATAGGTTGAACATACTCCATCAATATCATAATCACCTACAACACGTATCTTTCTTCCTTCTTCCACTGATTCAGCGATGATATCTGCGGCAAGCTCCATATCAGTCATCAACCTGCCGTCATGCAGATCATCCAGGGTACCGTTAAGAAACATATCGAATTCATCTTCGTTTATGCCACGGTTTATCATTATTCTGGCTATGATAGGAGAAATGCCGTATTTTGCCCCCAAAGAGTTAAAATCAGCTTTCTTCCCGTATACATACCATTTCTGATTTTCAATAGAGCTGCTCAAAGGTTTCGTAGTGATCTCCCGTATAGAATATCAACCCGTCATTGCTGTAGACTATTCTTTCTGCTCCGCGTTTACCGCCATCATAGTCTATGTCACATTCCCTGTACTCACGCCCTGGTGCCTCAGGAAGCAGTCCTTCATGGTTTTTGAAAACGCCTCCGCCTATACTCATACCAGGAAGCGCCTCTCCCAGATTTCCTTCGCTCGAATCCCAGCCAAGCTTCCTGGCCTTCGACTTGGATATGTAATTGGATGGCAGTTTCCCGAACTGATGAATGTACGCAGCAACCTCATCTTTTGACGTATACTGACCATCCTCTGTGACCTCAACAACATCTGATTGTGTTTCTGTCTCCTGAACTGCAATTGATGCCTCTGTAAGTTTTTCGGTCTCGGCAGCAGATTCCTCAAGGGTTTCTGCAACGGTCTCGGCAACAGATTCCTCAAGGGTTTCTGCAACAGTCCCGGCAACAGATTCCGCAGCAGATTCCTCAACAACTGCAGGTGAACCGGCTTGTTGTGCACGGCATCCTGCAAGCAGAATAATAACTGCAATAAACGGTAATAAAAGTATTAATATTTTAGTCTTCATAATGTGTTCATTGTATCACATTATCTGAACAAACCTAAACCTTTTTTACGTTTACCTCCGGAATCTTCCTCCTGTCTCCTGTTTCTGCTTCCAAAATGGTACTTCCGCGGATCTGCGTTCAGTGAAGTATACAATTCGTCCTCATCATCAATCTCTTCTGTTTTTATGCCTCCGGCAGTTTTTACTGATACCACCTCTACAACATCATCCTTATATTGCACAGATTCTTCAGATGTTTTTTTCTTTTCACTTTCTATCTCTGCGGTATTGGTATTGATAACTCTGATCAGGTCACTAATTCCATATCCCGGTTTCAGGCTTGCCTGATATAATGCGTAGGTAGAAACCACAGCAGACCTGTCATTGCTGTCTACCATTCCCAGAAGGTCCTGAAGAAGCGAAGACAGCCCTGACTGAAAATCACCCCCGTATCCCGGGTAACAGCAGAATACCGGCTCGAGCCTATCACCCGAAATATAAATATATCTTCTGTCCAGGATCAGATCCGCTGCATCCAGCAGATAGTCATCTATCTTCTTAAGTGTACGGTTGAGGCTGAATACCAGATTTCTTATATCATCCATCTGCAAAGTCCTGGTACTGACTATGGAATCAAAGGTCTCTTTAGATGAAATATCATAATATAACTTTTTATTATCATCGGCTTCATGAACCTCCACCGGTAACAGTCCGGGTATCCTGTTGGCCTCAAGCATCCTGAGCTTATAGCCCATCCTGTCACAATCCAGAACCAGATAGTTATCCTGTTTTATTATTGACAACTTATCAATCATCACTGTCCGCCTTTCGTGCATCCTTAAAATCTCTTATCACAGATGCCAGTCTCATATAGTTTTCTACATCTCCGAACCTTGTATTGATCAGAACTTCATCGAATTCAGCAGATGCCGTATTCATAAATTCGTCTCTTGATAAAAGTATACTCTTTCCCGAGTATCTCCCTATGGTATGCAATCTGTCCTCGGAGTACTGTTTTATTCCATCAGTATTGCTTATATGAGGCTTCCATGTTTCTTCCATATGTGCCGTCTTATGTGCTGATTCACTCATCACATAATTTCTGAAAACGCTGTCTCTGCATCTGTATGCGAACATGATCATCGTTACGACACACATGAGAATAATAGCCATAACTATCGTGGCCTCTATGGTAAAACTGGCTTTATATGATCTGTTAAACCTGTCTCTCATATAACAAACATCACTCCAAATGCTACCGGAAGCACTATGGGAATAAGAGGCAGAGAACAGTTCCTGACACTTTTATTCTTAAACATTCCGGCGATGCATACTCCGACCGAAACAAGCGCGCTCAGCAGCATCGTTCCGGCGATAAGGAGGATGTTACTACATCCGAGAACCAATGCAGTTTCAGTAAAAAAGACAGCATCACCATAGCCCAGCTGCTGGCGCGTTACAAAGGCTGTCGCCCACATGGCAGCAGCGGATAACAGCCCTATTCCTATTCTGATCCAGAGTATTTCCTTACCGCTGAATCCCATCCATATATATCCTGCCAATGTAAATACAAACATGGCTATAAAAACACTGACATGAATCGTTCTTTCCCTGATATCCAGAAAAGCACTTACTATCACAAATATCGTAAAAATTATTTTTCCATACAGGTATTCAATCAGCATTATTTCTTCCTTTCACAATAACTGCAGCATCCCAGATATTCCACTTCTGATTTCTTTACAGCCTGAGGATATGATCTCATAGCCGAACAGTTTGTATCTGTATGATATTTATCTCCATCCGGTGTCACATATACCGTCTGACCGGGCACCGCAGATCTGCCGCACCGGTCACAGAACTTTCTTCCTGAAGCTCTCCCGTCATCTCCAACCACTGCCGTACTGTAATCATTTGATAGATAATGGCAGGTGGGTGACAGATGATATCTGGTGGGATTTTTACCGATGTATACTATTTCATCATCCTCTTCTTCCGATGCTCCCGACGGGCCACCGCTTCCGTCCTGCCCGGTCCAGGCGCGGCGCGAAGCTACGACTTCCTGGGTAAGACTTCCTAAATGCAAAACTGGAAAGGGCAGTTCATATTCATAATCCAATCTCACAACTATCATATCGTTTTCCCTCATAAACTTACTTCCGGTAAATCTGACTATATTCAGTTTTTCATCATCAACTTCCTTTACTGCACGAAGCGCTGCATATGCTCCGAGTGCCGAATCCGATGTGATGCTCTTACACTCTTCGATATTACTGTCATATGTCTCCTCAGCTTCGGTTTCCATATCTGATGAATCATTCACATTTTTATTTTTCTTAAGTTCATTTACTGTATACTGATATTTGCATACATCGATCACAACTGCCTCTGCCGCTGCCTGCATCCTCATGTCTGCATTCATGATCCGGATCGGCATCAGAAGTATGACCATGGCAAAAAGAATAAGCGGCAGTCCAAGCGCAGCTTCAATAGTCAATGAGGCTTTCGTATACACTCTCTTATCGTTTTTTGAATTGCCACGTTTATGCGCTTGGAGAGGCGTATTGTCGGTTTGGAACACAATATTTGGTTTTAAATGAGATAGATAAGAGAGCATATCCGAAAGCCTCATATATACTAATATGCTTTTAAAGCTTCTGTTTTGATTTCAAAAGATCTTGTAAAGCCGCCTGTCTCTGAAGATATGACCGGTATCGCAGTAAACAGATGCTGTACATAGCCCGTCACCTCCATATCAAGACCGTAGACGCAGTCCTTTATCAGAAATCCGTCATCCTTTAACCATACATTGATCTGCATTATATCCATCATCCTGAAGTTTCTGTCCTCACCGAACAAAAGCAGAATGATAAATTTTAAATAGTTTTCATAATCCAGACCCTTATCGTCTCCGGAATCCGATCCTTCGAGTTTTCTGTTTTCACCCCAGCTTAAAATCGAATGCACATCCAGCTTCCACTCCGAAGAAGACTTGATCAGAGAAACCTTTCTTCCATCAAGCAATGCTCTGCAGTCAACTACGGATTCTGCACCGGCCCATACTGCTATAATCAGACATTCCACAACCGGTACAAGTGCCGTGAGAGTCCCTGCACTTGCTCCGATAACAATCTCC
Organism: Lachnospiraceae bacterium; assembly: GCA_045616865.1. Taxonomy (GTDB): domain Bacteria; phylum Bacillota; class Clostridia; order Lachnospirales; family Lachnospiraceae; genus Darwinimomas. The sequence continues at coordinate 10,006 of JAZLHO010000061.1, read as the reverse complement.
TCCGCCAGATGTCTTGCCTGCGAACGCTTATTTCCGTCACGCACGATGCTCAGATAATTCATGCCTTCACGTATAACAAATACATCTCCCGCAGCCGAAGCCAGATTCTTCCTGTCCGTGTCCAGTCCTGCGCATATATATTCCATCTCATACCTGACCGGTCCATCTGTATCATCTGTGAATTCGGAGAAATACCTTGCAATATATTCTGCTATAAGAACGTTTTCTATAACTGTTCTGTTTTCCTTACTTCTGTTACTGTTCCCGGCCGTATGTGACGGAGCATCAGAAAGAGCCAGTTTTGCCTGACTTACAGTTTTACCCTCAGGAAGTATCAGAACCAACAGATCACCTGAAAGCAGTTCTTTGGCTTTTTCCAGAAATCCTTTTTTCTGCTCATCTGCGACTCCGTATTCAAAATCCAGACCCGGAATATTAATCATGGAAAAGGATTCCGCAAGCTCATCCCAGAGATCCTGTATCTCAGCCTCGTAATCGTAATCATCATCCTCGTCTGCTGCAGCAGCCAGTTCCATCTCAAACTCTTCAATCTCATCTGCTGCTTCCCTGGACCGCTCTATCGCTCTTACATCATCACGCAGCTGTGAGTATATCTCCTCGATCTCAGTTCTTCTGCTTTTTTCTTCTGATGAATAACCTATATAATCTGCCTTGACTGAGTTTACTATCTCCCTGCCTTCACTGCTGCTTATGTTCGAATATGATCTGGCATGCTCCTGATCGATGCGGTCAAGCTCTTCCTCAAGTTCATATGATCCGTCAAGATATACACAGACCAGACCTCCGTCCTCTTCTCCTGCAGTCTTTTCTATCTCAGATATCATCTGATCCGTATAGTGCTGAAAGCTCCCGTTTGATCCGTGATGCAATGACTCCTCTGCCTTATCCTTCAATTCCTTCAGCTCCTCAAGCGCCCTTGATATATCCGTAAGCGCCTGTTCAACCATCAGCGCCTCTTTCGTTTTTCCGGCATAATCATTTGTGATTTCCTGTATGGCATCAGCTTCCTTCAGATCCTTTCGCAGCTGGTCAAGCCTGTCTGCCGCATCGATATTGATCAGATTTTCCGCAATGCCGAAATTCATATAATCAACTATCTCCTGCTCAAGCCATTCTCCGCCTCCGTCAGTCAGATAGGCTGCATCTGCATTTACCGCCTTGATACCGTCCATACGCATCCAGCTTTCAACCCGAGCATATGTTTCCATGTAACTGTTCATTTCAGCTTCAGCGGATGCTGTATCACTACATTCATATCCATGGATCCTGTATCTGTCCCAGAGTTCATTATGATACTCTGAGAAAACGGAATCCAGGGCAGAATCCGCTGCAGCCTCCAGGTGATATTTCAGTCCTGCAGTTCTGGCAGACTCGACCAGTGTAAGCACCAGCGCCGACACACTCACAAAAATTAACGCAAGAAATACAGTTATGGCAGCCTTATAGCTATGCATGTCATGTACCTGATCCGGCTCATGTACCCGGATTATAGACACTTTTCGCATCCGTTTCTATCTGTCCCATGATCGTCTCAAGCAGCGCTTTAATTCTGCCTCTGAAAACAATCACCAGTGCGATAAGAACCACAAGTATCAGAACAACCTCGATGGTCCCCATACCGCTTTCATCTGCAAGATTTGCCTTCAGCTTCGGTAAAAACCCGTACTTAAAATTGAAAATAACACAGTTAAACATCTTTCTTCCTCCTTCAAAATTAGTTTTTATAAAAATCCCATAAGTGCCGGAACCATGATGATGACCATCACAATAACCAGCAATATGACCAGCGGAATCAAAAGCTTGGTTGATGCCTCTTCACCACGTCGCAAGGCCAGATTCTTTCTTTCCTCCCACGCCTCGACCATCTCAAGCTGAAGAAGATTTTTCATATTTGCAAGACCTGATCTCCTGTTCTGTTCCAGGAGCGATGCCAGCTTCATATACTGTTTGGAATGACATTCTCTTCCATATTCTCTGTATACCAGGCCCTCCGGTGCACCTGTCTGCAGACGTGTATTGGCCTTGCATAATTCCTCATAGGCATATCGTACTTCAGCCTTTTCTCTCTCTTTGATATCTCTCTCGTAGTCAGAGGCTATAGCACCCCATGCCATGCGCACACTCATCCCGGCTCCGACAAAAAGAAGAAGCTTTGATACTATTTCCGAATAATCCAGCTGCATCTGCTTATATCGTTTTTCAAGATCTGTTTTGGAATTCTCCTTATCACGAAGAACCAACAGTACCGCAATTACTATTCCAAGTATCCATATAAAATGGTATGAAATATCCTCTGAATCTCGGAATCTGAGTTTTCTTCCTTCATAGTCCTTCGGCAATTCCACCCTGGGTGATGTCGCTGCCTGCTTATCTGCAGCTTCCACCAGCTTCATAAATCCCTTCATGCGTTTTTCAGACTCTGTCAGCTGCCTCGGCAGTACAGTTACGGGAATAACATAATCCCTGCTGTATTCACCTGAGCTGACTGTAAGCGTCAGAATAACATCTTCAGGCTTCGTAAGCTCTTCATTACTCACCCTGCCCATAGAATCTATCAACTCCCTGTCATCCGAATTCCATGTCAGATTAAACCCGTATTCTGAATCATAGTCCGGTAAAACCAGATCACTGCTGACCTCATGAAGCGAGGTATTATCACCGGGTATCTGCGCAGCGACCGAACTGACACAGTTTTCCATGGCTCCGTCTATTTCCTCATCCGTGTACTGTCTGGCGGCAACAGATATGTCCACCTGCACGGTATCATCCTCAAGTCCCTCGACATACAGAGATTCCTGTTTCGAACTTCCATATCCTGCTCTTTCTATCGACTCGATGTCCTTTGTTTTCCCGGGTTGCACCACCGTCACCACTGCAAACAGCGCAAATCCTCCCAGTACACATAAAACCGACAGCTTGTTTTTCTTTATCAGTTCTTCAATTTTCTCTCTGTCAATCAAATCTCTATCTCCAGAATTTTCTGCCCGATGATTATTGCCGCCACATATGCGGCAAGACAGGCAGTCATTATTATCCTTCCGGCTATGCTTTCATACAGTACATTGAAAAAACCCGGTGAAGTCAGATCAATGTATATTACTATTGCAACCGGAATGATACTCATTATTCTCTGCTCCAGACGTTTGGCCGAAGTCTGCGTCAGTATCTCTTCCTTGATCTGTATCTTGTCTCCTATAGTGTCAGCACTTCTCATGATGATAGAATTCAGTTCCCCACCGCTTCGCTTCGCAACCCTGATAACCTGCGCGAAATTTCTGATATCATCTATACCGCTTCTGTCCGCAAACTCCTGCCAGGCAACCTCAATAGGTATATTCATTCGCACACGATGGTTTATATATTCAAACTCTGTTACTATCATCGCACTCGCTCCGAATAACAGCCTCAGTTCTTCAGCACTTTCAACCATCGCATTCTCCATCGAATAACCTGCTGAAAGAGCTGAAGCCATCACAGTAATACCCTCTCTGAATTCACTTGAAAGCTTTCTCTTTCGCGCCACGAAAAGATCGTTTTTCTTATATATCGGAAACAGCACTGCGGCAGGCAGCGCCATCACCGCAAATATGATTATGCTCCTGTAAAATACATATGCCGCAATTCCTGCAATCAGAATTCCCAAAGCTCCGTACTTAAGCCACTCAGATACACACAGTTTATATACCGTGTAATCCGTCACCTGAAGCTGCGAGCTTTGCTGTGTTCTTAAGAGATGAAACCTTCTTAAGCTCACCCCTGACTTTTCTTCCTGCTTCGGAGTTTTTGCTTCTCTCCTCATGGAATTCGTATAAAGTATTTGTTCTGATCTGGCCTTCCTCAAAACCAAGTACCTCCACAATAGACAAAACCTTCCTGCTTCTGTCTCTTACTCTTCCCAGATGCACTATGATATCAAGCGCACTGGCCATCTGCCCGCGTATCGCATTCAGCGGAAGTCCCGTACCCCCGCTCATTATCATACTTTCAAGTCTTGTCAGCATTTCATGCGCCGAGTTTGCATGTCCTGTACTCAGACTTCCGTCATGCCCTGTATTCATAGCCTGCAGCATATCCAGCGCCTCAGCGCCTCTGACCTCTCCGACCACGATGCGGTCCGGATTCATTCGAAGCGAAGCCCTGATCAGATCTGCGATCGTTACTGCACCTTCCCCCTGAGAATTAGCTCTTCTTGCCTCCATACTGACGAGATTTTCAAGATGTCTGAGCTGAAGCTCTGCCGAGTCCTCTATCGTGATGACCCTTTCCGTCGATGGGATAAACCCTGACAAAGCATTCAGAAATGTAGTCTTACCTGAGTTGGTTCCGCCTGAAATGAAAATGTTATATCCCGCCTTTACCAGCCTTCCTAGAAAACCTGCGGCCTCCCTGGTAATCGCCCCATAGCTTATCAGCTTTTCCATAGATATCGGTTCCGGGAATTTTCTTATCGTAAGCACCGGACCGGACAATGATACCGGCGGCAGGACTACATGCACCCTCGATCCATCCGGAAGCCTCGCATCCACAATCGGCTCGCTGACATTTACAACACGGTTTACCCTCGATACTATCTGCTGTATCAGATCCTCCAGCTGCTCCTGAGATTTGAACTTAAGAGGCCACTCAAGCACCTGACCCTGCCGTTCCACAAACACATGTCCCGGACCGTTCACCATGATTTCTGTAATATCCTGCCTGTCTATAAGCTCCTGAAGTATATCCAGCCTCCTGAACGAATCAAAAAGCCTCGTCCTCAACTGAAGCTTCCTTGATACCGGCAGATAATTATCATCCTCCGCCAGCTCTATCTGTTCATCAATAAGTCCGTATAACTCATCATCTCCGATCTCACGCATATCGGTGAGTATCTCATTCAGATTCTGCTGTATACGGGAAAAGACCTCCTGTGAATTCGAACAGGCTCCCATATCCATATACCTCCTCACTCGGATGCGCACCATCCAGTCTCTTATCATACGGCAGCTCCACTTCCCGTATTCTTCCGAGCACATCCTGTCTGCCGCTTAACTCCAGCGCCTCCCTGAATTCAGAGACCTTGCATCTGCTTATCTCATCCTCCAGCACCGGCATGAAGATTTCATCACATATTTCAGCCACCTCTGCCGCATGCTTCCCGTAGCTGCCCATATCTATGATCAGATAATCATACTTACTCTCACTTCTGATTTTCGTAAGCAGCTCTATCATCTGCACAGGAGTCATCATTGCCAGATCCTCAGGATATCTCACCGGGGCTATATAGTCCGTATTGCCGAACCTGCAAACCGTCCCGGACAGCTTCGCCCATGAATATTTCCCCTGCTTATATGCATACACCACATCAGAAAAATCACTTGGCGCCTCAGCTGCAACAGATCTGAAAACTCCGGAAAACTCATCAAGCACCAAAAGAAGGCAGCTTCCGCGCTGCCCCAGTATCTGCGACATAGTAATGGCAAATGCAGTCTTCCCGCAGCGGTTTACCGGGCTGTAGACTGCAATCGTATGACTTGGTTTCAGGGAAATGTGTGCAAGGGCAGAAGGAGCATGCTCAGCATACTCGCCCATCATGAAACGGATAATCAGATCCGCTCTGGAATACTTATTGACGGCAGCAATCCCTGAAGAGGAAAAGCTGTCCCCGGAAAGACATATGACTATACCCCGCGTATCCTCCTCATGAAGCTTTGAGTATTCACCCTCGTCTATCAGAAGAATACGTATATCATAATCAGAAAGCTTCGATCTGTATTTTTCGATATCGGAAAAAATGACCGCCTTCATTCCACCGGTCTCGGTTTTATTGATATATTGCGCCAGTCTCCCGGCATACTCACTATCGGGGTCTACAATTGCGATGATACGACGCATCGTCGTTTTGCAAAGACATATCTGAAAGATATTACAAATCGTGTGTCAATAATAAGGCAACAAAAAATCCCGGTCAACCCATTTCATTAAATTTGTGACCAGGATTTTTCTTAGAAAAATTTTATATATAAATTTTCTATATAAATTTTCTATATTAAAACTCAAACATCGCGATTCCATATGGAGGAAGCGGATACCTCACATGCCACTCCCGTCCGTCACACTCACCACGCTCAGCCTTATAGCTCTCATTGCACAATCCGTCCTGATTTAAAATCAGCTTATACCTTCCGGACTTAGGCACACCTACCATATAATCGCTGCGTTCCATCGGAGTGAAATTCACGACCGTCAGTATGGATTTCTTCTGCTCACGATTATACCTCACGAAACTGAAGATAGACCTGTCGGCATCATTTGCATTGATCCACTCAAAGCCGTCCCACATATCATCAAGCTCATACAGACAGGAATGCTTCCTGTAAACCATATTAAGCGCCTTGTAAAACCCGGAAATGCTCTCGTGCAGCGGATTCTCCTTAAGCTCCCAGGAAAGCTCAGCCTCCTCATCCCATTCATGCCACTGTGCAAACTCCTGTCCCATGAACACAAGCTTCTTCCCCGGATGGCCGAACATAAACGCATACGCACATTTCAGATTGGCAAACTTATCCTCATAGATACCCGGCATCTTGCTGATCATCGAACACTTCAGATGCACGACTTCATCGTGCGACAGAACCAGAATAAAATTCTCACTCGTCGCATATGTCATCGCAAAGGTCATCATATTGTGCGCGCCCTTGCGGAAATACGGATCAAGCTTCATATACTCAAGGAAATCATGCATCCAGCCCATATTCCACTTGTATGTAAATCCCAGTCCGCCCGCATCCACCGGATGTGTGACCATCGGCCACGAAGTAGACTCCTCCGCGATGATCATCGTGCCGTCACCACGCTTCTGAATAAGCGAATTCAGATGCTTGAAAAACTCCACCGCATCCAGGTTCTGGTTACCGCCGTACTTATTCGGTATCCACTCACCCTTCCTGCGTCCATAATCGAGATAAAGCATAGACGCAACCGCATCGACACGCAGTCCGTCGATATGATATTCATTCAGCCAGTACAGTGCATTGGCGATAAGGAAATTTCTGACCTCATTTCTGGAATAATCAAAAACCTTAGTTCCCCAGTCCGGATGCTCACCCATCTTCGGATCTGCATACTCATACAATGCCTGACCGTCAAAATCAGCCAACCCGTGCTCATCCTTCGGGAAATGTGCCGGAACCCAGTCCAGTATGACACCTATATCCTTTTTATGAAGATAATTTACAAAGTAAATGAAATCGTCCGGCGAACCGTATCTCGAAGTCGGAGCATAATACCCGGTAACCTGATATCCCCAGCTTCCGTCAAAAGGATGCTCTGCTATGCCCAGGATCTCAACATGTGTGTAGCCCATCTCCTTACAGTATGTCCCAAGCTCTCTGGCATACTGCCTGTAGTTCAGATCTCTCTTCCATGAACCCAGATGACATTCATAGATCGATATGGGTTTACGTCTGGGATCTCCCTCGGCTCTTGTCTGCATCCATTTTTCATCGCTCCACTTCGGTGTTGAAACATAAGTCACAGATGCCGTAGCAGGTCTTACCTCAGCATAGCATGCATAAGGATCGGCTTTATATACCCATTTCCCGTCCTGACCGCATATGGCATATTTATAACGCTCACCGGCTTTTATTTCCGGAATGAAAACTTCCCATATACCCGAAGTACGCACAGTAGACATATAATTGCTGTCGGGATCCCAGTTATTGAAATCACCCACTACACTTACTGCCCTGGCATGAGGAGCCCAGACTGCGAAGTAAAATCCGTTTTTATTTCTATAACTTACGGGATGTGCTCCGAGTTTTTTATATATCTCATAATGCACACCCTGACCGAACAGATAACAATCATCCTTTGAAATAATATTCATAGCTGGTCAAACCCTCCGATTTGATTATAACATAATACGGAGCCGGTTTCCCGACTCCGTATGCAATTTATGCATTTTTATTTAGTCTTCAGAACTTACTTCCCAGTAAGATACTCCGTCCTTCTTGACTATCTTCGCCTTATATCCGTTTCCATCTTTCTTAGTTCCGGATGTTGAGGCGGTTCCGGTTTTATTGATTATAATGTATTCTGCTACCGGAAGATCTGCGGAAACCTCACCGAAGTATACAGGCTCACCCGGATCCACATAAACCCTACCATCGTCTTCCTTAAGCTCATAGAAAGCACATTCGGCCTTATCCTCGTCAGTAACAACCTTCTTACCGTTATAGTAATACTTGCTGCCCTGCTTACCTGTAAGACCCTGACCCCTGGAACCATTCTTATTGCTGAAGTAGAAGTTGTAATCTTCTCCGTCTATCTTGATGGTCTGAACTCCTGTCTTCATAGATCCGTCCTTCGCTCCATCCGATGAGAAGTAATACAGAACATACGGACTCGGAGAACCGTTTTCTCCATATACTACAGCATTGAGATCTTCGAGAGTATCAATATTTTCTTTATAGAATCTTACAAACTTACTCTCATCATCCACTTCAGCCGCACAGAGTCCGTATACCATCTCGCCATACTGATTAAACCCGTACTTCTTATTATCGATGGTCTTGATAGTATTATTATACATCTTTCCTGACTTGACATAAAACCATCTTGATTCACTGGTTGTCGCATCGACTGCACTTCTCGGAGTAGTTTTGAACCATCCTTTTGCCAGCTTTAATCCGACTGAACCTGACTGGAACCATGCATAGTTATTGATATCCTTGTTGGATCCTGTCGCCTTGGTTGCATATACCGCATTCCATCCGGACTTCATGATACCATTTACATCAAATACATACTTCTGTCCGTTGATAATCTTTTCACTCAGGTAGCCTGATTTAGGTGCCTTTACCTTCTTGCCGCTTGCCTGGAACCAGAACCAGTATTTGCTTCCGTTCTCATTTTCTTCATCATCAACAGTAGCAAAGCACTCGATCTTTCTCCAGCCGTATGATACAGCGCCGTCATCCTCTTCACCGCAGTAATACACTGCGCTCTTCCATCTCGCGTCTATATCCTCCGACTGGTCGTAATCTTCTTCATTGACCCATCCGGTCATCATATATCCGTTCTCATCAAAGATGTATTTCTTATCGCCGACAGATACCGGTTTAGGAGTATCCCTTCCTGTCAGCTTCTTACCGCCCTTCTGGAAATACATCCAATGATCATTGTCTTCATCATCAGCAATCCGGACCCACTTGTCTGATGCCATCTTACCATCTGCGTCAACATACTTTGTGTCATCATCGACGAGAGCTTCCTTTGCCATATTTCCCTCGTCATCAAGCCAGAACCAGTCTTCTCCTGATTTAGCCCATGCCGTAATATAATCCTCACCATTCTGATCAGCACAACGCCAGTTTTCTCCCTGTTTATACCAGTTATACTTTACCGCAGCCACAGATGTGAATGCAGTACCAAGGATAAGAAGTGCTATGGTTGCAACTAATGCAGTAAATTTGAGCCTGTTCATATTGCCTCCCATGAATACCAAAATAACTCCTGTTTGCATAGCAGTCTCCGCCATTATACATCTATTATTCTATATCTTGAGCATAAAAAATGGAAGATACTTATAGTATTTCTCACAAAAAAAAATACAGAAAAAATTCACTGGTTTGTAATTTGTTGAACATTACTGACGATAATGGTAATTATCAGCAGTAAAGCCCAGTTCCGATGACAGCGGAAAACGGGTGCTTGCACACAGTTTTACGGTGGCATCAGGAACGCTAGTGTAGATGAGGAAGTAGGGCGATAGCCCGGATTCCGAATCGACACAGGATTGTGAGAGTTGCGCAGCAACGGAACAATCCGGGCTTTACGTCATAATGTACGATTCTCTCACTCCCCCGGCGCAATTAGGGATTTCAAAAAAGAAAAAACTAGGAGAAAACAAATGAAGAACACAAAGATCGTTGCACTCGTTGCAACAGTAGCTCTTCTTGTACTCGGCGCTGCATTCACATCAATGGCTGCTACATACAACTGGTAT
>JAZLHO010000060.1:0-22250 GCA_045616865.1 Lachnospiraceae bacterium | reverse complement strand
GTTGGGATCGACACCCGCGTGACCGTATTGGTCATACATCGAACGCTTTTCCTTATCGGAAAGTACGGAGTACGCTTCGTTTACTTCCTTGAATTTTTCTTCCGCCGTTTTATCGCCCGGATTTGCGTCCGGATGATATTTCTTGGCTAATACTCTGTATGCTTTTTTTATCGCTGCATCATCGGCATCCTTCGGGACACCGAGAACCTCGTAGTAATCTCTTTTTGTGTCTGCCATAGTGCTTTCCTGTTTACTTCCTTTAACCCACCATCAGCTCCTCGAATGAGGAGCTGGGTGATCATGTTTATTTAATTACATCCAATATGCAGTATTTCGTACAAAGACTTCCTCTGAAGGATGATTCGCCTTGGCGTGTCCTGAAGAGGAACGTCTTTTGGACGAAATACGGTAGTTACGTGTAGATTAGGTTTACACTTCCTTGAAGTCTCCGTCAACGACATCATCCCCGTAAGGTGCCTGTCCGCCGGCATTCGGCTGAGCCTCTGTGAATCCGCCCTGCTGAGGACCTGCGCCCTGAGCTGTGCCTGCTGCCTGCTGCTGAGCCTGTGCCTGCTCGTAGATCTTCTGAGCAAGCGGCTGCATGCTGTTCATGAGCTTTTCCTTAGCTGCCTTGATGTCTGCGATCTGGTCATCTGTTGCCTGATCGATAGGTGCTCTGCCGATAGCTTCCTTTAGTGTATTAAGGTCTGCTTCAACAGTTGCCTTATCTGATTCACCAATCTGAGCGCCCGCATCCTCAAGTGCCTTCTCGACCTGAGTTACCATTGCCTGAGCATCATTATACTCGTCGATGTTCTCTTTACGCTTCTTATCCTGAGCCTCAAACTCAGCTGCTTCCTTAACAGCCTTTTCGATATCAGCATCGCTCATGTTGCTGCCTGATGTGATAGTGATGTGCTGCTCCTTGCCTGTGCCGAGATCCTTGGCTGATACATTGACGATACCGTTTGCATCGATGTCAAATGTAACTTCGATCTGCGGAACGCCGCGTCTTGCAGGAAGGATTCCGTCCAGTCTGAACTGTCCGAGAGTCTTGTTATCACGTGCGAACTGGCGCTCACCCTGTACTACATGGATATCAACTGCACTCTGATTATCTTCAGCTGTTGAGAATACCTGACTCTTCTTTGTCGGGATGGTCGTATTTCTCTCGATAAGTCTTGTAGCTACTCCGCCGAGTGTTTCGATTGAAAGTGAAAGCGGTGTTACGTCGAGAAGAAGTACATCTCCTGCACCTGCATCGCCTGCCAGCTTGCCGCCCTGGATACATGCACCGAGTGCTACACACTCATCAGGGTTAAGAGTCTTACTCGGCTCCTGTCCTGTAAGAGCCTTAACCTTATCCTGTGCTGCGATCATACGTGTTGATCCTCCGACGAGGAGAACCTTGCCGAGGTCAGCGTTTGTAAGGCCTGCATCCTTCATTGCATTCTGTACAGGAACTGCTGTTTTTGCGATAAGGTCTGCTGTAAGCTCATCGAATTTAGCTCTTGTAAGAGTCATATCGAGGTGCTTAGGACCTTCATTTGTTGCTGTGATGAACGGCAGATTGATGTTTGTTGATGTTGCACTCGAAAGCTCCTTCTTAGCCTTCTCTGCAGCTTCCTTAAGCCTCTGAAGTGCCATCTTGTCAGCTGAGAGGTCTACACCTTCTGCCTTCTTGAATTCATCGATCATCCACTGGGTAACCATGTTATCAAAGTCATCACCGCCGAGATGTGTATCACCATTTGTAGCGAGAACTTCGATTACGCCGTCACCGATTTCGATAAGTGATACATCAAATGTGCCGCCGCCGAGATCGTAAACCATGATCTTCTGCTCTTTTTCATTATCAAGACCGTATGCAAGTGCTGCTGCCGTCGGCTCGTTGATGATACGCTTTACATCGAGACCGGCGATCTTGCCTGCGTCCTTTGTTGCCTGACGCTGTGCGTCGTTGAAATATGCAGGAACTGTGATAACTGCTTCTGTAACCTTCTCACCCAGGTAAGCTTCTGCGTCTGCTTTCAGTTTCTGAAGGATCATAGCTGAGATTTCCTGAGGTGTATATGCCTTACCGTCGATCGTTACTTTATAATCTGTACCCATATGTCTCTTTATTGAAGAGATGGTTCTGTCCGCATTTGTTACTGCCTGACGCTTTGCAGGCTCGCCGACAAGTCTTTCGCCTGTCTTTGAAAATGCTACTACTGAAGGAGTTGTTCTTGATCCTTCACTGTTCGGGATAACTACAGGCTTTCCGCCTTCCATAACTGCTACACAGCTGTTTGTTGTACCTAAATCGATTCCTATTATCTTTGACATATCTTTATCCTCCTGGATTGAAATTTCTTTGTTGTTTTGTAATGTTTGTTATAAGGAAGTTACTTAATTCTTTACCTTAACCATACTCGGTCTCAGCAAGCTGTCTTTATACATATATCCTTTTTGTAATTCCTCTGTTACTATATTCTCTTCACCTGAATCATCCTCTTCATGCATCACTGCATTGTGTATGTTCGGATCGAATTCCCTGCCTACGCACTCGATAGCCTTGATTCCGGCATCCTCCAGATTCTTAAGCAGCTGCTTATATACCATCTGCATACCTTCTGCAAATGCGTCATCCGGTGCGTTCTGAAGTCCTCTTTCGAAGTTGTCTATGGTTGGAAGTATCTTCTCTGCGATCACCTTCGCTCCCATGTCGTACATCTGTGACTTCTCTTTTTCCGTCCTCTTCCTGAAGTTATCAAACTCAGCAAGCTGGCGTGTGTACTTATCTTTCCATTCATTGACCGGAGCTTCGCCGTCATCCGCATCCTCTTCAGCAGCGGCATCCTGTGCATCGCCGGTCTTTTCATCTTCTGCATTCTGAACTGTTTCTTCATCCTGCAGTTCTTTTTCGGTCTCCTCTTCAGCTTCCTCTGTCGCTACCTTATCGACTATATCGTCTGCGGTTTCAGGTTTTTGCGGGTCGGGACCATTGTCCTTATAATAGTTTCTGTTGTTCTTTTTACTCATGCTTCATCCTTCTATAACCGGAACGTTTCCTCGAGCTGTTTCATGACGCTCTTTAGTGTTCCGAGTACTTTATCATAATCCATTCGTTTCGGTCCCACGATTCCGATGGTTCCGGATATCCCGTGGCCGAAATCATAATTTGCAGTTACCAGGCTGCAGTCATGCATGTCATGCATCGGGAGTTCCTCACCGATATAAACCTTGATTCCTGCTTTTTCCTCGTCTGCCGCGTAGCTTTCGTTAATCTCACCCAGCATCTGACGAAGCTCATCCTTTTTCTCGAACTGTTCTATCAGCATGCCTGCCGCATCACCGCCCGTAAGTTCCGGATATTTGAAAATGTTGGTGGCTCCGCTGGTGTATACCTCCAGCTCTTCTTCTTCATTGTTTGTAAATGCTTCCGATATCTCAGTCAGTACCTGATCGATCACATCACTGTAGTCGCCTGCATCATTTCTCAGTTTCATGATGGTCGCCAGATTGATTTCGTCCATGGTAAGCCCCGTAAGGGATGTGTTCAGGAGCATGTTCAGCTCGCCGATCTCTTTTTCGGAGATATCACCGCTTATGGTGATGATGCGGTTGTTGATGATGTTTCCCTCAAATACCGTGGCAACCAGGATCTTCTTCTGTTCGATACGCGAAAGCTGTATGAATTTGATCTTGTTTCTGCGGCTGCTTGGTCCGGAGATCATGGTGGCATAGTTGGTGTTGGTCGCAAGAAGCTTCGCAACATGCTTGAGCACGTACTCGAGGCGGTCAACTCTCTTATCCATCAGTTCCTTGTACTCGGTAAGGGCCGTATCCTTCGCCTTAAGCTCCGTGTCCTTTTCCTTCATGATCTCGTCTACATAGAATCTGTAGCCTTTATCCGTCGGGATCCTTCCGGCTGAGGTATGAGGCTGAACTATGTAGCCCATCTCCTCCAGATCGCTCATCTCATTTCTGATAGTGGCGCTTGATACCTGTAGATTCGGGAGCTTACTGAGGGTCCTGGACCCTACCGGCTCACCCGTTTCCATGTAGCTTCTGATGATTGCCTTTAATATGGTAATTTTTCTCTCATCAAGTTCCATATATTCCTCTGGCGGTTATCCGCCTCCTTGTTTGTTAGCACTCATTGGGTTCGAGTGCTAATCACATCTATAGAATACTCCCGGTTTAGGTGTTTGTCAACCAAAAAGTGTGAATTTTCTGTGTCTATTTGCAGATATCGCCTATCTTACAATGGGTTTACAAAAACGTTAATATGCTTGATTTATAGCGATGGTAATAATATAATGATAAAACCCGCAGAAAGTGGGGGAAAGGACTGACTATGAAGCTTAAAATCTTTGGAGCAGTGGTAGTTACTCTGATGATATGCGCATTTGCCACATTCAACTCCATGGCCTCTGAGGACTATACTTTTGTTCCTACGGGTCCGGCTACGGGAATCTCCTGTGAGGACTTCAATCCTGATCTGGTCAAACTTAAGGGAAGCGGTGGTCTCGTAAATGCGGAGCCTTGCTCTGACGGGACTTTCATTTTTGAAGGAAAGAGATACATTATAGATGAACAGTATGACGTAAATTGGGAAAGGCAGCACTGTCTCACCGGTTACGCGGCGACGGGTAACTGCACGGCATCAGGTAAGTGGCCTACTGTATATCACACGATTTCAGGCCCGAAGGCTATGCTCGGTAAGGTCGCCCTCGTCAAAGCCAGTTATATGATGAACGGCAAAACCAGTTCAAACATGCACAGATATGACGGAATATATGTTTTCGAAGACACCGGCGGTGCAGCTGTCGAGTATGGTACTGATTCAACCATGAATGTTCCCGTAGTCGACATCTATCGCGAAACTCTCAGCGAGGCCATGGCAGTGACGTCAGAGGGAACAATCGTTGCGGATGTTTATATCCTCAAAGAGGTTCAGTAAATGTGCCCGACCCACAGCAAAACTTAAATAGCAAAAGAACTTCCGATTCATTTCGGAAGTTCTTTTTGTTATACGTCTCGGAGATTTCATCCCTCGGCAACCTTTACTGCTTCGCGGCAGAGATCAGTGATCCGATCAAAATTGCCCTCGGATACATCCTTCTTGGTACAAAGCCAGGTTCCTCCGACTGCAAATACTGCCGGGCAGTCCAGATATTCTTTTAAGTTATCAATATTTGCTCCGCCTGTAGGGATGAATCTGATGCTGCCGAACGGAGCTGCCAGTGCCTTGATGGCCTTGATACCGCCATATACTCCTGCCGGGAAGAATTTGAGCACCTTCAGACCATGTTTCACAGCTGCCATGATTTCCGTAGGAGTTACACAGCCAGGGGTTACTGTGATGCCCTGTTCTACGCAGTAGCTTACTATCTCTTCATCATAACCCGGTGATACTATAAACTCAGCACCGCATTCAACAGCCTTCCTGCACTGTTCAAGTGCGATGACTGTTCCTGCACCGACAAGCATCTCCGGGCAGGCGGCTTTTACTGCTTTGATTGCATCTGCTGCTGCCGTCGTGCGGAATGTGATCTCCATGACACTTATTCCGCCATCCAGAATTGCTCTTGCCGCCGCAGCCGCATCTTCTGATCTTTCAATCACCACTACGGGTATTATTTTTGCTCTTTCGAGCCTTTTCATAACATCCATGATTATTCTCCTGTTTTTATACATATTGGGGCGCAAAGATATTTCTCAGTACTGTATGGCCAACCGCACCCATCGTCACGAATATGTCTTCTCAAGTGACGGCTCGCGCCTCCATGTCCGACGTAGCGGTTCCCCCTTCGGGGTGCTAAGTCTCACAAGTACGGTTCGACAAGCACCGACGTCTCCCAAGGCACTTGCGAAGACATTTTGTGCCTCCGGGTGCTGCGTTATCCAGTATTGAGTACGAAGACTTCCTCTGAAGGACGATTCGCCTCCGGCGTGTCCTGAGGAGGAACGTCTTCGGACGAAATACGAACTCATGCACTTTCTGAAGAGCAATTTTCTTTAGCGTGTCCTGAAGCGAAACATTTTTGTACGGAATACATATCTTCGCCGCGAACCGCAAGTATCAATGTATAAACAATCCGAGTATTATCGGCATGAAAAGTGCCGGAGCCAGGTTCCCGGTTTTAATCTTCTTAGGGAAGAGGAAATTAAGCCCGATACAGAAGATCACCACATTTCCTACAAAACTCATATTCCGGATAAGCTCATCCGTGAAAAACCCGGAAAGCACCGAAGCCAATACCGTCAAGGTTCCCTGATAAATCAATATCGGTATTGCAGAAAAAGCAACTCCGATTCCCAGCGATGCCGCCAGTATGATAGAAGTGATTCCGTCCAGGATAGCCTTCGTGAACAGCATACTCGGATCATGGAGCATTCCGTCATTCAGACTTCCAACGATCGCCATGGCACCTACGCAGAACAAAATCGTCGCACTGACAAATCCCTCTGCAAATGTCGCGCTTCCCGGAGCATCATCCTTGATGAACTTTTTCTTTACCTTCTCACCGAGCACCTCCATACGATCCTCGATTTTAAGGAGCTCACCGAGTGCGCCGCCTATGACCAGTGAAAGCACCAGCATCATCGAATCGCCCTGATTATTGACTACTCCCAGTATTCCTATAAATATAACAGCCACTCCGACTGCCAGATATATCATGTCCTGAATTTTCTTCGGGATTCCTCCCTTAAGCAGTACTCCGGCCATCGTACCTGCTATGATTGCACCTGCGTTAACTAATGTTCCTGTCCCAATCATATGTAAACCTCATTGCTTTCTTTGTCTTAGGATGGACAAATGCTACCTCGACCGCTGCCAGAGCTATCGGCTCGGGTTCTCCTTTATATCCGTATTTGATATCTCCGACTATCGGCCAGCCACGTGAAGCGAACTGTACTCTGATCTGGTGATGTCGTCCTGTGATAAGTTCCACCTCAACTCTGGACAGCTGCTTTCCGCCGATGAATTTGTTTTCTATTACTTTATATGTAAGCTTTGCTTCCCTGGCACCCTTGGTCTTCGAATCACAGACCCTGCTGGTATTGGTTGCTGTATCTTTTACGATCCAGTCAGTCAGCCCGCCTTTCTTATCCTTTGGAATACCTGAAAGTATCGCCTGATATTTCTTATTGAATCCGCTGCCTGCAATCTGCGCGGACAGTTTTGCCGCTGCGTCTTTATTAAGCGCATACACCATAACTCCTGATACCATCTGATCAAGACGGTGTACCACAAAGACCTCATCACATCCCAGTTCCTTGCGAAGCAGAGATATCATGTCATCCCGAAAATCGTGACTTTCCTGTGAGCTCACCCCCGCAGGCTTCACGACCACCGCTATATCCTTATCATGAAATAAAATTTGCATAATATCCTCTCAAGACGAACTGATCAGGCGAAGTTTATCTTCGCGACTCAATTTTTTGATATAAAACTCGCGGCTCATCGCCTCCTCCTTGGTCTCGAAAGTCTCGAGATACACAAGCTTCACAGGGGCACGGCCGCGGGTGTACTTCGCACCCCGGCCCTCATTGTGGGCCAGGATACGCTTCTCTATGTTGTTGGTCCATCCGCAGTATAAGCTGCCGTCAGAACACTCTATGATGTAAGTGTAATTCATTTCTTAACAGCGTTGTCGTAGATATAACGAACGACCATATATGATCTTGCGTAATCCTCAAACTGATCGCCGT
Source organism: Lachnospiraceae bacterium (assembly GCA_045616865.1). Classification (GTDB taxonomy): domain Bacteria; phylum Bacillota; class Clostridia; order Lachnospirales; family Lachnospiraceae; genus Darwinimomas. The sequence continues at coordinate 14,546 of JAZLHO010000060.1, read as the reverse complement.
AGATACTCTGCATATCATCAACTGAATAACCATAAGCGCCAGCCAAAGCTTCCTTATCAGCATCCGATACCTTAAGTCCCTCGGCCTTGATGATCGCATCCTCCATCAGACGCTGCTTGACCGCCTCCTCAGCATAGTACGAAAGCTGAATCTTCATCGCCTGAGGATCCACTCCGTATGCCTCCAGATACTCATCCGTCGTCATTCCCGACATAGCAGCATACTGGTCATACATTCCGATCATAGTCTGATACTCATACTCGATAGCTTCCATGGTAGGCTCAAACTCAGAATTTTCGATGATCTGGCTGACAAGCTCATTTTGCGCTGTTGCCTCCGCATCCTGCTTTTTATATTCCTCCAGCTTTCCTCGCAGATCCTTCCTGAATTCATCGACCGTCGAGCATGCACCACCTGTATATTCCTTGACCCACTCGTCTGAAAGCTCAGGCATCTTTCTTTCCTTGACTTCATTGACAGTAACTGTAAATACTACATCCTGTCCTGCAAGGTCAGCTGCCTGATAATTCTCCGGAAATGTAAGGTTGAGATCTTTGACATCACCCTTTTTAGCTCCTACAAGTCCGTCCTCAAATCCGTCAATAAAGCTGCCGGATCCCAGACCGAGATCATAGCCCTGCGCAGTTCCCCCGTCAAATGCGACTCCGTCCTTCTTACCGACATAGTCTATATTGACAGTATCACCAAGCTTGGCCGCACGATCCACCGGCTCAAATGTGGATGCTGACTGAAGCGCAGCCTGAATCTCGTTTTCCACATCTTCATCCGTCACAGTCTGATCACCGAGTGTAACCTCAAGTCCCTTATAATTGCCGAGCTTTTTAACTGTTCCGTAATTCTCCGGTTTGATGAACTTACCGTCTGCATCTTTTTCCAGAATAGACTCATCTGTTCCGGATTTGTCTGTTTCTGTTGTTTCTGCAGCTGCCGCAGTCTCTGTTCCTGCTGAATTCTGAGCTGTCTCTTCCTTATTTGCACAACCTGCAAGCATTGAAATCACCAGCGCAGATGCTGCAAGAATAACTGAAATTTTTTTCATATTTATTTACCTGTTAATGTTCCCGACACTCGGGTACATCGTCCTTATTCATAAAATGCCTTGAAGGCCAGATATGTATTATATACATCAAGCTTTGATACGACCTCAAAAGGTGAATGCATGGAAAGCACCGGAACTCCGAGATCCACTACATCGATATTGAAGCGTGCCACATCAAGTGCGATGGTTCCGCCTCCGCCTACATCGACCTTTCCGAGCTCACCGATCTGCCAGAATACCTTCGCCTTATCCATGATTTCGATGACCTTCGCCATGAACTCTGCCGATGCATCCGAGGAACCTGACTTGCCGCGTGCGCCTGTGTACTTTGTAAGCACTACGCCATGATTAAGCTTGGATGAATTCTGCTCCTCAAATACATCTGCAAATGTCGGGTCATATGCTGAGTTTACATCAGCTGACAGACAGCATGAATTCGCACATACGTCCTTTACATCCACGCCCTTGTTCTGAGCGAGATACGCGATGTAGTCGTAGATATAATGTGAATCAAGTCCTGTATTTCCGAGTGAACCTATCTCTTCCTTATCTGTAAGGAAGGTAAGAGTCGTATAATACGGCTTTTTGGTTGCGAGCTCTGCCATAAGTGCAGGGAATGCGCACACTCTGTCGTCATGCCCGTAGGAGCCGATGAGGCTTCGGTCAAATCCGACATCCTTAGCCTTGTATGCAGGAACGAACTCTATCTCCGCACGTGCAAAATCCTTTTCTGTGATTCCGTACTTCTCATTGAGAAGCCTGAGCGCATTGAGCTTGATCTGATTCTTGGCATCCTTAGCAGCTTTGGCATCTGCACCCTTAAGTGCATCGACATCTATCGGCAGTGAGCCGATGATGATGTTGAGTTCCTCTGCGTTAATACCTTCCTTGAGAGTCCTCTGATCCTGCTTCTGTGAGAGATGCGGGAGCAGATCACTGATGTAGAATACAGGATCATTTTCATCCTCACCTACACTGACAGCTGCACTTGTTCCGTCCTTACGGATGATCGTTCCGTGCATAGCAAGCGGAACTGTAACCCACTGATACTTGCGGATACCACCGTAGTAATGTGTCTTGAACTGTGCCAGCTCTCCGGCCTCAATCATAGGATTCGGCTTTAAGTCAAGACGCGGACTGTCGATATGCGCACCGTTAAGACGCAGTCCCTCATCCAGATCTGCTGTTCCGAATGTAGTAGCGATGATGGACTTGCCGCGGTTTATCTCGTATACCTTATCTCCGGCCTTGTATTTCTTATTAACATCAAATCTCTCATAGCCTGCATTTACAAGCATGACCTCGACTACATTGACGCACTCACGCTCTGTCTTTGCTACATTGAGAAACTTCTTGTATTCCTCGCAGAACTTATCTGCCTTTTTAATCTGCTTCTTACCCTCCGGGGTCTCAGCGATATGCGGATAGCTCCATGTCAGATCTTTGATCATATCTTTTCTCCGTTTGATCAGCCTTTACGGCTGCTGCAATCAGTTAAGCTTGATTCCCTTAAGTAAATCGCCGAGGCTTGTGACAGCCTTGCCTTTTTCTTCATATTTGAAACCGTCTGATTCGTCTCTTGAAGGACGTCCCTCGCGCGGAGCCTTCTCCTCGTATCCTGCAGGTGCTTCCTGAAGAGCCTTCATAGAAAGAGATACCTTGCCGTTCTCTTTACCGATAACCTTAACCTCAACCTCCTGTCCTTCCTTGAGAACATCAGCCGGTGTCTTAACTCTCTTGTAAGAGATCTGTGAAACATGCAGAAGTCCGCTTACGCCGTCACCGAGGTCGATGAATGCACCGTAATCCTTCAGTGTTTCTACAGCACCCTTAAGTACATCGCCGACATTGATAGCAGCAAGCTTCTCAGCCTTGCCTGCGTTGCGTGATTTCTTTTCAAGTGCTCTGTGGCTCATAACGAGTCTCTTCTTCTCCTGGTCAACTGTAACCATTACAACTTCGATCTCTTTATTAACAAAGTCTTCGAGATTCTCTACGTGCTGAGTTGACAGATGACTTGCAGGAATAAATCCACGAATTTCATCAACCATAGCAACAACACCACCCTTTACAGCCTCTTTAACTGTAACTGTGATCTTCTCACCATCTGCTAACATCTGTGCGAATTTCTCCCACTTGCCTGCGTCTGCGTCTTCGATCTGCTTCTTGCTCTTGAATGACTCAGCTATCTCCTTTTCAAAATCTTTCATTGTCTCCTCAGCCATGACGAAACCTCCTCAAACTTTTTATTTTTTATGTAAAATGTTCCCGTATCGCGAACCATTTTAGTATACCACTATTTTATCTTTACATCAATTTTCTCTACTCTGCGGTCATTTACCGTGAGTGCTGTGAGCTCCAGTATTTCCTCAGTTTCCGAATGGGACGGACACTCATACTGCAGAAGCTCTCCCTTCGCCGGATAATGCCCGAGCATTTCTATCATCCATCCACCGACTGTCTCGGATTCGAACTCATCGGCATCATCCTCATCAAGACCTGCGAGTTCGAAGAAATCGTAGAGGTTCATATCTCCGTCGACCTCATATTCATTATCTGCGATTCTTACGGATTCCTGCTCCACGACATCATTTTCATCCCAGATCTCTCCGACTATCTCTTCAAGCACATCCTCAACAGTTATGATTCCTGCCGTTCCGCCGTATTCATCCGTAACTATGGCGATATTCTGGTTTGAGCTTCTCAGTTCATCCAGAACCTCCGGCAGCTTCATCGCCTTGTAAACGAAGCATGGCTTGTTGATGAGCTTTCTGATATCTGCTTTATCATCGTCCATCAGTGCCTTGAAGTACGTGTTCATATGCAGTATTCCGATGACATTATCTATGGAATCCTCATATACCGGCAGTCTCGAGAATCTGGTCTTAAGCGCGACCTTCTTTATCTCATTTACCGGATCGTCGATATCTATGGCATCCATATCCACTCTGGCGGTCATAACCTCTGATGCTGAAGTATCTGCGAAGTCGATCGCATTTTGCATCAGCTCACTCTGGTCCTTTTCCAGTATGCCCTCATCCTCTGCGGTCTCTATCATAGACTGGAGTTCTTCGACGGATTCATCCTCTTCTTCCTCTCCCTCTTTCTTCACTCCGCGTGTGAAGAGTTCGACGAGTTTTACTACTATCCATACCACCGGGAAGAATATGATCATAAGCACCCGGATAAACGGTGCGTACGCCATAGCCATTGTGTTGGCTTTCTTCTTCGCGATTATCTTCGGGATCGTCTCTCCGAAGATGATGATAAGAAGTGTGACCACAACTGTCGCTATCCATGTCTTATCTTCGCTTCCTGTCAGAGTGATGACGAGGACCGATGACAACGATGAGCAGGCTATATTGACCAGGTTGTTGCCTATAAGTATCGTACTGAGCGCACGCTCGAAGTTGTTTACTATATAAAGTGCTCTGCGGGCGTGACGCCGTATGATTTCTGTTTTTCCGTTTTCAGCTTCATGCGAGAGCCTTATCTCGTTGCAGGATGAGTAACTCATCTCCGAAGATGAGAAAATATGCGAACCTGCGATGCAGAGCATGATTCCGATTATCAGAGCGATGATCATGATCTGTCACCGCCTTTCGGAATCTGGTCTGTCTCGTCATATATTTCACCGACAAGCTCTTCGAGTATGTCCTCGACCGTGACTATGCCGAGAGCTTTACCGTCCTTTCCTACTATTACCGACATATTGAGTTTTCTTCTGGACATCCTCTCCAGAAGCTCATCAATCTTGACATTACGCCCTACATAATAGACTTTATCCATAAGCTTGCGAATACTCGGATATTTCTTTGATTTCAGATATTTTTTCATATATTTACGTATCTGAAGCACTCCGACGATATCACTGCGGCCGTCTTTATATACAGGGATGCGTGAATGTGTGCTGTTTTTTACTATTTCAGATATTTCCTCCGGTGAGGAATCTATAGCTATTCCGACCATATCATCAACAGATGTCATAATCTTCTTGACTCTCGTATCGTCGAAATCTATGGCTGCCTGCAGGAGGTTGCTTTGATCCTCATCTATAGAGCCTTCTTCCTCCATATCTTCGATGATATCTACCAGTTCATCCTCTGTTACGGTTATCTCGGGCTCGGCACCTGTAGCAGCTGCTGCCATCTGTCCTATCTTTGTAAGCAGAAGTGACAGAGGCCTGAATATAAACATACATAACCTGACAGTCCCCGCCGTAGCCAGCGCGAACTTCATACTGTTTTTCTTTGCGATGCTTTTCGGCAGCATTTCTCCTGCAAAGAACACAACTATGGTTGTTATGATCGTACTCAGGGTGACTGCAGAAAGACCCCATATTCTGGTGGTCGCAACCGTGACGATGGTTGCTGCTGCGATATGCACTATATTGGTGCATATGAGAAGAGTTGTGATAGCCTGATCGAAATTATCGAGAATGTAGCTGGCGTTTTTTGCTCTGTAATCCCCTCGGTCCGCTGCTATCCTGACTCGGTTTCTCGAAACTGAAGAAAGTGCCGTCTCGGCAACAGCAAAAAAAGCTGCCAGTCCGACCAGCACTAAGACAATTATCAAAGACAATCGACTGCCATCATCCATTATGCGTTCTCTCCATCCTCGGGTCGACTTTCATGTGATGAAACAACCGATGCCACAATTATAACAACCATTAATGTAATCAGCACGATTACGGCAACTGCCGCAAGTGCTATAACAACACCTTCATTCATGTATAAAATGATACCTTATCTGCCATTTATCGTCAAGACAGGCAATCTGCGGTCGGGTATTTGTGTATTCGGCGCCATGTTAAATAAAATTTTACGCACACAAAATTTGAAAATGTGCGTATTTTTTATTGAATTTTGCGAGATTATGAGTATAATTAAAATCAAACACACAGAAGGGTCTTGTGTGTTTGATTTTTTGCAAGGCAGATATGCTGATGGATATTCAAAATCAAGTTAAAAAAATAATAATCCAACAAGGCGGAATAGCCAAATCAGCCGATTTTGTCGCTGCCGGCATTTCCGCTGTTCAAGTAGTATCTTTGTGCAATGAGGGCTTTCTTGAACGTGTTCGTCACGGGTATTACAGCCTTGCTGAACATGACACTGCTTCGGAAGAACAGATGCTTGCCAAGCTATTTCCTAAAGGAATTGTCTGTGTAGAATCAGCACTCTTCCATTACGGATATAGTGATTATGCCCCTCGCAAGTGGACGATTGCAGTTCCCCGCTCCATGTCACGAACAAAACTCGAAGATAACCTTCTTCCATTGCAGACATATTACGTTCAGCAGGATATCTACGAATTGGGAAAAACAAGTGACATCTTTAACGGAGTAATGCTGCCTGTTTATGATCGTGAGCGAACAATCTGCGACTGCTTCAAATATCGCACAAGGCTCGATACAGAGACTTTTAACAAGGCGCTCAACGCATATGCAAATGACACAAACAAAAATCTGCAGAATCTTTCGATATATGCAAAGAAACTACGTGTGTATAAAAAAGTGACCGAACTAATGGAGGTGTTGCTCAATGGCTGATATTGCTGCATCCGTGATCGCACGGCTCAAAAATAAGGCTGCGGAAAGTGGCAGAAGCTATCAGCTTTGCCTGCAGCTTTTCTGCCAGGAAGAGTTCCTGCGCAGACTGGAAAAATCCAAATATGCGGAAAATCTTGTCCTGAAAGGCGGGCTGTTCATCTACTCTCTTACGAACTTCGACAGCCGCGTGACCGTTGATGTCGATTTCCTACTCAGGAAGATTTCCAACACGCCCGAACAACTCAAAGCGATACTGGAAGAAATCATAGCGATTGATACTGGCAACGATTTCATTACCTTTGAAATCAAGGACGTGGTTCCCATCGCGATGGCAAAGAAATACGCCGGAATCGGCGCCTCCCTCGTGGCGAAAATCAAGAACACGAAAACACCTTTCGGCGTTGACTTCGGCGTTGGCGATGTGATCGTGCCGAAGCAGGAAAAGCGGAAAATCCCGACGCAGCTTGACGATTTTGCCGCCCCGATGGTCAATACATATTCGCTGGAAACGACGGTTGCCGAAAAGCTCGACGCCATCATTTCACTGATGGAGTTCTCCAGCCGAATGAAGGACTATTATGACCTTTATTACCTTGCAAATAAGTTCAATTTCGACGGTGTAACGCTGACGGAGGCACTGAAAAAGACCTTTGAAAACCGTGGACATCACTTCACCGTAGAACAGTTTGAACATGTCATGACCTTCGGTAGAGATGACGCCATGCAGAAGAAGTGGAAAGCGTTCTGCCGAAAGATTGATACAAAGACCGATGATTTCGATACGGTGCTGAGAACGATAAAAGAGTTTTTGAAGGAGCCATACATTGCAGCGCTAGAAAATAAAGAATTTACTGAAAGTTGGTCTGCTAAAAATTGCGGATGGAATAACTGCCTTTTGATGAAACATAGCCGCATTTACTAGGAGGTTACTGTTATGGAAAAAGAAAAAACATTTGAAATTATTACAACATATTTCAAGGCAGTGTGTGATGCGTACCGTCTTGGGAATGTGGAATCCTCTTACAATTCGCCAATTATGTCATTGTTCACCAGCATTGGATGTGCCGCCCGGGATTTGTCAGGCGAGCGCAAAGGGCAGACTGGCGAAAATATTGATATTAAGCTCTGGCACAGTGAAGAAGAAGTTGCCGAAACTGAGCCGTTTGCAGGTATCGAGGTTAAAAAGATCTGTGGTATTGACAAGCGAACACTTTCTCAAATAAAGATAGAAGCAGAGCGTTATGGCAATGCCATTCTCACGGATAATTTGGAGTGGCGTTTTTGGCGCGCAGGTGATACCGAGATGTACACCGGGTTGAAGCTTATAGAGCTGGTAGATGAGAAACTCATTTTGAGAGAAGATAATGTTGAGCTGTTCATTAGTCTTTTGGAGGATTTCCTACTTCGCGATCCTGCACAAATAAAATCCTCTACGAAACTTGCTGAGTATATGGCAATGCACGCCAGAACCATTCGGAGTATCATTTCCGGCATCCTAAAGGATGATGAAAGCGGTCAGCCTCTTATGAATGACAGTCAAAAGCGGTTGCCGATGTTTAAGGAATTGTACGGACTTTACAGTAAGATTAAATCTGAACTCCGCCCGACAATGAATACTCGTGAGTTTGCGGATATGTATGCACAGACAATCGTGTATGGTTTATTTATAGCACGTTATAATGACACAACACCCGAATCGTTTGATAAATACGAAGCTATCGGAAATATTCAAGAAGAATCAGAGCTGCTGAAACAATTTTTCATGCACATTGCGGGTACAGGAAAAAAGCACCCTACGCTTGAGGGTGTGATTGAAAAACTGTGTTCTCTATATCGCATCTGTAATATTTCCGCTTTATTGGAGCGTGATGAACGAAAGGACACAATCGTCCATTTTTACGAGGAATTCCTGACATTCTATGATCCTGCATTGAGGAAAGCTCTCGGCGTTTTTTATACACCGGCTCCGGCAGTGCAATACTTAATTTCCACGGTTGATAAAATTCTTGTTGACGTTTTTAACATCCGTGGCGGTCTGTCCAACAATGAACAGATTACTATAAAAGTCCCCTGTGCGCCGTATCAGGTAACAAAAACGAAATGGGCAAATGAAAAAGCAATTTCTGTCCCTCGCGTTGCCATTTTGGATCCGGCCTGCGGAACAGGATCCTTTGGAGCAGAGATTATCAAATACATTAAACGCACATACTTTTCCGGTACCAGATCAGCTTTCTATGAAAACTATATTCAACAGGAAAACGGCTTGCTTTCTCGTTTAATAGGTTTTGAGATTATGATGACCAGTTATGTCGTGGCGCACTTAAAAATTCGCAGGACTATTGATGAAACACTGGGGCATTTACCGACTACTCAATTACCCACCAATATCTTCTTGACAAATACACTTGCACCACCGATGTCTGAACAGGAGCGTGGTGAACAGCTAACGTTGTTTGATTTCTCTGCAGCTATTACGGATGAGGCATATAATGCAGATACTTGGAAAACTCGCCGTCCAATTAAGGTGATTATTGGAAATCCGCCATATCTGGCTTCTTCAACAAACCCGTATGATATTTCTGCCTATAAGACAGAAACAGATGGTGTAACCGCTTTTGGCGAACAAAAGCACTGGCTGAACGATGACTATGTGAAATTCTTCCGTTTCTCAGAACAGATTATTAGCAAAAATAAAGAAGGCGTTCTCGCTTTTGTCACCAATAACGGTTATCTTGACAACCATACATTCAGAGGTATGCGTGCAAGTCTGCTGAGAACCTTTGATAAAATTTATATTGTAAATCTGCATGGACGGGTGAGTAAAAAAGACCTCCCACCAGAAGGAAAAAGGAACGAGAACATTTTTGACATCACTCAGGGAATTGCACTGTTCATTGGTGTCAAAAAGACAAAAAATCCCGATTGGGCAAAGGTCTATTATACCGATGTCTGGGGAACTCGGGCGGAAAAACTGGATGCATTAGACAAAAGAGATTTACCGTTTACTGAATTAACGATAGACCCACAAATGGCTTATTTTATCCCATATAGTAATGAGGGAAGGAGCGCATACGAAAAAGGAGTCAGCTTGTATGATCTATTTTCCACCAATGTTACTGGTATTGTCACTGGAAATGACAAGGTGGCCATCTCTCCTTCCAGAAGTGAACTGATCAGAAGAATGAATATCGTTCGCAATGCATCGGATGAAAATGATATTTTGAAACTGTGGGGTAAATTTGGCCGAGGACAAACAGCAAATAAGATTCAAAATGATGTTCTGTCAGAAGGAGTAACAACTCCGATTTCCTTCCGCCCATTTGATTCTCGATGGACGTATTATTCTGGCAATTCCTGTGGCTGGATTCTTTGGCCTAGAGAAAAGAGCACTATGGGCCACTTGCTGGCTGAACCCACCAGCCCAATAGGTGCAAATATTGGGATCGTTTTTTGTAAGCCATCCGGCCTTTACTCTGCTCCTTTTGTGACAAAGCACATTGCCGACAACCGTTTGTTTTCTGCATCCTGTGAAAGAGCTTATATTGCTCCTCTTTATCTCCATTCAGAAAGCAAACTGACTGGTGATAGCTGGGATGCCAACTTGAATAACGATGTGTTTGATGTATTGACACAATATCTGACTGAAAAGCCTACACCCATCAAGTTATTCGACTATGTTTATGGTATCCTGCATGATCCGGTATATTGCGAGAAATATGATGAGTTTTTGCGAAGAGATTTTCCGCGTGTTCCCGTTATCAATGTTCCGGAATCAGATAGAGACAGCGAAGAATTTTATGTAAGCGAAACTTTGTATAGAGAATATGTTGCTGCTGGTGAACATTTAAGAAAACTTCATCTTATGCAGATTAAGGCTTCGGCAGAACTAAAGTTCGAGCCCGACACATCGTCTGATATGTTAATAGGAGCTGTAAAGTATAAAAATAATGTGCTACACTTGAATGCCAACAAAAAAATCACTGGCATTTCGCAAGAAGTATGGGAATATCAGATCGGCGGCTACCAAGTACTGGCTAAGTGGTTTAAGGAGCATAATGGCGAAACTCTCACATTTGATAGTTTTACGCATATTGAAAATGTGGTTGGGCTACTGGCCGAAACGATCCGTATGCAAGAACATCTGCGGGGATTAAATCACAATTCATGATATAAATCACCATTGTTTTCAAGAATTTCGGAGGATTTTATTAACGGCTTATAAAAGCCTCCAACTGGTTAAGATTTCGATTGATTCAAATTCGTATTTGGCTCGTCGCTCATATGGTATAATAAGTTCTATGAAAAAAGCAGTTTACAAAATATTCTATTTCTTCGTGAAGCTGTTTTATCCGAAGACGGAATTCGTCGGTCAGGAGAATCTTCCAGACGGGCCTTGTATCGTTGCATCCAATCACTGCCAGATGCACGGGCCTATCGCCAACATGCTCTATTATCCGAGAAAGAAACGCATATGGTGCATAGGTGAAATGATGCATATGAAAGAGGTTCCGGCTTATGCATATCGGGATTTCTGGTCACTGAAGCCTGCCTGGATAAAATGGTTTTTCAGGATTCTGTCATATATCATCGCTCCTTTTGCAGAATGCATCTTTCAGTCCGCCGATACTATCGGAGTCTATCACGACCGGCGCATATCGCAGACATTTAAAGAATCTGTTCAGACCCTTAAGGACGGAAATGATCTGGTCATCTTTGCCGAGTCTCACACCCCGCACAATAACATAGTTTTCGAATTTCAGAAGGGGTTTGTAGATGCAGCCCGCATGTATCATAAAGAAACCGGTGAGGAGATACCCTTCATTCCGATGTATGTCTGTCCGGCATTCAAAAAAGTGTATATCGGCAGGCCCGTATATTATGATTCAACCCGCGCTTCACATGATGAGCGTGTGCGTATATGTGATTATCTCATGGACGAAGTGACCCGGAAGGGGCGCAGCCTGCCGAGGCATACAGTGGTTCCTTTCGAAAATATCGCGAAAGATAAATATCCTGAAAATATCTGATAAAATAGTGATAAAATAGATAATGTTTGTAAAATTGGTTTAATTTCCAAAAGGGGGTTTGGGAATGGGAAGACGAGATGGTGTAAGACTAAAAAATGTCGATTCGATGCACACGATTATGCCGCTTATGTATCCGAACAGATGCGACAATGAGGCATTTATCTCAGAAGTAATCGATATCACTAATATAAATAAATATCTGGAGAAGAAAAATGCTGCCGACCCGGCATATAAATACAAGCTGTTTCAGGTCGTAGTCGTAACTATGCTGAAGGTACTCACTCTCCGTCCGAAGATGAACCGCTTCATCACAAGGCAAAGGCTGTATCAGAGAAATGAGGTATCGGCAGCATTTACCATTAAAAAGGTTTTTGAAGACGAGAGCGATGAAGCTCTGGCTTCTATCCATGCAAAACCGGATGATACGATGGATTCCATCCATGACCAGATATACAAGCAGGTTTCTTTCTGTCGAAGCGATGCCAAGGATCCTTCCACTGAAAGTATGGACTTTCTTAACAAACTTCCTGACTGGTTGCTGCAGTTCGTCGGTTTCATCGCCAGGATCGCTGACCGTCACGGATGGATGCCGAAGTCCGTTATCGAGACCGACCCCTATCAGCATGCTATAGTGCTTACAAACCTGGGTTCCATCAAGCTTCATGCCGGCTATCATCACCTGACCAACTGGGGCACCTGCTCGGTATTCGTTGTAATCGGTGATATCAGGAAGAGAAAGTTTATGGATGAAGAGGGTAATGAAACCCTTAAGGACAGCGTTGAAATCAACCTGATCATCGATGAGCGTATCGCTGACGGATATTATTATTCCAGAACCGTACAGCTTCTTAAGAAGCTGCTTGAAAATCCTGAGCTGCTCGACAGGCCACTCAGTGAAGATGTTGAATACTAAATTTCGATATATAATACAACAATAGCAACCGTAGCAACAGCAGCCCGGCAGGCATTCCTCTTCAGGACACGCTAAAGCGAATCGTCCTTCAGAGGAAGCCTGCCGGGCTGCTGTTGTAAGTTAATTATATTCCGTATTTATTGTTTATCTCTGTTTTTGAATATTCCGACAACCACTGCGCCGAGTGCGAACAGCGCAAGCGCGTTCGGTATTACCATCAGGTTGTTGAACATATCCGTAAGCTCCCATACAGTATCGTTCTGAGCGATAGTTCCGAGGAATACGAATACAAGAGCGATAATCGAGTAAACGATCTTGCAGGCCTTCGGGTTCTTCTTTCCGAAGAGATAGTTGGCATTGATACGTCCGAAGAGGTTCCAGCCCAGTATCGTTGAGAATGCGAAGAACAGAAGACATACAGCTACGAATATCGCACCGAACTTAGCACCGAATACAGTGCCGAATGCTGTCTGTGCGAGGTTGGCCTTGTTGATTCCTTCAGGAATCACATACTGACCTGTTGACATAACCACACTCTCGTTGAGCGGACCGTCCGGTGTGTAAAGTGTAGAGATGATTACAAGTGCATTGAACGTAAGGACGATGAATGTATCGATGAATACACCGATCATGGCAACAACGCCCTGCTCGTGAGGATTCTTTACCTGAGCAAGAGCATGTGCATGAGGAGTTGAACCCATACCTGCTTCGTTCGAGAAGAGACCTCTCTTGGCACCCTGGCTGATAGCTGTCTTAATCGCATATCCGAAAGCACCGCCGATCATAGCCTGAGGCTGGAATGCATATCTGAAGATCATACCGAATGTTGCCGGAATGTATTTGATTCTTGCGATGAGAACTACAAGTGCTCCTAAAATAAATATACTTGCCATAACAGGAACGATCTTCTCTGTTGCTGATGCAAGACGGTCAACACCACCGAGGAAGATGATCGCACATATGATTACAAGGATGATGCCGATAATCCATGCAGGAATACCGAAAGCGCTTTCCATGTTTGAACCGATCGAGTTGGACTGAACCATACTGCCCATGAATCCGAGAGCAAGCATGGCAGCTACTGCAAAGAATCCTGCAAGGAACTTACCGAAGCCACCCTTGAATGCCTGTCTGATATAGTAAACGGGACCGCCGTGGATCTCACCGTTAGCATCGACTTCACGTGTCTTGATGGCGATAGTTGCCTCTGCGTAGATCGTTGCCATACCGAAGAATGCGATGACCCACATCCAGAAGATGGCACCGGGACCGCCTGTAAGGATAGCGCCCGAAGCACCTACGATATTACCTGTACCTACCTGAGCTGCGATAGCAGTTGCAAGAGCCTGGAATGAACTCATCGCATGCTTATCCTTCTTACCGTTTAAGCTCAGGTTCCCGAAGGTCTTCTTCATGCCTTCTCCGAAGCAGCGAATCTGTACGAAGCCTGTCTTAATCGAGTAGAAAAGTCCTACACCGATAAGCAGGAAAATCAAAATATAATCTGACAGATACTTATTGACTGTCGCCGCAATGTTAAAAATCACCTGTTCCATAATAACTTCCTCCAAATAATAATAGCATATCGCAAAAAAATAAGAGCTGCCGCCCGGGCGCTCTGAAGTAAACAGCATGACACATGTCGTGTTTGCTCTGTCCTTTTGCCTGAGAGATTCAACGCTTTGCGTTTTGCACCTTCGGCACCCGATTCAACGGGGTTCTCCAGAGGGTCCTCCACTTCCGGTCGCAAAACTTCCGAAAGCTTCATCGTACGCGAGTTAATATATCATTTTTAAAGTTTGTTGTCAACCAAGCACGCTGGATATGAAGCGATATGAACACTCCATAAATAATTAATGAATGCTCATCAACTCACTGATTTTCAATCAGTAGCTGATTTGTATGTATAAATATCGGCAGTTTTATCTGCCTTTTGTACCTTGAAAATACTGAATAAAAAATTCGGCGCAATAAAACAGCGACCAGTTTGTCGAT
>JAZLHO010000059.1:0-71621 GCA_045616865.1 Lachnospiraceae bacterium | reverse complement strand
GGAACGCCGGAACGGCATGAGGGTTGAGCTTGCGAGGCCCGAATGTAGTGGAGGCCGTTCCGACGAGTAACCGTAGCGAAGCTGGATATCGCATCAGACTCCGACTCTGAAGGCCGCGGGTTCGAATCCCGCCGGTTACATACGATGTAAATATCGGGATAGGAAAAAAGAATGAAATACGAAAAGAACAGAAAAATAGCAGGAATGGATGAACTTAAGGTGATGAGGATCGCCAAGATACTTATCATACCTGTGATAGTGTTGATCCTTGTTGCAGTGATAGTACTGGTAGATCATAAGAACAAACAACCCAAAGAGACTGAAGAGGTCACATCAGCTGTAATAGAAAGTACCAAAACCAATGAGAGTGAAGCTATCGAGAATCGATTCGATAAGTATGGGCTTCAGCAGAATGCAGTTCCGGAAGTAAACGAGGTTGTAGCAAAATATCAGAGAGCAAAAGTAACCGGTGATGCGGAACTGATGTATAAGGTCTTTGGACGTGAACCGGATGAAGAGATGGCAGTGCTTCAGGAAAAACTGGCAGAGGAATCAAAGGTCTATGAATCATACGATCATAACATATGCTACACGGTGCCTGGATGTGAGGAGGATTCATATCTGACATATATAGCAAGCGATCTGAAATTTGCAGGAATAGAAACGCCTGCACCAATGCTGACCTGGGCCTATATTTATAAGGGCAAGGATGGTAATTATTATATGCTTGAACCGGATAAGCTTAACGATGAACAGAAAGAACTTCTTGCAAATGAATCCGCCTCAGAGGATGTAATGATGCTTGATAATGATATGAGGACCAGACTGGCTCAGGCAGTCATCAACGATGTTCAGCTTGCTAAGCTTTATCAGTTATGGTCTGATACGGACAATGCTGAAGCAGCTCCACAGGAAACAGATCCGAATACCATACATATTGAAAACGAGGAAACTTCAGGCAGTGATGAAAATACGGAAACAGAAGAAGTAGAAGTAAAGATAGGGGAATGAGTGACATATAATGAATTTACATGACTTTTATTATGACCTTCCTCAGGAGCTTATAGCTCAGAACCCGCTGGAAGACAGATCATCATCAAGACTTATGGTGCTTGATAAAAATACAGGAGAAGTGGAGCATAGATATTTCAGGGATATAAAGGAATATCTTCACCCCGGAGACTGTATGGTTATCAATGATACAAAGGTTATTCCCGCCAGACTCATAGGCCACAGACCGGGAAAAGATGAGGAGGTCGAAATACTCCTGCTGAGACGTATAGAATCAGACCTTTGGGAAACACTGGTAAGACCGGGGAAAAAGTGCAGGGTCGGCACAGAAATTGAATTCGGAGACGGACTTCTCAGAGCGGTAATTGAGGATGTTGTTGAAGAAGGAAACAGACTGGTTCGTTTCAAATTTGACGGAATATGGGAAGAAGTTCTGGATAAACTGGGACAGATGCCGCTTCCACCGTATATCACACATAGATTAAAAGATAAAACAAGATACAATACTGTATATGCGGAACATGAAGGAAGTGCGGCTGCTCCGACGGCAGGACTGCATTTTACGAAGGAGCTACTTAAAGAAATAGAGGAAATGGGAATCGACATCGTGCAAGTCACTCTTCATGTAGGACTTGGGACATTCAGACCGGTCAAGGAAGAGAACATAACCGATCACCATATGCATTCCGAGTATTATGTGGTTACTGATGAAGCTGCTGATAGAATAAATGCAGCAAAGAAACGAGGCGGCAGGGTCATATGTGTAGGAACAACAAGCTGCAGGACAGTTGAAAGCGCATCCACAGATGACGGAATAGTACATGCTCAGAGCGGATGGACAGAGATATTTATTTATCCGGGATACAGGTTCAAGGTTCTGGATGAATTAATAACAAATTTTCACCTTCCTGAATCTACACTTATTATGCTGGTAAGTGCTCTTGCAGGAAGAGAGAATATATTAAACGGATATGAAAAGGCAGTTGCCGATGGATATAGATTTTTCTCATTCGGTGATGCGATGTTTATAAAGGAGTGATACAGATATGGGTTATGAGAAGGCAAGAGAACATTTGGCAAAATGCGGGCTTGAAGACAGAATTCAGCTTTTTGATGTAAGTACAGCGACATGTGAGCTTGCTGCACAGGCACTCGGAACTATTCCGGCGCAAATCGCAAAAACCATGAGCTTCTGGGTTGGAGAGGAGCCTATACTGATTCTTGCAACGGGTGATGTCAAGGTTGATAATCATAAATTCAAGGATAAATTTCATATTAAGGCAAAAATGATACAGTTTGATGATGTTGAAGCTGCAATCGGTCATGCTGTCGGCGGGGTATGCCCATTTGGTGTAAATGATAATGTAAAGGTTTATCTGGATGAATCATTAAAGAGGTTTGATATCGTTTATCCGGCGGCCGGTACAGATAACTCGGCAGTAAAGCTCACGATACCGGAGCTTGAACGCTCAAGCGGATATGTAGAATGGATCGATGTTACCAAACTTCCGGAGCCACAGGTATAAAATGACAGATATTCGATTTACTGATGACTGAAAGTGTGGTATCATTTCATAGTTTGGGTTTGATAATTTGGAAGGAGAAGGTTTATGCTTAACGTTGAAAGTGGAGTATTCATCGTATATCTTCTGTTCATGCTGGGAATCGGTGTATATTTCTTTATTAAGTCTAAAAATGCCGGTGAGAAGTATTATTTCCTCGGCGGCCGTCAGATGGGTGCATGGGTATCTGCATTAAGCGCAGGTGCATCGGATATGAGTGCATGGGTACTGATGGGACTTCCTGCATCGGTATATGCAACGGGACTTGGAAATGCATGGGTAGCAATCGGACTTGCAATTGGATATGCGCTTGCATGGATATTTGAAGCAGGGAGACTTCGTAGATTTACTATCATATCAGGAGATTCGATTACTGTTCCTCAGTATCTTACAAACAGGTTCTTAAGCGCCAAAAAATCTCTTCAGGTTGTATGTGCTGTTATATTCCTTGTTGCTTATACTATATATGCAGCATCAAGCATGAAGGCTTGCGGAACTCTTTTTAATACTGTTATCGGAATCGATCCGAAGGTAGCTATGTATATCGCAGCTGTTATTATTGTTGCATATACATTCCTTGGCGGTTTTTCAGCAGTATGCTGGACAGATTTTTTCCAGGGACTTCTGATGCTTGGAGCACTTCTTATTGCACCGATCTTTGCACTTGGTGTAATCAATGCAGGCGGCGGTTCTGTTGATGGATTCAATAATCTTCCGGAGAATTACTGGAATATGTTTGCGGACTGGAAACAGATCGTATCAGGACTCGCATGGGGACTTGGTTATTTCGGAATGCCGCACATAATCGTAAGATTTATGGCACTTAAGTCTGATAAGGATGTTAAGAAGAGCGCCAAGATTGGTATCACATGGAATGTTATTATCGTAGTTTTCTCAGTAGCATCAGGATGCATCGGACACCTGCTTCTCGGAGATATATCTGACAGTTCAACTGTATTTATTCAGATGGTAAGAATGATATTCCCGGCACTTATTTCAGGAATACTCCTTTCAGCTATTCTTGCTGCATCTATGTCAACAGCTGATTCGCAACTGCTTTCATCAGCATCGGCATTTGCAAGTGATGTATATAAGCCGATTATCCGTAAGGGAAAGGCAGGCGACAAGGAAATGCTTTGGGCAGGAAGATTTGTAGTTCTTGCTATATCAATAGTAGCGGTTATCATTGCTTCGGATCCTAACAGCGGAACTATCATGGGACTTGTTGAAAATGCATGGGGACTTTTCGGAGCCGCATTCAGTCCGGTAATACTTCTTTCTCTGTTCTGGAAGAAGTTCAATTTTGCAGGTGCGCTTGCAGGTATCATAACAGGAGCACTGGTTGATGCTTTATGGCTTGCGTTCTTAAGCTCAACAGGCATTTATGAGATCCTTCCGGGATTTGCAGCAGCTATGATAGTATCAATAATCGTAACAAATGCTACAGGCGGTGCTTCCAAGGAAGTTCAGGCTTTGTTCGATAAAGCAAAAAACAGTAAAGACTGATATCAGCCGTGTGTATAATAACAACAAGAATGACGCTGGCTAATAACCGGCGTCATCTTCTTATAAGAAAACATATTGTTTTATCTGATTCTTTCAGGAAAACCGACTTTCTTCTGTACCTTGCGAAGAGTCTTATTTGCAAAGTATGAAGCCTGCTCGGAATTATCTTTTATTATCCTGTCTACAAAATCCTTATCCTTTTCAAGTTCATGGAATCTTTCCTGAAGAGGAATCAGTTCAGCAGCAACCGCTTCGCCCACAGCCAGCTTGAAATCACCGTAACCCTTGCCGTCAAATTCCTTTTCGGCAGCTTCTGTAGAACATCCGGTACATGCGCAGTAAATATCCAGGAGGTTCTTGATGCCGGGCTGATTATCACTGTATCTGACGCAGGCCTCACTGTCAGTAACGGCACGTTTGAATTTTCTGATAATCGTATCCTTGTCATCCATGAGGTAGATAGATCCGTTAGGATTTTCATCTGATTTACTCATCTTTTTATCAGGGTCCTGAAGACTCATGATCTTACGACCTACCTTGCTGAGATAAATCTCCGGAACAGTGAATACATCACCATAGATAGAATTGAATCTTTCAGCGATATTCCTTGTCAGCTCGAGATGCTGCTTCTGATCGACACCTACCGGAACCACATCAGCCTGGAAAAGAAGTATATCCGCAGCCATGAGTACAGGATATGTAAAAAGACCTGCATTGATATTATCGGCATGCTTTGCTGCCTTATCCTTGAACTGAGTCATACGCTGAAGTTCACCCATGTATGTGAAGCAGTTGAGTATCCATGCCAGCTCTGCATGTCCGGAAACATGGCTCTGATAATATATACAGTTTTTTTCAGGGTCAAGGCCTGCAGCGATATATAGCATAAGCAGTGCACGAGCTCTTTTACGAAGCTCAGCGGGGTCCTGACGTACAGTAATTGAATGTTCATCTACAACACAGAAAAAAGTCTTGTACTCATCACTGATGTTTACCCAGTTCTTAAGAGCACCCAGATAATTTCCCAGCGTAAGATTACCTGTGGCCTGCATGCCACTGAAAAGCACTTTCTGATCACCTAACATATAGTACCTTCTCTCTAAGTTTTATCTGCCTTTTAGTTTATCATATTTCGACATTCATGTGGTATAATTTTTCGTATGGAAGAAATGCGAATAAATAAATACTTAAGCAGTATGGGCTACTGTTCCAGAAGGGAAGCGGATAGACTCATTGAAGACGGAAAAGTCCTGATAGATGGAGTGACTGCTGTGCCCGGAACCAGACTCCAGGGTGGTGAAACAGTCACAGTTGACGGAAAACGCATAGGACGGTCCGAAGATGCGGAGAGAATCAAAAGAGTTGTGCTTGCGGTAAATAAACCAAGAGGTGTGGTATGCACTACATCAGATAATGACAGGGCCGTAAATATAGTGGAGCTGGTGAATTATCCGGAACGTGTTTATCCGATAGGAAGGCTTGATAAGGATTCAGAAGGCCTCATACTGATGACCAATGACGGAGCTCTGGTCAATGAGATCCTGAAGTCATCCAATTATCACGAAAAAGAATATGAAGTCGAAGTGGACAGACCAGTTACTGAAGCTGCATTGAAAAAAATGCGTGACGGAATGTATCTTAAGGAGATAGACAGATCTACCAGACCATGTGATGTAGAAAGAACAGGAGCACGCACATTTAATATAACACTGACACAGGGTCTTAACAGGCAGATCCGAAGAATGTGCGCAGAGTGCGGATATCAGGTTATTAAACTCAGAAGAATAAGAATCATGGGTGTCAGACTGGGATCCATAAAAGAGGGAAAATGGAAAAAGATAAATCCAGAATGGTTGAACTGAATAAGCTTCTTCGGGAAGCATCCAGGGCATATTATCAGCAGAGCAGAGAAATCATGACAAACTATGAATATGATGCACTGTATGATGAGCTTGTGGAGCTTGAAAAAAAGACAGGCATAGTTCTGTCAGATTCGGTTACACATAATGTCGGCTATGAGGTGCTTTCTCAGCTAGTCAAGGTGGAACACGATAAGCCGATGCTCTCACTTGACAAGACAAAATCTGTAGACGCTCTGAAGGACTGGATGGGGGATCAGAAGGCTGTTCTGTCGTGGAAGCTTGACGGACTTACTATAGTGCTTACGTATGAAAACGGGGAGCTGATGCAGGCAGTCACAAGAGGTAACGGATTTGTCGGTGAAGATGTAACCAATAACGCGAAGAAGTTTAAAAATGTTCCTCTTAAAATACCGTATAAAGGAAAGTTGATAATAAGGGGAGAAGCTGTAATCAAGTATAGTGACTTTAAAGAGTTCAGCGGGGAGTACAAGAATCCGAGAAATCTTTGTTCGGGATCGGTAAGACAGCTGGATCCTTCGGTTACCGCTGCACGTAATGTAAATCTTTATGTATTCAGTCTGGTCAGCGCAGATGTTGATTTCAATAATTCCAACAGTAACAAATTCAACTGGCTCATTCAACAGGGCTTTGATGTAGTCGATCATATCATTGTGGACAGAAATTCATTACCCGGTGCAGTTGCAGACTTTGAAAAAAAGATCGGAACTTATGAAATTCCATCTGATGGATTGGTGCTTCTGCTTGAGGATATTGCATACGGAGAATCACTGGGAACGACTGCAAAGTTCCCGAGAAATGCTATTGCTTTCAAATGGACCGATGAGACTGCGGAGACAAAACTCAGATACATTGAATGGTCTCCATCCAGAACAGGACTCATAAATCCGGTTGCTGTATTTGATCCGGTCGAAATTGAAGGCACCACAGTATCAAGAGCCAGTGTGCATAATATCAGTGTCATGGAAGCTCTGGAGCTTGGTGCAGGTGACAGCATTACAGTATATAAGGCTAATATGATCATTCCGCAGATAGCAGAAAACCTGACAAGAAGCGGAGTAAGAGATATCCCGGAGATATGTCCGGTATGTGGACAGAAAACCGTCATAAAAGCAGAAAATGATACCAGAACACTGTGGTGTGTCAATCCGGACTGTCCTGTTAAAAAAGTCAAATCATTTGTGCTGCTTGCATCAAGAGATGCTCTTAACATAGATGGTCTGAGCGAGATGACTCTTGAAAAGCTGATTGCGGCAGGATTTATAAAGAATTATGCCGATATATTCAGATTGGAAAGATACCGAAACGAAATAGCTGCGCTTGACGGATTCGGGGAAAAGTCGGCGGATAATCTGATCAGGGCAGCGGCAAAGTCTGCTGATACAACCGTACCGAGGTTTATATATTCACTTGGAATTCCCGGAATAGGTGTGGCAAATGCAAAAATGATCAGCAGGTCATTCGGAGATGACTTTGAAAAATTCAGGAATGCAGGTATGGAAGAACTCTGTGGGATTGAAGGTATAGGAGAAGTACTGGCAGAGTCTGTAAAGGCATATTTCAATGATGATAATAATAACAAACAGGTGAATGAACTGCTTCAGCTTGTAAGATTGGAGAAGACAGCATCAGTATCAGATAATCAGAATCTGGCAGGAATCACTTTTGTCATAACAGGGGATGTGGAACGCTTCGCTAACAGAAAGGAACTTCAGCAGTTTATAGAAGACCATGGCGGAAAAGCTGCCGGTTCCGTCAGCAAAGTAACCGGGTACCTCATCAATAATGATATTACATCGAACTCATCCAAAAACAAGAAGGCAAAGGAACTGGGAATACCTATCATTACAGAAGAAGAATTCATGAAGCTCTTTGTATTTTAAAAAATGCACAAACAGGTAAACTATTTATTGACTAATTTTTGTCAATTTGTTATACTCATCACAGTGAATTTTTTTGGAGGCAGGTTATGCACAATGGTATTGTAAAGTGGTTTAATGCAACCAAGGGTTATGGCTTCATTACAGATGATGCTGATGGAAAAGAGATTTTCGTTCATTTCTCTGGTATCAACAGTGAAGGCTATAAGGAACTCAAGGATGGCCAGAAGGTTACATTCGAAGTAGCTGAAGGTTCAAGAGGAGTTCAGGCGGTAAACGTTACCGTAGTTGGTTAATCATAAATCACGATTCAAAAATAAAAGTCCGTTTAATGCGGGCTTTTATTTTATTCTAAAATGCTATATTATCATATTAAAGCTTATTTAACAGAAAGAGGTATCATATGAAAACAGCCAAGCCCGTTGTTGCGATAATGTATGATTTTGACAAAACACTGTGTACAAAGGATATGCAGGAATACACATTCATTCCAAGTCTGGACGAGTCTGCAGAAAGCTTCTGGTCAAAAACTGATGAAATTGCAAAACGTGAAAAGATGGATCCGGTTCTGACATATATGTATCTTATGCTGAGATTATCAAGGGATAAGCATAAAAGAATCACAAGAGATGTTTTTGAATCAGCAGGTAAAGCAATAAAACTGTTTCCGGGTGTTGAGGAATGGTTCGACAGAATCAATAAATTCGGAGAAGAACAGGGTGTTATCGTAGAACATTATATTATTTCATCCGGATTAAAAGAGATCATTCAGGGGAGTTCAATTGCTGACAGATTTAAAGAAATCTACGCATGTGAGTTTCATTATGACGAAAACGGAGCAGCTGACTGGCCGAAGATGGGAGTGAATTATACAAGTAAAACACAGTATCTGTTCCGCATAAACAAAGGTATGCTCAATCTCGGAGACAATTCAAATGTCAATAAATACATTCCTGAAAATGAGAGACGCGTTCCGTTTCGAAACATGATATACATCGGTGATGGAATGACAGATGTTCCGTGCATGAAGCTGGTCAGTCTGAATGGCGGAAAAGCTATAGCGGTATATCAGGGAAATAAAAAAGATACCGCAAGAGAACTGATAAGGGATAACAGGGTGAATTTTGTAGCCAGGGCAAATTATGAAGAGGATAAAGAACTGGATAAACTGGTGAAGGATATAATCATGAAAATAAAAGCTGTAAATCAACTGGAAATCCATTCTAAAAAACAACACAACATATAGTATGATAAAAAAATCAATAACTAAACGCATGTAATAATAGACAAATTATTTTTAGGAATTTTGTTATTTATTGACAATGTTGATTACAGGTTTTATAATTTCTTAAGTATGAGTTATTTGCCTCGAGAGAGGAATTAGGAGGAAAGAGATGTTAGTTGATAAGACAGAAGTATTGAAGGCAGCAGAAGTTAAGACAGTTGCATGTCCGGCACCTGCAAAGAAAGCAACTGCTACAAAGAAGCCGGCAGCTAAGAAGACGGCAGTAAAGGCAGCAGTTAAGAAAGAAGCAACAAAGAAAGCAGCAGCGAAGCCAGTAGCAAAGAAAGTTGCAGCAAAGGCAGTAGCAAAGAAAGTTGTAGCAAAGGCAGTAGCAAAGAAAGTTGCAGCAAAGACAGCAGCAAAGAAAGCAGCAGCAAAGCCAGCAGCAAAGAAAGTTGCAGCAAAGCCAGCAGCAAAGAAAGTTGTAGCAAAGACAGTAGCAAAGAAAGTTGCAGCGAAGCCAGCAGCAAAGAAGGTTGCAGCAAAGCCGGCAGCAAAGGCAGTAGCAAAGAAAGTTGTAGCAAAGGCAGTAGCAAAGAAAGTTGCAGCGAAGCCAGCAGCAAAGAAAGCAGTAGCAAAGAAGGTTGCAGCAAAGCCTGTAGCAAAGAAGGCAGTAGCAAAGAAGCCAGTAGCTAAAAAAGCTGCAGCAAAGAAGGCAACTAAGTAATAATAAACGAGTAATTAAATGCAGGGGTGAGTTTACTCACCTCTGTTTTTTTGCTATACTGAAATTGGCTAAATACCGATTATAGGAGGTCTGCGATGTATAATAATAATCAGGTCACGATGGGTATGACAAGGGATGGTTCATATGTAAATGTTCTTCCATCAATGGCAAACAGACATGGACTGATTGCCGGAGCAACCGGAACAGGAAAGACAATAACACTGAAGGTGATGGCTGAATCATTTTCTGATGCAGGAGTTCCTGTTTTTCTTGCAGATGTTAAGAGTGACATAGCCGGTATGTGCATGCCGGGTGTGGACAGTGAAGACATGAGAGAAAGAATTGAAAGATTCGGGCTTGCAGATAAAAACTTCACATATAAAAGCTATCCTACCAGATTTTGGGATATATATGGAACAAAAGGGATGCCGCTCAGGACAACTATAACAGAATTTGGACCGCTGCTTCTTGCCAGGCTTCTCGAACTTAACCAGATCCAGACTGATATATTAAATATTGTTTTTAAAATAGCAGATGATGAAGGTCTGCTTTTGATAGATATCAAGGATCTAAAGGCGATACTGAATTATTGCGCTGACCATGCCTCGGATTACAAAGCAGATTATGGGAACATTTCCGGGAAATCAGTTGCGGCTATAACAAGGGCCCTTGTTTCACTGGAGGACAGGGGAGGAGAAAAATTCTTCGGAGAGCCGGCTGTCAATATAGCTGACTGGTTCAAGACTGATGCGGACGGCAGAGGCTATATCAACATTCTTGATTCTGAAAGTCTTATAAATGACACGCTCGTTTATTCAACATTTCTTCTCTGGATGATGGGAGAGTTGTTTGAACAGCTTCCGGAGGTGGGAGATCAGGAGAAACCAAAGATGGTATTCTTCTTTGATGAAGCACATCTTCTTTTTAATGATACACCTAAGGCTTTGCTGTCAAAGGTCGAACAGGTGGTAAAACTCATAAGATCAAAGGGAGTAGGTATTTACTTCGTGACTCAGAACCCGAAGGATATTCCGGATGCGGTACTTGCACAGCTTGGGAATAAGATTCAGCATGCATTACGTGCATACACTCCGGCAGAACAGAAGGGAATCCGGGCAGCGGCAGAGTCTTTCAGAGTTAATCCTGCATTTGATACTGAAGAAGCTATTCAGAATCTGGGAACCGGAGAGGCGATAGTGTCATTTATTCAGGAAGATGGTTCACCGGCGATGGTTCAGGTAGCATCGATTCTACCGCCTCAGTCAAAGATGGGAACAATCGATGATAATATGCGCAGTCAGGTCATTGCATCAGATCTGCTGAGGGCTGCATACAATGATATGGTAGACCGTGATTCTGCATATGAATTCCTTCTGAGAAGAAATCTGGAGTCAGCTCAGGCGGCAGAAAAAGCAAAAGCTGAGAAGGAAGCAAGAAAAGAACAGGAAAAGGCAGAAATAGAAGCGGCGAAAGAAGCGGAGAGAGCAGCGAAGGAAGCAGCAAAGGCAGCAGAAAGGGCAGAAAAGGAAGCTGCAAAAGAAGCAGAAAAGGCAGAGAAGGCTGCTGCAAGGGAAAAACAGAAAACAGAGACAGCCAGAAAACGCGCAGTGAAAAATGTAGCAAGTGCTGCTATAGGCTCTGTGGGACGTGAACTTGGAAAAAATGTCGGAAACAGCCTTGGAGGTTCACTCGGAAAAACTGTAGGAGGAAATGTTGGAGCATCACTTGGAAGAGGAATACTTTCAACACTGTTTAAACTATGATAAGAGCTTGCATATTTGATCTTGACGGAACGATAATCAATACCATGGAATCGCTGAAATATGCGGTCAATGAATCATTGCGTGAACTCGGTTTTCCAGGAACAGATCAGGAGCATGTCAGGCAGTTCATCGGACATGGCGGCAGAAATCTGATCAAGGCAGCGATAAGTCTGTATACAGATCCTTGTGAGGAAGATGTAGATAAGGCATATAAAACCTATAAAAGAATATTTGCCGAATGCTGCACTTATGCTAACGAACCATATGAGGGCGTGCCTGAGGCATTGAATGAATTCAGGAAAAGAGGTCTTAAGCTTGCTGTTATTTCCAATAAATCTCAGCAGGGAGTAGAAGCTTGTATTCACAAGGTATACGGAGACGATCTGTTTGATATCGTCTGCGGAGAACGACCGGGAATACCGCTTAAGCCGGACCCGACAGGTATTATCGATCTGGCTGAGAAGCTGGGAGTCAGACCGGAGGAATGTCTGTATATCGGAGACGGAGAGCCGGATATGCAGGGAGGACGTGCAGCCGGATGCATCACTGTGGGTGTCACATGGGGATTCAGAACGAGAGAAGCTCTCGAGATTTACAATCCTGATTATATGATAGATTCTATGGAAGACCTGATCACGATCACTCCGTATGTTTATATCCTGGATGGAAACAATATGGCGGACAGGGACGCATTTTATGAAGAGATAGAAAAATGCATGACAGATTCAGACGGGTTTAAGATGGGACACAATCTGGATGCACTTTCGGATGTGCTCAGCGGAGGATTCGGAAGACATTCCTTCGGTGATCATTTCTGTATACTCTGGACAGGCTTCAGGAAAAGCACAGAGACTCTGGGGACGGATTTTACTATGCGTGCAGTCAGAGTGATGCTTGATAATAATGCGGAATATGATTGTATTTTTAAAATCTCAGAATGATATTCATTGACACTGAACTTTGAAGGTGAGATAATAAAGCAAAATTGCTTTGTTTTTAATACATTAAGTATTGAAGATACTATAGGAGGAAGACTATGTCAACAAAAGCTTATTACAAAACAAATGAAATCGGACCTGGAAAAGTTGGATTCGCTAAGACAAGATCTATCATCGAATCAGCTTTCTACGGTAATAACGTTGTAAAGATCAATACTCTTAAAGAAGCATATGATCTTGCAAAGAATTCTCCCGGAACAGTTGTAACAGGACAGACTGTATATCGCGGTGAGGAATTCGGACTTGAGCCGGATGCTAAGGTTCTTCTTTTCAATGATGGAGCTATCACAGGACGTTATGCTACAGCAAGACGTATTGCAGGTATGGAAGGTGTTAACTGTGACGCACTCGATAAGATCGCAATGGATGCTGTATATAAGTCACGCTGGAAGACAATGTATCATGCAGAAGTATTCTGCGGACTTGATCCTGAATTTATGGTTAAGGCACATCTCCTTATCCCGGAAGGTGAAGAGAACCTCCTTTACAACTGGATGATCAACTTCCAGTATATGTCAGATGAGTACATCAAGATGTATAAGAATTCAGATCCTGTAGGTAAGGGCAATGAGGCTGATATCTATATCTTCTCAGACCCTCAGTGGATGCCGGAAGAGGGACCGGGACTTGATTTCAGCGTACTCAGCGATCCTCAGAAGAAGACACTCTGCTACTTCAACACAGAGCAGAACTGTGCTTGCATCCTTGGTATGAAGTATTTCGGAGAGCATAAGAAGGGTACACTTACTATGGCATGGGCTATCGCAAACCGTAACGGTTATGCAAGCTGCCATGGCGGACAGAAGAGATATAACCTCAAGGGCGGAAAGAGCTTTGTAGCATCTGTATTCGGTCTTTCAGGATCAGGTAAGTCAACTCTTACACATGCTAAGCATGGCGCTAAGTTTGATATCACAGTTCTTCATGATGACGCATTCATCATCAATACAGATACATGTTCATCAATCGCAATTGAGCCTACATACTTCGATAAGACAGCTGATTATCCGGCAGGATGTCCGGACAACAAGTACCTCATCACTGTACAGAACGTAGGTGCAACACTTGATGAGAACGGTGAAGTTACAATCGTAACAGAGGATATCCGTAACGGTAACGGACGTGCTATCAAGTCAAAGCTCTGGAGCCCGAACCGTGTAGATAAGATTCCTGAGCCTGTTAACGCAATTTTCTGGATCATGAAGGATCCTACTATTCCACCGGTTGTTAAGCTCAAGGGTGCAGCACTTGCATCAGTTATGGGTGCAACACTTGCTACAAAGAGATCATCAGCAGAGCGTCTTGCTCCTGGCGCAGATCCGAATGCACTTGTAGTTGTTCCTTATGCAAACCCATTCAGAACATATCCGCTGGTAAATGATTACGAGAAGTTCAAGAAGCTGGTTGAGAAGAAGAAGGTTGACTGCTACATCGTTAACACAGGTGATTTCATGGGCAAGAAGATCACAAAGGAAGTTACACTTGGCGTTCTTGAGTCTATCGTAGAGAAGAAAGCTAAATTCAAGAAGTGGGGCAACTTCTCAGATATTGAGATCTGTGAGTGGAAGGGCTATGTTCCGGATATGAAGGATGCGAAATATCTTGAGCAGCTCAAGGCACGTATGGCTGACCGCGTTAAGTTTGTTGAAGAGCTTGACAAAAAGCAGGGCGGATTTGACAGACTTCCGGCAGATGCGCTTAAAGCAATCAAGAAAGTATTCAATGAGTGCAAATAATTAAAAATAAAATATATAAGATCAGGATGCATATTACTTTGCATCCTGATTTTTATATGATAAAATAGTATCAACCTGGGATGTTCGAGATCCTTGTTTTCATTTGAACCTACATGTTGACATAAGGGATCCGATAGATTTGTAAGGATGACAGGCCTCTATTCTTAAATTGGTAGTCAGAGATACGACTGAAGATACCCACCTGACGAGAGTTAGGGCGTCAAATCAACAAGGGACGGCACCTTGGGTTATATGGAGAAAATATGTTTGAGGCGATAAGTAATTTCTTTAATACGATGGGCGATGCATTGGCTCCGTTTGCATACGGTCTTGCCTTTGCTTTTCTTGTGATGCCCATATACAAGAGGCTGAATAAGAAACTCCATAAAGCTGTATGCTCAGCAATCTGCCTTGTGATACTGATAGTTATTTTTGGCTTGCTTGCATTTCTTATTATCCCTCAGTTTATAGACAGTATTTCTATGATAATAGGTAAATTACCGGCATATATGAATGCACTTGATGAGATGGTAGACAATGTTTTCGCAAACAATCCGGGTCTCGCAGAAACTATTCAGAAGCACTATTCAAATATTGGTGATTCAGTGGTTTCATGGGCAGCAGGAGAATTGCTTCCTAATCTGACCGGATATCTGTCCAGTATCACATCAGGTGTATGGAATCTGATACTTACACTGAAGAATATTCTTATCGGATTCATAGTTATGGTATATTTCCTGAATATGAAGGATATCACGAAGGCAAGAGCCAAAAAGTGTGTGTACGGGATACTCCCGCTCAACAAAGCAAATCTCTTCCTGGATGACTGCAGATATACATACGATGTGTTCAGCGGATTCCTTGTTGGCAAGATAATAGATTCAGCGATTATCGGAATACTGACATTTATCGTTATTTCAATTTTCAAAATTCCGTATGCCCCGCTTATATCAATTATAGTCGGAGTAACAAATATCATTCCGTTTTTCGGACCGTTTATAGGTGCTATACCATGTGCATTGCTGCTGCTTGCAGATTCACCTCTTAAATGTCTGATTTTCTGTATTATCAT
Organism: Lachnospiraceae bacterium; assembly: GCA_045616865.1. Lineage (GTDB taxonomy): Bacteria > Bacillota > Clostridia > Lachnospirales > Lachnospiraceae > Darwinimomas. The sequence goes on along the minus strand of JAZLHO010000059.1, from coordinate 56,261 downwards.
ACTTATTATACAGCAGCTTGACGGCAATATCATCGGCCCTAAGATACTGGGAGAGAAGACCGGAGTGGCGAGCTTCTGGGTGCTTTTTTCCATTCTTCTGTTTGGAGGTCTGTTCGGATTTGTGGGAATGATCATCGCTGTTCCGACATTTGCAGTCATATACAGAATAATAAAGAGAAATATAATTAAGAAGCTTGATGAAAAACAGCTTTCCACAGATACAAGGAATTACAGCGATCTGAAGAAGATCGACGAAGATACAAAGGAGTATATAAATAAAGATGACACTACTGGAGACATGGAGAGATAAGGCTTACGGCGAGACTTTATCAGTTAAGGACAGAGCACAGCTCTGGAAGGATTATTTTGCAAAAGAAAAGAGCATTTATGAGGAGCTTCTTGAGGATCCTTCAAATGTGGTATCGGGAACTGTAAAAGAGCTTGCAGCAAGATGGGATACAGATATCGAGACGATGACAGGATTCCTTGACGGAATCAATGACAGCCTTAAAAAGGAAAATCCTATCGAGAAGATGAAGGAATCAACCAAGGTCACTCTTGATATAGATCTTACAAAGCTTTACAAGAATATGGTTGCCGCAAAAGCAGACTGGCTTTATAACCTTCCGCAGTGGGAAAAGCATTTTACTGAAGAAGAGCGTAAGACCCTGATGCATGAACAGAGAATGAGCGGAACAGTAATCAAGGATAAGAAGGTAGGACGTAATGATCCATGTCCCTGCGGTTCTGGTAAGAAGTATAAATTCTGTTGCGGAAAGAATGCATGATCAATGTATAACGATTTTGCTGAAATATATGACAGTTTCATGGATAATGTCCCGTACGATGCCTGGTGTGAGCAGACAGCTGCAATCCTGCAAACGTATGGGATTTCTTCAGGTATAGTTGCAGATCTGGGATGTGGTACAGGCGCTATGACAGAGCGCATGGTTGCAAAAGGCTATGATATGATAGGCATAGACAATTCCGGGGAAATGCTTACGCAGGCGATTTGTAAGCGCGATGTGAGCGGACACGATATCCTCTATCTCAGACAGGATATGAGAGAGTTTGAACTCTATGGTACCTGTGCAGCTATTATCAGCAGGTGCGACAGCATGAATTATATTACCGATTACGATGATCTGGTGAAGGTATTCAGACTGGTAAGCAATTATCTGGACCCGAAGGGACTCTTTGTATTTGATATGAAAACGGAATTCATGTATGAGAAAATACTGGGAGATAATACTTACTCACGTTCCACAGATGACGCAACCTATATCTGGGAAAACTATTATGACTCTGAAAAAAAGCTGAATGAGTACGAACTGACCATGTTCATACGTGAGGATGATCTGTTCAGAAAGTCCAATGAAATCCATACACAGAGGGCATACAGTCTGGAAGAAATAAAAAATGCAGCTGCAGAAGCAGGCCTGAAATGGCTTGGAGTATGGGACGCAGATAATGAGGAAGAAATAACGGAAGACACTGCCAGATTTCTGGTGGTTTTGCAGGAAAATGAAAAAACCGGTTTCAAAAAAGTTAACAATTGAAAAGACTACAGGTCATCTGAAGACTATCACAGAACATAAGATGATAGTTATGGATCTGTGTTTTAAGATAGGCCTTACGAAACAGGGACTCCTGCATGACCTGTCAAAATATGAACCTGTGGAATTTATCACAGGGGTCAGGTATTATACCGGTGATCACAGCCCCAATGCAGAGGAAAAACTGGAAAAGGGATACAGTACGGCGTGGCTTCATCACAAGGGAAAAAACAAGCATCACTTTGAATACTGGATGGATCTTCAATATGGAAAGGGTGTAGACGGAGTCAGAGTAGGCGGCGCAAAGATGCCTCTGCGATATACGCTTGAGATGGCCTGCGACAGAATAGCGGCATGCAAGGTATACCATAAAGAGAAATACACTTCCCGCGATCCATGGAACTATTATTCAATCAAAGCAGATGTGGTTGCACCGAATCTTCATGAGGACACCAGGGCCCTGCTTGAGGATATCCTTCAGCTGATGGCGGTCGAGGGAGAGGAAAAAGCTCTTGCTTATATGAGATGGCTGCTTAAACATCCTCAGCAGTATGAGGGCAGAAAATATAAGAGCATAATACCTTCGCATCTGAAAAATCCAGACATTCGATAGGAAGATATTCGCGTTTGTCCTCGTAGGACTTGCGGAATATATAATCAGGGTTAACATCAAATCCCTTAAAGACAGGAACGAATACTCCTGTCTTTTTTGTATATGCCGTACGAGCTGTTGCCTGCCTGCGTGCACTTTTATCAACAAATTCACTGACTGATTTATGATAGGCAACATCTTCTGCAGGAAGGTAGTAGTAGTTTTTATAGTCCTTATAAAAATGTTTGAATTCTCCTGACACAGTGGGAATACCTGACTTTATTTTCTCAGGATCAAAATTCAGCTCATTCAAATGATTACAGAGCAGATCAGCATTGCCGCATTCAAACAACAAGCCGTATTGACGGCAGCATTCGGTGAGATATCGTAACACAGAGAGATCATTCACAAGTATGAGAGATGATTTCTGTGACCTTGAACATAAATCTGTCAGTACGATTCTCTCCTGTTCCAACCCGGATATGATGCGCGTTTTTGCATCACAGGAACAGTCACAGAGCGTGACGGAGGTAACCGAAGTTATCTGTGAGTACATGGGTGAATTTCCCGTAGTTGTTATATTTATGAACAGTGCATCCAGCATACGATTATTATATAACTTAATTAAAGATTATGGTATAATACAATCCAAATAGATTTATGACAATCAAACGGAAAGAGAGTCGATATGATATCATTCGTCAAAGGTGAATTATCAGAAATTCTTGAGGGGAAAATCGTGGTTGAGTCAGGCGGACTCGGCATAGAAATAGCTGTGCCGGCTTCGGTCATGGAGCAGCTTCCGGGTATAGGAGAGGAAGTAAAGATCTACACACATTTCAGAGTAAGTGAGGATTCGATGAACCTGTACGGTTTCAATTCCAGAAGAGATCTTGCTATGTTTGAACAGCTGATAGGTGTCAGCGGTATAGGCCCGAAGGGGGCTCTCTCCATATTATCAGCAATGAATCCGGATCAGCTGAGAATGGCAATCGTAACAGGTGATGATAAGCTGATAGCGACAGCTCCGGGAATAGGTGCAAAGACCGCACAGCGTGTCATAGTGGATCTGAGAGATAAAGTCAGCTCCGAGGATATCATGGGAACAGTAAATATTACTCAAACATCAGCAGTAAGTACTGATGCCGCCGAAGTAATAAACGCACTGATCAATCTCGGATATGGACGTTCGGAAGCAACACGTGTTGTAAGAGCGATAGCTGCAGATGGAATGGATGCAGAGAAAATGCTTAAGGAAGCATTGAGGAGTCTGTAAATGGAAAGAACGATAATAAATACCGGTGAAACAAATGAAGACAGAAGCAACGACATGAATCTTCGTCCGCAGCATTTTGACGATTATATCGGACAGCAGCGTATAAAGGAAAATCTGAAGATATATATCGATGCGGCAAAACAGAGGAGAGAGAGTCTTGACCATGTATTGTTTTATGGTCCTCCCGGACTGGGTAAAACTACACTTGCCGGAATCATCGCCAATGAAATGGGAGTTAAGATAAAAGTAACCTCAGGTCCGGCAATAGATAAGCCGGGAGATATGGCATCGATACTTACTAAACTGAATGAGGGTGATGTGCTGTTCATAGATGAGATACACAGACTCAACCGCCAGGTTGAAGAGGTGCTGTATCCGGCAATGGAGGATTTTGCAGTTGATATTCTCATTGGTAAGGAAACCGGAGCAAGAAGCATTCATATGGAGCTTCCGCATTTTACTTTAGTAGGCGCGACGACCAGAGCAGGGCTTTTATCTGCACCGCTCAGAGACAGATTCGGAGTAGTACAGAAATTGGAATTCTATTCGCCGAAGGATCTTGAAACGATAATCAACCGTTCCGCGGAAGTATTCGGTGTAAAGCTGGATGCATCGGGAGCAGCAGAGATCGCCAGAAGAAGCAGAGGAACTCCGAGACTTGCAAACAGACTTCTTAAAAGAGTCAGAGATTTTGCACAGGTCAAATATGACGGAGTCATCACGAAACAGGTTGCAGACTATGCATTGGATATACTTGATGTGGACAGGCTTGGACTTGATCAGAACGACAGAAATTATCTGGAGATGATCATCAGAAAGTTCAATGGAGGTCCGGTAGGTATAGATACACTGTCAGCTGCACTCAGTGAGGATACAGGGACACTCGAGGATGTATATGAGCCGTATCTTCTCATGAACGGGCTCATAAACAGAACTCCGCGCGGAAGAGTGGCAACAGAAAATGCATATAAACATCTTGGATTAACTTATCAGGAGAAGCTGGATATATGATAGAATTACTGTCTCCTGCCGGCTCTTACGAAAGTCTGGTTGCTGCGGTAAATGCCGGAGCAGATGCGGTATATATGGGAGGAACTAAGTTCGGTGCCAGAGCATATGCGGATAATCCGGAAACAGACAGATTTGTCGAAGGAATCAGATATGCTCACCGGTATGGAGCCAGGGTCTATATGACCGTGAACACCTTGCTCAAACCGGACGAGTTAAAAGAGCTTAACGAATACATCAAACCATATTATCAGGCAGGAGTGGATGCCGTATTAGTTCAGGACCTGGGAGCCTTAAAAACTCTGAGGGATAACTATCCCGATTTACAGATACATGCAAGCACACAGATGACGGTGGCGAATGTATATTCTGCAAGACTCCTTAAAGAAATGGGGCTTACCAGAGTGGTACCTGCCAGGGAACTGTCCCTGGAGGAAATAAAAAAGATTAAGACTGAGGTGGGAATAGAGGTCGAAACATTCGTGCACGGAGCATTGTGCTACTGTTATTCCGGACAGTGTCTTATGAGCTCGCTTATAGGCGGGCGCTCAGGGAACCGCGGAAGGTGCGCGCAGCCGTGCCGTCTGGAATATGAGATCTGCGGCGGATCGGGAACCCGTCCGCTGCTGAGCCTTAAGGATCTCTGCTCGATAGATATCCTCCCTCAGCTGGCAGAGGCCGGAATTGATTCTTTCAAAATCGAAGGCCGTATGAAATCGCCCAGGTATACCGCCGGTGTCACAGAGATATGGAGAAAATATATCGATCTGTTTGAAAAATACGGACCGGAGAATTATCATGTAGATCCAAAGGATAAAAAGATGCTGTCGGATCTTTATGACAGAGGAGGATTCACGGAAGGGTATTATTTCAGTCACAACGGGCGGGATATGATGGCATGGGAAAAACGCCGTGACCGCTTCGGACAGAATGAAGACTTGTATGAATATCTGGATGACAGGTATGTAAACAGTATACGCAAGATAGAAATCAAAGGTGAAGTTATTATCAGACAGGACAGAGAGATACAGCTTTCAGCGATAGCAAAGGGGCATAAGCCATGCTGTGTCACAGCTGCAAAACCGGACAGGGCAAAAACACGAGCACTTGAAGAAAGCGATATCAGAAAACAGCTTGAAAAGACAGGCGGTACATGCTTTGAGTGGAGTGAACTTGCAATTGATACAGATGGAGCAAGCTTCGTACCGATGGGAGCACTTAATGAGATGAGAAGAATGGTACTGACAGCATTACAGAAAGAGATAGATCATGAATCTGAACGTACTGTGTAATAATGAAGAACAACTATATAGTGCTGTCTCAAATGACTCTGTGAACGGGATAATCTTTGAAGCAGACATATCTTCTGGACCGGATATAGATAGATGCCATGCTGCAGGAAAAAAGGCAGGCATAGCACTTCCGTATATTTACAGGAATTCAACAGCTGTAGATGTCACAGGATATGATGAGGTTTATGTCAGATCATTAGACGAGCTTGAATATTATAAGGATCAGAAGCTTGTCAGTGATTACGGAGTGTATTGCATGAATCCTGTGGCAGCAGATGTGCTGAAGGAAAACGGAATTTCGCGAATCACAGCACCGGTCGAAATGAACTGTCATGAGCTTGCAGGACTGGATGTACATGATAAAGAGCTGATAGTATACGGACATATACCGATGATGGTAAGTGCTCAGTGCGTTCATAGAAACACAGATAAATGTGACCGTAAGCCCGGAATAACATGGATAAAAGACAGAACAGGCAAGCTGCTTCCCGTTGAGAATAAATGTGCGTATTGCTACAACCTGATTTACAATCCTGATCCGGTCAGTCTCGCCGGGGTATTTGATAAGGTTCTGAGGTTGAACCCGGATTCAGTCAGGATCAATCTTACAATAGAGAACAGAAAAGAAACCGAAAGGATAATCGCTGTATTCTCAAGGGCGATAAGAGGAGAGTCAGTTGACGATCCCTGTGATGATTTCACCAGAGGACATTTTTTGAGAGGTGTTGAATAATGTTTGAAATACTTAAAAAGGAAAAACTTGCAGACAAAATCTGGCAGATGGTCGTAAAAGCTCCGAGAGTTGCAAAAGTATGTGAGCCAGGAGAATTCCTTATAGTCAGGATAGATGAAAAGGGAGAACGTATACCGCTGACCATATGTGACTATAACAGAGATGCAGGAACAGTCACTATCGTGTTCCAGGAGGTCGGGGCTTCTACTGTTCGTATGAAGGATATGGAGGTCGGAAGCGGCTTTGCTGATTTTGTCGGTCCTTTGGGAAAACCGAGTGATCTGGTCAAAGAACCCGTGGAGGAGCTCAAAAAGAAAAAAATCCTGTTTGTGGCAGGTGGAGTCGGAACCGCACCGGTTTATCCGCAGGTCAAGTGGCTGAGGGAACAGGGTGTAGAAGCAGATGTTATCATAGGTGCAAGAACTAAAGATCTGCTGATACTGGAAGAAGATATGAAGGCAGTTGCAGGAGATTACCTGTATGTATGTACTGACGATGCCTCATATGGAATGAAAGGGCCCGTAACCGCAGTGATCGACGAGCTTGTGACAAACCGCGGCAAAAAGTACGATCTCTGTATCGCTATAGGTCCTATGATCATGATGAAATTTACCTGTCTTACTACAAAGAAGTACGGGATACCTACAGTAGTGTCGATGAATCCGATCATGGTTGACGGAACGGGAATGTGCGGAGCATGCCGTCTGATAGTTGACGGACAGGTAAGATTCGCATGTGTGGACGGTCCTGAGTTTGACGGACACAAGGTTGATTTTGATGCAGCCATGAAACGCCAGCAGCAATATAAAACTGAGGAAGGAAGAGCTATGCTACGACTTCTCGAGGGGGATACGCATCATGGCGGATGCGGAAACTGCGGAGGTGATAAGTGATGGATATGATGAAAAAAGTGCCCGTAAGAGAACAGGATCCTATAGTAAGAGCAGCCAACTTCGATGAGGTATGTCTGGGCTACAGTGAAGAAGAAGCTCTGGCTGAGGCAGGAAGATGTCTGAACTGCAAGAATCCGAAATGCGTTCAGGGTTGTCCGGTGAGAATAAACATCCCGGAATTTGTTCATGCAATCACAGAACGTGATTATAAAAAGGCAGTGGATATTATTGCTCAGGCAAGTTCACTTCCGGCAGTATGCGGACGTGTATGTCCGCAGGAGACCCAGTGCGAGGGAAAATGCATAAGAGGCATCAAAGGGGAGCCAATCGCTATCGGAAAACTGGAAAGATTTGTTGCCGACTGGGCAAGAGAGAACGGATACAAGCCTGAATTACATCCCGGGAAGAAAAACAAAAAGGTTGCAGTCATCGGAGCCGGACCATCCGGTCTTTCGTGTGCGGGCGATCTTGCGAAGATGGGGTATCAGGTAAAAATATTTGAGGCTCTTCACGAGGCAGGCGGAGTACTTATGTATGGGATTCCGGAATTCAGACTCCCAAAGGATAAAGTAGTCAAACCAGAAATCGAAAATGTAAAGAAGCTCGGTGTGGAAATAGAAACGGATGTTATCATCGGTAAGACGATGTCGCTGGATGCGCTTATCAGCGAAGAAGGATTTGATGCCGTATATATCGGATCAGGTGCCGGACTTCCGATGTTCATGGGGATCCCGGGAGAGACGGCAAACGGAGTATTTTCGGCAAATGAATTTTTGACAAGAAACAATCTAATGAAGGCCTTCAGGGATGATTATGATACTCCTATAAGATGCGGAAGAAAAGTCTGTGTAGTAGGAGGCGGCAATGTAGCTATGGATGCGGCCAGAACAGCCCTTCGTCTCGGTGCACATGTTGACATAGTTTACAGAAGATCAGAAGCGGAGCTTCCTGCAAGGGCAGAAGAAGTGCATCATGCAAAGGAGGAAGGAATCGTATTCAACCTTCTTCAGAATCCGATAGAGATCCTTCAGGATGAAAACGGATGGGTTCGTGGCATGCGAGTAATAAAGATGGAACTGGGTGAACCCGATGCATCCGGAAGAAGAAGGCCTGTTGAGATTCCGGGAAGTGAATATGAAATAGAGTGCGATACAGTCATAATGTCACTCGGAACCAGTCCGAATCCGATGATAGCAAGTACAACAGAAGGACTTGAAATCGAGAGAAGAGGTACTATTACCGTCAATGAAAAAGGCATGACGAGCCGTGAAGGAGTATTCTGCGGAGGTGATGCAGCCACAGGCGCAGCCACAGTGATACTTGCTATGGAAGCGGGAAGAACGGCAGCTGCAGGCATTGACGAGTATTTATCAAAATAGTAGAATTATAATGTTATTTTATGACTAAATTTTGTATTAGGAGGAAGTTGCGTCATGGCCATCATTTATTCAGATCAAGTTAATAAGATGTGCAAGGTTAAGCAGGGCGTGAACCACGGTGCTGCCGAAATTCCGGAGGAAGCATTATGGGTCAAGGCTAAGGATGTTAAAGACATCAGTGGTTTTACACACGGTGTAGGCTGGTGTGCTCCGCAGCAGGGAGCGTGCAAGCTGTCACTTAATGTTAAGAACGGTGTTATCGAGGAGGCTCTTGTAGAGACACTCGGCTGTTCAGGAATGACTCATTCAGCAGCTATGGCAGCTGAGATTCTTCCGGGAAGAACTATCCTTGAAGCACTCAACACTGACCTTGTTTGCGACGCTATCAATACAGCTATGCGTGAGCTGTTCTTACAGATCGCATATGGCAGAACACAGTCAGCATTTTCAGAGAACGGACTTGTAGTAGGTGCAGGCCTTGAAGATCTCGGTAAGGGTCTCAGATCTCAGGTAGGTACTATGTACGGAACAAGAAAGAAGGGACCTCGCTACCTCGAGATGGCAGAGGGCTATGTAACAGGAATCGCTCTTGACAAGGACAATCAGATCATCGGATATCAGTTTGTAAACCTTGGCAAGATGACCGACTTCATCAAGAAGGGTGATGATCCTACAACAGCATGGGAAAAGGCAAGCGGACAGTACGGACGTGTAGCAGATGCAGTTAAGATTATCGATCCACGTAAAGAATGATAGGTGAAGGAGGACAAAGCTATGGCATTATTTGAGTCTTATGAGAGACGTATTAATCAGATTAACGCATTACTTAAGACATACGGAATTAAGGACCTTGCTGAGTGTGAGAAAATCACAAAGGATGCAGGACTTGATGTATATGATATGGTAAAGAAGATCCAGCCTATTTGCTTCGAGAATGCATGCTGGGCATACACAGTAGGTGCAGCAGTTGCAATCAAGAAGGGCTCCTCAAAGGCAACAGATGCTGCACCACCTATCGGTGAGGGACTTCAGAGTTTCTGTATTCCGGGATCAGTTGCAGATACACGTAAGGTAGGCCTCGGACATGGTAACCTCGGAAAGATGCTCCTTGAAGAAAAGACAGAGTGCTTCTGCTTCCTTGCAGGACATGAGTCATTCGCAGCAGCTGAGGGCGCTATCGGTATCGCTGAGAAAGCAAACAAGGTTCGTAAGAAACCTCTTAGAGTAATCCTTAACGGTCTCGGCAAGGATGCTGCTCAGATTATCTCACGTATCAATGGATTCACATTTGTTGAGACAAAGTATGATCCATATACAAATACAGTGGAGGAAGTATCACGTACAGCATACTCAAAGGGACTTCGTGCAAAGGTAAACTGCTACGGTGCTAACTCAGTTCCGGAGGGTGTTGCTATCATGTGGAAGGAAAATGTTGATGTATCTATCACAGGTAACTCAACCAACCCGACACGTTTCCAGCATCCTGTAGCAGGAACCTACAAGAAGGAAAGAATCGAAAAGGGTAAGAAGTACTTCTCAGTTGCATCAGGCGGCGGTACAGGACGTACACTTGATCCGGATAACATGGCAGCTGGTCCGGCATCATACGGGATGACAGATACACTTGGACGTATGCATAGTGATGCACAGTTCGCAGGTTCTTCATCAGTTCCGGCACATGTTGAGATGATGGGTCTTATCGGTGCAGGCAACAACCCGATGGTAGGTATGACTGTTTCTGTGGCAGTTGCTGTAGAAGAGGCGTACAAGGCAGGCAAATGGGGAAACAAGAAGGCAGCTTCAGCAAAGAAAGCAGCAACAAAGAAAACCACAAAAAAGTAATTAATATTTGATGGAAATATATCTGAAATTATTGGGATCGGCTATGATTCCATTCATAATGTCAATAGGCTTCTATCTGATTCAGAGGACGACGTCTTTCTCCGGTCTTAAATACTGGATTCAGCAGGCAATCATAGGAGTTGTATTTGGCGTTGCAGCTATTTACGGTACGGCATTTGGAGTGGATATAGGCGGAGCTACGGTTAATGCCAGAGATGCCGCTCCACTTTGTGCCGGGCTGTTTTTCGGAGGCCCGTCTGGAATTATTGCCGGCGTCCTGGGTGCAGCATACAGATGGTTTGCCGCAGAGGTATACGGAATAGGAGTGTATACCAAGGTGGCGTGCACAGTATCGACATTTCTCGCAGGTATATATGCGGCGGTTATCAGAAAATATATTTTTGAAGAAAGAAATCCGGGCTGGCATATATCATTTCTGATTGGTGTCATCATGGAATCATTCCATATGATGATGGTCTTTATCACTCATATGAATGATGCGGCTCAGGCTCTCGAAATATTGAAGATATGCACGATGCCGATGATATTGGTCAATGCATTTGCTCTTGCGGTTACATCTGCGGCACTTGCACTGCTGAACAGGATATCCATCCGTAAGCAGGGCGAAAAGCTTGTCCAGTCAAAAAAGACCATTTCTGAAAAAATACAGTTTTTCCTGCTGCTCATAGTTGTTGCGGCTTTTTTAGCCACATCAACACTCTCATATGTTATTCAGACAAATCAGTCAAAGAAAAGTGTCGAGAAGATTCTGACTACCAGTATTAAGGATGCGTCAGATGAAATCAATGATACTGCAGACGCATGGCTGATGAATACTGCTGTTGATGTAGCAAAAGAATACGAAACAGGCAATATGAGAGATCTCGAAACAGTAGCCAAATGGTATGGGGTGACTGAGGTCAATATTATTGATAAATATGGCATCATAACAGAAAGTACCAACAGTTCTTTTGTTGGATACGACATGCACTCAGGAACACAATCCCAGGAATTCCTGAAGCTGGTCAACAGTGATTCCGTTATGGTGCAGGGATTTGAGCCTCTTTCGATGGATCACAGAATAAAACGTAAGTATGCAGGCGCAAGCTTATCCGACGGCGGAGTGATTCAGGTTGGAGTGGATGATACAAAATTCTTTGACAAGATTGAGGATTCCATTTATTCAGTTACGAAGAACAGACACATAGGTAATACCGGACTTCTGGTTGTTGTTGACAGCAAAAACAGGGTTACAAGCTGTGCAGATCAGTCATATGTCGGCAGGCATCTTATGACCACGGGTTTATGGGTATGGGAGGATATGTCACCATTAAGCCTGTATGAACAGACAGCTTTCGGTGAAGATTCCTTCTGTATGTTCCTTTCTGAGGATATATATACCATTATAGGTGTTTATCTAAAGAAGGAAGCCATGCTGAGCAGAGATTTCAATATCTATATGAATGTCTTCAGCGAGATCATGATATTCGCATTCATGTTTGCGGCTATCTTCTTCGGGGTTAATACCGTAGTAGTTAAGAGACTGAAAAAGGTTAATGACAGCCTGGAAAGGATCACAGCAGGCGATCTTGACGAGGTGGTAGATGTTCGTACGACGCTTGAGTTTAATACATTGTCCAATGAAATCAATACCACAGTCGGCAGACTTAAGGAGTATATTGCCGAAGCTGCAGCAAGAATAGATGCAGAGCTTGAATTTGCCAAGAGCATCCAGATTTCAGCGCTTCCATCCAACTTCCATGCTTTCGCGGATAAGACGGAGTTTGACATCTATGCTACTATGGATGCCGCAAGGGAGGTCGGAGGAGATTTCTACGATTTTTATATGCCTGAAGAAAACAAGCTGGCGTTTATTGTTGCTGATGTTTCAGGAAAAGGAATACCTGCAGCCATGTTTATGATGCAGGCCAAGACTATGATCAATGACTTCACGACAGCAGGTCTGAGTGTTGATAAGGCATTTACGATGTCCAACAGCAAGCTATGCGTAAATAATGAAGCAGAGATGTTCGTTACAGCATGGCAGGGAGTTCTGGATATCAAAACCGGACATGTTGAGTTTGCAAATGCAGGACACAATCCTCCTGTAGTTTACAGGAAGGGTGAGGGATGGTCGTATCTGAAATCCAAAGTCGGATTTGTGCTCGCGGGCATGGAGGGTGTCAACTACCGCATGCAGGGGCTTGATCTCAATCCTGGAGACAAGATATATCTTTATACTGACGGAATAGTTGAGGCTCAGAACATCGCTCAGGAGCTTTATGGTGAAGAGAGATTACTCACATACCTGAATGCTCATCCCGATGACGGCCCTGAAGCGATACTTAAGGGAGTCCGTAAGGATGTAGATGCTTTCGTGGGAGAGGCTGAACAGTTCGATGATATGACTATGCTTATGGTTGAGTATAAAGGCTGATATCATTACAGAAAGGCTGCATAAACAGCATTTGTATTTGACATGATTAATAGAATGTGATAATATATGCGGGTGCCGTAAGAGCACCCGTATATGGATAGGGGAATAGTTCAATGGTAGAGCTACGGTCTCCAAAACCGCCGATGGGGGTTCGAATCCCTCTTCCCCTGTTCAGTGATTAAGAAGTCTTGAGGACTTCTTTTTTTGATTATTTGAACATATTTCACGATATTCTTTGACACTTGTTTTCTATTGTGATATATCTATGTTGAATGATAAGTGCGGGATATCACCGTACGATAATAAATATCAGGAGGAACTGTTTTATGAACATGATAGATACTCTTAAGGGCTCTTATTTTTCAGAGGTATTTCCAAAAGGATGGGATATCAAGAAAATCGAGAAATGCGTAAGTAATGCTCCGGAGACAGTCTTTGACCGTCAGAAATTCTGGAATAAAAATTTCCAGGTAGTTAAATGTACTGATCTTGAGGAGTTCGGTGCGTATATGGGCTTCGAGATCGCTATGCAGATCAAGGAGACTAAGGAAGCCGGAAGAAAACTTATCCTTATCCTTCCTGTAGGACCTATGGGAATGTACAAGTGGGCAGTTTACTTTATCAAACAGCTCAATATAGATTGTAAGCATGTATACGGATTCAACATGGATGAGTGGGCCGATGAAAACGGCAACACACTTCCTGCATCTGATCCGGCAGCATTTACCAATGCTATGGTTGAGGCATTTTACGGACCGCTCGGAAAGCTTACAGTACCGAAGAGTCAGAGAAACTTCGCAACAAAAGAGAACCTTCCGACATATCCTGCAAAGATGGCTAAACTCAGAAAGGAAGGCGCTAAGCAGGTTATGGTTTACGGTATCGGACGTATGTGCCATATCGCATTCTGGGAGCCTCATTTCGCAGATGAGTTCAAGAGTGACAAGGAATGGCTGGAGCAGCCATATAGAATAGGCGCAAGACTTCATCCGTTTACAATCGAGCAGAATGCTATAACATCATTCAAGTCTTCATGGCCGCTTATTCCATGCTATGCAAATACTATCGGACCAAACATCATCTTCAATTCAGATTATTGCATCGGTGGTGCAGATGGTATTCTCTCACGTGGTATGCAGTGGCAGGGCATGAGCTTCTGGATGACACTCAGATACGGCCCGACAAGATTTGTTACATCATCACGCATTCCGACAATGCCAGGAAAGCTGTTCTTCATGGAAGAACTCGCTGGTCCTCTTTGCCCGGACGCAAACTGATATATTATTTACAGGAAATCAGGCTCACCGCTGTGAGCCTGATTTTTATTTTCTGACTGAGCGTGCATACTCTGTAGGAGTCATGCCGGTCTGCTTCTTAAACTGTGAAGAAAAATAATGGATGTTATCATATCCCAGAGCTTCAGCAATCTGAGTAAAATTCAGACTGTTGCTGCGGATAAGCTTTTTTGCTTCTCCGATTCTCAGATTGGTCAGATAGGAGATGACAGTATAGTCAGTCTGGACATGAAATACTCTTTTCAGCAGAGAGACACTGATTCCAAGACTTGATGCTATCTTCTTAAGCGTGATTTTTTCATCCAGATGATTCTGCATATACTCTTTTGCTTCTTCAGCCAGACGTTCATACTGATGCATATTGTTTGAGGCAGTTTCACGTGATGAGGCAAGTACAGAACTGTTTCTTCTCAAAATATATATAAGCAGAAGCTCCAGATGGGATTTGATTACCTGTTCACTTGCAAACGGAGCTTCTTCCTTTTTTCTCAGATTTACAAAAGGCGGGTCCATATCAAAAAAAGCATAGGTGGATTCGGATTCTTTGACAATATAACGGAGACATTCCTTTTCCTGCGGACCCAGAAAAATGATCTTTTTTTCGAATTTTGACATATGCGGGCTGGCACAAGTAAATGCGAGTATGATAACATCTGCCGGTTTGTCTCCGTGACTGCGGACATCATGCCATTCGTTAGGACAGTGAAAAACCATCTCTCCGGCCTTGAGCAGAAAATGATTGTCAGCAGCCTGAACATCTACTTCACCCTTGTCACAGTACAGGAACTCCCAGAAATCATGAGATTCACCAAATCCCTTGAATTTTGTAGTCATGTGATAGGAGGATGCATTAATCAGGGAATCTATATCAAATTGAGGAATAAGTTTATGATATGAGAACATAATATAACTCCTGAAACGCTATCTGTGTCTTATTTTATAAACCATTTAACTTATATTATAATGCTAAAATTGTCAAAATCAACTAAAATATACTTGTTAAATCAGTTTCTCTTTTAACAATTTTTTTAATATGCAAATATTAAGTGAAAAAGAAGGGAAGGCAGATGAAAGTATTAGCTATTGGATGTCATCCCGATGATCTCGAAATCGCGTGTGGAGGAACATTGCGCAAGTATGTGGAAAGAGGCGCAGATGTTTATGAAGCTCACGTGGCCAATGGCAATCTGGGACATGTAGTTATTGAACCGGATGAATTGAGGATTATCAGGACGAAGGAGGCCGAAGAGGCCGGGAAGGTTTTGGGAGTCAGGCAGGTTTTTAATATCGATGTAGGAGACTTGCGCGTAGACAGTCACGATCAGGATGTAATAGATGCTGTTGCTGATGTGGTTCGTTTCGTAAGACCTGATGTGATCATCACTCATAATGATGATGATTATATGCAGGATCACACTGAGACAAGCAGACTGGCAGTAAATGGAAGCTTCTGTTCAGGACTCAATCACCGTAACAGAAAGTACGATGCATTTGACAGCTTTGTTCCGGTATATTTTATGGATACACTGGCAGGAGTCAATTTCCAGCCGGCTATCTATGTAGATATCACGAATCAGATTGACAAGAAGCTCGAAGCTCTCAACTGTCATGAATCACAGTTAAAATGGATGTTCGAGCACGACGGAATCGACTTCGCAGATATGGTAAAGACATGTTCAAGGTACCGCGGTTATCAGTGCGGAGTAGCATTTGCAGAAGGATTTAAGCCTTACAATGTTTATCCACGCTACAGCACAAAGTGTCTGTTGCCTTTGGACTGATATATCAGAGACTGGAATATAAAAGATTATCTCATAATAAAAAAAATAAAAAATCTTGGAGGAAAATTATGGCTACAACAAGCAAAAGTGCAAAGAGCAGAGTAGGAGCTCTTGCGAAAGACTGGATGTCGATAGTAGGTATTCTTTTACTGCTTATCGTATTCTCAATTTTATCATTCATTAAATTTGGCGCACAGTATTTCCTTACATGGAGCAACATCAAGAACATTCTGCTTCAGACATCAACAATTGCTATCGTTGCTATCGGACAGTCGATAATGCTTATCGGAGGAAACTTTGACCTTTCACTTGGACGTATGCTTTGCCTTACATCCTGTGTAGGCGCTATCCTTATGAAAGCCGGCACACCTGTTATTGTAGCAATTCTCGTTATGTTCGCAATCGGACTTGTTGTAGGTTCAATCAACGGTACAATGGTTGCATATATCGGAGTTCCTGCAATGATTGCCACACTCGGTACACAGTACATCTGCTACGGTGTCGCAAAGCTCGTTACACAGGCAGTTCCGATTCCGAAGATGCCGGAGTCTATCTCATGGCTTGGCCGTGGTTACATCGGTGGAGTAGTTCCGATTTGTGCGGTAATCATGGTTGTTCTTTACATCATTGCACAGTTCGTTACAACAAAGACTAAAGTCGGACGTAACATTTATGCAGTCGGCGGATCAAAGGAAGCAGCATTCTTCTCAGGTATCGATGTTAAGAAGTATCACTTCGGAACATTCATTCTCGGATCTATCCTTTCTACATTCGGCGGTCTGGTGCTTATGTCACGTCTTAACTCTGTAGCCGTAACAAATGGACAGAACTACGAGTTCGATGCTGTTATTTCATCAATCATCGGCGGTGTATCTCTTGCAGGTGGTAAGGGACGTGTTATCGGAACAATGTTCGGTGCACTCTTCCTCAACATCCTCTTCAACGGATTCTCACAGATGGGCGTAGATCCGTTCGTACAGGATGTACTTAAGGGTATCGTTCTTGTTATGGCCGTAACTCTCGATGTTGTCGGCAACATGAAGAAGTCTTGATCGACCTAACCGTAAACTGATAAAAAATATAAAGAAAGGTTGGGAAAAAATGGCAGACTATATTCTTGAATTAAAAGGCATTTCGAAGGTGTTCCCAGGTGTCAAGGCCCTCGATAATGTTTCTGTAAACGTTGAACGCGGTACTATCCACGGACTCGTAGGAGAAAACGGTGCCGGTAAATCAACACTTATTAAGATACTGGCTGGTATTTATCAGCCGACAGCAGGTGAAATCTGGATGAACGGCAAACAGGAGCATTTTGCAACTCCTATTCAGGCACGTCATACAGGTATCGCAGTAGTTCATCAGGAAATCAAGCTTGCAGAGCCTCTTTCAGTTGCAGAGAATATGTTCCTTGGAAATGTTCTTATAGATGATAAGGGTCTTGTAGATTGGAAGGGTATGAGAAGACGTGCGCAGGAAATCGTTGATGATCTCGGTATGGACATTGATGTAAATGCACAGGTTTCATCACTTACAGTTGCAAGAAAACAGATTGTTGAGATCATGCATGCTATCAATGCAAATTCACAGGTCCTGGTTATGGATGAGCCTTCGGCAGTTCTTACAGACCGTGAGCTTGAAATCATGTTCCGCATAGTTCGTCAGCTTCGTGAGAAAGGAATTACAATCATTTATATTTCTCACAGACTTGATGAAGTATTTGATCTTTGTGATAATGTAACAGTTCTCCGTGATGGTCAGATGATTGATACACTCCCGATTTCTCAGGTTACACGCCAGGGACTTATCAATATGATGGTAGGTCGTGAGATGGGACAGGAATACCCGAAGGAGAAGGTTAAAATCGGCGATACAGTCCTCAAGGTTGATAATCTTGTAAACGGAATGCTCAAGGGTATCAGCTTCGAGGTTAAGCATGGTGAGATTTTTGGTATTTCAGGACTTGTAGGTGCAGGACGTACAGAGCTTGCACGTGCTATTCTTGGTATTGATAAGGTCAAATCAGGTGAAGTATTCGTAAGAGGCAAAAAGGTTAAGTACCGCAACTTCCGCGCAGCTATTAAGGATGGTCTCGGACTCGTTCCTGAGGACAGAAAGCTTCAAGGTCTTGTGCAGATTATGTCAGTTGAGAAGAATACTACACTTGTAGCACTTGATAAAGTCATCAAGGGTGGAGTTATTAACGGTGGTCTTGAAGAGAAGGCTGCACAGGATTATGTAGAAAAGCTTCGTACTATGACACCTTCTATCAAGACAGAGGTTCAGTATCTATCAGGTGGTAACCAGCAGAAGGTCGTTATCGCAAAATGGCTGTTCCAGGAGTCAGATATCCTCTTCCTTGATGAGCCTACACGTGGTATCGATGTCGGTGCCAAGGCTGAAATCTATCGTCTCATGACAGAGATGGTTAAGGAAGGTAAGACCGTTATCATGATTTCTTCTGAGATGCCTGAGCTTCTTGGTATGTGCGACAGAATCATGGTTATGCATGAGGGACATAAGATGGGTGAGCTTTCAGCAGAGGAAGCTACTCAGGAAAAGATCATGGCTATGTGTGTCTGATGTTGTACATCATCCACACATCACAAACCGGTTTAAGCAGGCCATTCCTGTTTAAATAAATAACATTTTCTAAAAATTTTTAGGAGGAAAAACAAAATGAAGAAAATCGTTGCTATTGCTATGGCAGCAGTAATGGTACTCTCTCTTGCAGCTTGTGGCGGACAGCCAACAGCAGCAGAGCAGCAGGCAGCAGAGAATGTAGCTGAGGCAGTTGTAGAGGAAGCAGCAGCTCCTGAGACAGAAGCAGTTACATCTCCACAGGCTGAGACAGCAGCAGCTCCTGAGATCGTTGACTCATCTGTACTTTCAGATGACGAGAGAGCAGCAGAGCTTGGTATTCCTGGAGCAGTTGTGCTTCAGGACACAGATGCACTTCAGGGCAAGAAGATCGGTTGCTCTATCTGCTACAAGGGTGATGAGTGGTGTGCAGCTCTTGCAAAGGGCCTCGAAGCACTCGGCGCATACTATGGTGCAGATTGTGCATGCGAAGACGGTGATCTTAACGATGAGACACAGACAAAGCAGATCGAGAACATGATCGCAAACAACTGCGACATCCTTATGATTGACCCTATCACACCTGACGGATCAGCAGAAGCTCTTAACAAGGCTGTTGACGCTGGCATCCCTGTAATCATCTATGACGGTTACTGGACAGAGGGTGAAGAGAAGGCTGAGACAACAGTTACATGGGATCAGAAGTCTACAGGTACAATCACAGGTGAATACTTCGTTAACTATGTTAAGGAGCATAACCCAGGACAGAAGGTTCGTATCGTTGAGCTTACAAACGCAGTTTCAACACACTGCCAGGAAAGATTCGTAGGTCTTCATGAGACACTTGATGCAGCTAAGGCAGCTGGCGATTTCGATTATGAAATCCTTAACAAGTATGATTCACAGGGTAACCGTGAGACAGCTCAGAACGCTATCATGGCTATCGTTGAGCCTTATGACTATGTAATCTCTGACGTTGATAACGGTGCTATGGGTGCTGTTTCAGCTCTTCAGCAGGTTGGCAACACAGACGTAAAGGTATTCTCAATGGGAGCTTATGGTGCAGAGCCATTCGGACTTCTTCATGAGAAGGATCCTAACTACACAGCATGCCTTAACGTTGATGCATGGGTTCTTGCACAGTTCATCTATGAAGGTGCTATCAACTACTTCGAAGGTAAAGAGAACGTTCCTACAACAAACATCGCTCTTTACATGGTTGACTCAAGCAACGTTGATCAGTTCTGGTCATTTGACTAATTCAAGTCTTTGAACGAGGGGAGGAGCTCCGGCTCCTCCTTTTTCCAAAAATCTGAATCCCAAAAACACAATGTATCTTGATCAAAGAAAAAACCATCAGGTATTTAACTGTACGAGAGATCCATGAACGATCTCCTTGTTTTGATTAAAAAAGAAGGGAGAATTGTAAAATGAAGAAATTACGCTGGGGCGTTATCGGTGCCGGTGGAATCGCAGACCGCAGAACCATACCAGGCATGATGCTTGCTGAAAATGCAGAGCTTGTTGCCGTAATGGAAATCAATATGGAACTTGCAGAAAAGTGCAGGGCAAAATGGGGATGTCTCAGGGCATATGATAATGAAGCTGATCTTCTTGCAGATCCGGATATCGATGCTGTTTATATCGCTACACCTGTAGTGCTTCATGCAAAACAGGCGATGGCCGCAGCAGATGCGGGTAAGCATATTCTTATAGAAAAACCGCTTGCAATGACATCGGAAGAGGGCGAGAAGGTTCTTGAGTATTGCAGAAATAAAGGTGTGAAGATTGCTGCAGGACTTATGATGAGATTCGGAGCATATGTTCAGGCTATGAAGTCAGCTATAGCAGACGGAAAGATAGGAAATCCTGTATCTGCTTATTCTCAGTTCACATGCTGGTATCCCGATATGCCGGGCAACTGGAGACAGTCCAAGAAGAATGGCGGCGGTGGAGCCATGATGGATATGGGAGTACACTGTATCGACCTTATGCAGTATGTGATGGGAACAAAAGTAAAAGAAGTCGCAGCATTCCAGGATACGCTTACATTCCATTATGAAGTAGAGGATTCTTCTATGGTTATGCTGAGAATGGAAAACGGAGCTCAGTGTGTGGTACAGAGCAACTTCAATATACCTGATGATGCAGCAAAGTGGAGACTTGAGTTCTTCGGAGATCACGGAAGACTCTGCGGAGATACTGTCATCGGACAGGTGGACGGTGGAAATCTTGACGCTCTGTTCTGCGGAGATGTAGGTGGCTATGATGCACAACAGGATGTAAAGACATCCAAAAGTGAACAGATAGAAGTTGAGTTCGGCAATATGTATACACGTGAGATCGAAAGCTTCTCTGATTCAATACTCAACGACAAACCGCTGGAGGTTCCTGCAGAGGAAGCAGTATATGTGCAGAAGGTCATGGAGGCAGCATACAGATCAAACGATACAAAGAAATTTGTTCAATTATAATTTATAAGGAGAAAGACAATGGGAGAAAAGAAAGCTTCTGATTTCAGGTATAATACAGGTGAAACAAAAGTTCCGTGGGCAGCAGTCGGTGAGAACTATAATGCAGATGATGTGATGGCTTTTATCAGGTTCCTTATGGTCGGTGAAGGTGCAGAGTATGATGCAGCAGTTGCAAAGGTAGAGGCACAAATCAAAGAACTCGATAAGGTATCGGAAGCTCCTGCAAAGCTGTCTCTGGATAAGGAAGTTACAAAAGCAGAGCAGATGACTGATGAGTATCTGCATACGACAGGTTCAACATTTCTTACAAACTGTACAGCAGGTTTTGAAATCGCAGGTAAGTGGGCAGGCCTTAAGGCAGGTGATGAGGTTATCGTGCCGGCGATCACATTTATCGCTACGATGGCATATCCGCTTTCAATAGGATGTAAGCTCGTGTTTGCAGATGTAGATCCCAAGACACTGAATATGGACCCTGCAGATGTAGCAAGAAAGATAACACCGAATACAAAGGCAATCTACCCGGTACACATGGGAGGATATCCTGTAGATATGGACCCCATCATGAAACTGGCAAAAGAGCATGACATCACAGTTATCGAGGATGCAGCTCATGGATTCGGTGGATGGTATAAGGGCAAGGCGCTTGGAACGATAGGTGATTTCGGAGCATATTCATTCCACGAGGTAAAGAATATCACTTCATTCGGAGAAGGCGGAATCCTCTGCACAAATCATCCGGAGTTCATCGGAGACATGAAGAGATGCAGATTCCTCTGCACAGATTTCTCACAGCATATCGACAAGTGGCTGTATGATGTCACACCTGCAACAGGTAAGAACGGATATAAGTTCATGGGAAATAACTTCTCAACAACAGAGATTCAGGGACTCGGACTTCAGAGACAGCTACTCAGAATAGATGAGATTATCGCAAAGAGACGCACTGCAGCAGAATACCTTAACAGCAGACTTTCAGGTTGTGACACTCTCACTGTACAGGATTTAGGAAATGATGACATTAAGCCTACATTCCATCTTTACTGCTTACAGCTTGATCCTGAAAAGGCAGGCGGACAGGATGTTCAGGTTCTCAAAGCAAAGCTTGCACAGAAGGGTGTCACAGAAATCGCACACTTCGGACCGCTTTACAGGTACGAGATTATCAGAGATTTCGGATACGATCAGGATGCTATCGCAAAGACATGTCCGAACTGTGAAGAAGTATTCTATAAGAGATACACACACTTCCCGCTTTACGGACTCTCACAGGATCAGCTCAAGTATATGGCTGATGCAATCCTTGAGTCAGTACAGGAAATGAAAGAAGGAAGATAATAAAACTAAATCAAGCCACAGGTAAAAGCCTGTGGCTTTAAATAAAAAGGCAGACCTTTGGTTAACCTAAGACTGTATCAGGAGGCAGAGATGTTAAGAGCAGGTTATTCAAGAACAGATATTACACCGCCGCTTGGACTTCCGATCGACGGATATTACAAAGACAGATTCGTAGAGGGTGTACTTGATCCACTGGAAGTATGCTGTATCGCAATCGAAAATGACGAAACAAAGATACTTATCATAAGCATCGACAGCTGTGGCGTGAATATCACAGAGCAGTTTACAGGATTTAGAAGAAGCATCGAAAAGGCCACAGGTGTTCCATATACCAATATATATATCGGAGCCACACATACTCATACAGCACCCGCGATCGGTGAGGGATTTGAGGGAGAGGACACAAGGGACTACAGAAAGTGGGTCGATGGAAAAATGACCGAAGCTGCAGTTCTTGCAATAGAAGATCTCAGAGAATCTCATATGGGATGGGGCAGAGGAAAAGCTCCCGGAGTAAGCTTCATAAGACGTTTCAGAATGAAAGACGGAAGCGTACAAACAAACCCGGGTGTCAATAATCCTGATATCGTTGCACCTATCGGAGATATCGACGATCATGTCAATGTAGTGCGATTCGCAAGAAAAGACGGAGACGATATAGTACTTGCAACATTTGCAAATCATCCGGATGTAGTCGGGGGCAGCAAGGTCTCAGCAGACTGGCCCGGCTTCGCAAGACGTATTACAGAGAAAGCACTTGATGGAGTGAAATGTCTGGTACTGAACGGCGCACAGGGAGATATCAATCATGTCAATGTTCATCCCAAGGGTGGAGATTTTAATGACATGTTCAATGATTTCGATGCCGTGTCACGTGGCTATAACCATGCAAAATATATCGGCAGAGTAGTAACCGGCGGAATTTTGCAGAAGTTTGACAAAGCTGCGTTCTGTGAGGTTGATTCGATTAAGGCAGCATCAAAAACTATCAGAATCCCGTCAAATATGCCAACCGCTGAAGAACTGGAGCTTGCATATAAGTATGAGGAACTTCATAAGGCAGGTAAAGACGATGAGATACCTTTCGAAGGAATGATGCTTACGACGGTCGTTGCGGAAGCTGAGAGAATGATAAACCTGGAAAATGGTCCCGAGTTCTTCGAACTTACATTATCAGCTGTAAGGATTGGACCGGTAGCACTTTTAGGCATACCGGGAGAACCTTTTAACGGAATCAATGTGGCAATCAGAGAACTCACACAGGGCTACGAAAATATACTGGTAACATGTATTACCAACGGATATATGGGTTACTTCCCGATGAAGGAAGCCTATGATGAGGGCGGATATGAATCAAGAAGCTCCATCTTCAGATCAGGAGTGGCAGAGCTTATAATAGATGCAGGAAGGGAATTACTTGAAGAACTGAGATAATCAGACAGTCGGAAGTATTAAAACAGTTTAAGATTCGGAGGATAGTAATGTCATACGCAGATAAAATTTTTATAGATATGTGCAGAGATATCATAGATAACGGAACAGACACTCAGGGCGAGAAGGTGCGTCCGCACTGGCCGGATGGTACACTTGCGTACACAATAAAGAGATTCGGTGTGGTCAACCGATATAAACCGGGTGAGGAATTCCCTGCATTGACACTCAGAAGGACAGCCATCAAATCTGCAACCGATGAGATCCTGTGGATATGGCAGAGAAAATCAAACAACATTCATGATCTTAAATCACATATATGGGACGAATGGGCAGATGAGGACGGTTCAATCGGTAAGGCATACGGATATCAGATGGGAGTTAAGCACATCTATAAAGAAGGCGAATTCGATATGATAGATCGCGTCATCTGGGATCTGAAGCACAATCCATACAGCAGACGCATACTTACGAATCTTTATAATTTCCAGGATCTGCATGAGATGAATCTCTACCCGTGTGCTTATTCGATGACATTTAATGTTACAAAGAATAAAGAGAACGGAAAGCTCGTACTGAACGGAATACTCAATCAGCGTTCGCAGGATGTGCTTGCAGCAAACAACTGGAATGTGGTTCAGTATTCAATACTGCTTATGATGATCGCACAGGTCTGTGATATGGAGGTCGGAGAGCTCGTGCATGTGATCGCAGACTGTCACATATATGACCGCCATGTCCCGATCATCGAGGAGCTCATCAGAAGAGAGCCGCTGCCGGCACCGAAGGTATGGCTGACACCGGATATCAAAAATTTCTATGACTTCACTCCTGAGGATGTACATGTCGAAGGCTATGAGACACACGAACAGATAAAGGATATTCCTATTGCAATATAGTAAAGAGAGAAAAAACATGAAAGAAATAGTAAATGTCAGTGAGCAGTGGGGAATCGGTAAAAACGGAGACCTGCTTGTAAATATTCCGGGAGATATGAAGTTCTTCCGTGAGACCACAAAGGATGCTGTAGTCATCATGGGAAGCACAACACTTGAGAGCTTTCCCGGGATGGCACCGCTGAAAAACAGGATCAATATCGTACTCATTGATGATGATAAAAAAATCAAACAGGAGTCAGTAGCTGCAGCAAAGGCTGCCAGGGAGGCAGGCTATAAGACAGAGCTTATTTATGTCCATTCCATAGATGAAGCACTGGAAGCGGCAAAGCCATATCCACCGGAGGATGTATATGTGATCGGCGGAGCAACCATTTACAGGATCATGCTTCCATACTGTGACACATGTCTGGTAACGATCAATGACTGCAAAGATAAACCGGATGTATATTATCCTGATCTTGAAGCATCCGGAGAGTGGGAAATGACGGAAGAAGGCCATGACAATGAGTGGGAGGGCATTCATTACAGATTTACCACCTGGAAAAGAAAATAATTCTACTTGATCACATCTATGATTACCATCGGAATACTGGCACATGTTGATGCCGGAAAAACCACATTATCGGAAAATATATTGTACGATTCAGGAAGTATCAGACGGGCGGGCCGCGTAGACAGCGGTGATACCTGTCTGGATACTCATGAACTTGAAAGGGCACGAGGCATAACCATATTTTCAAGCCGTGCTTCATTTGAGGTATCCGGAAGAAAATTCATGCTGCTTGACACTCCGGGACATACGGACTTTTCAGCGGAGATGGAAAGGACACTTTCTGTTCTTGATTATGCGATTCTTATAGTATCAGCCCCGGAGGGAGTGCAGGGACACACACTTACATTATTCAGGCTGCTTGAAAGATACGATGTCCCGGCATTTATCTTTGTCAATAAGATGGACCGATATGAAGGAAGCAAAGATGAGCTTATGAATATGATCAGAAATAAGCTTTCATCTGATTGCATCAACTTTACCGATATGGATATGGAAGGCATAGCGGGCTGTGATGAAAAGATGATGGAAGATTATCTTGCATCAGGGAAGCTTGATGAAACCGATGTGATCAGAGCTATCGCAGAAAGAAAAATCTATCCGGTATATTTTGGGGCAGCGCTGAAAAATGAAGGCGTGAAGGAACTCCTCTCGGGTATGGCCGGATACATGTCAAATATAGAATACGATGATGAATTCGCAGCCAGAGTATATAAAATAACTCATGATGATAAGCATAACAGACTCACTCATATGAAGATACTGGGAGGAAGTCTGAAGGTACGCGATAAAATCGGAAATGATAAGGTAAGCGGGATCGAAGAAGGAACCGAGATATATGCGGGAGATCTGTGCACTGTCGCCGGACTGACAGAAACCTATCCGGGCCAGGGAATCAACTGTGATGATGCACCGACTCCCGAGATAGAACCTGTCATGACATATCAGGTGCTTATAAACGATGGAGCATCTCCGATAGTAGTCATGGATTACCTTAAAGAGATAGAGGAAGAAAACCCTGAGCTTAAATTCACATGGAATGAGGATACCAGAGAGATACATGTGAGAGTGATGGGTCTGATACAGCTTGAGATACTAAAGGAAGTAGTAAAGGAACGATTCGGACTGAATATTGAATTCGGAGCAGGAAGCATAGTATATAAAGAGACACTGTCAGGCATGGCATATGGAGTGGGTCATTTCGAACCCCTCAGACACTATGCAGAGGTTCATCTGATTATGACACCGGGAGAAAGAGGCAGCGGAATAACTGCTGTATCCAATGTCAGTGAGGATGAGCTGGCAAGGAACTGGCAGAGACTTATAGTCACACATATACTTGAGAAAAGACACGCAGGAGTGCTGACAGGTTCCGAACTGACAGATGTGGTGATAACAGTAAAGGGCGGACGAGCTCATGTAAAGCATACTGAAGGCGGAGATTTCAGACAGTCTACATACAGAGCAATAAGAGAAGGACTGATGGAGGCAAGAGCCGCAGGGGAAGTCAGACTGCTTGAACCATACTATAACTTCGTCATGACTATGCCGCAGGAATATGTCGGACGCGCGATGACTGATATAGAAGCAATGAGCGGAAAGTGTCAGGCACCTGAACTGATAAATGATACAGCAACTATATGCGGATATGCGCCGGTATCCAGGCTCTGGGATTATCCGAATGAACTGAATGCGTATACCAGAGGATACGGGAACATTTCCCTGAACCTGAGAGGATATGATGTGTGCCATAATCAGGAGGAAGTGCTGGACGGATGTACTTACGATCCGGAAGCAGATCTGAGGAATCCCTGCGGTTCGGTATTCTGTTCACATGGTGCCGGAGTATATGTGCCTTGGAATGAAGTTAAATCGATGATGCATGTCGAAAATGTGCTGGGTACAAAACGTGATGATGCGGGAGTGCCGATGAGCGCAGTACGCACAGCCCAGGTGGATGAGTGGATATCTACGGAAGAGGTAGACGCGATATTAAAGGCTGCGAACGGGGCCAATAAAAAGAATAAAGTTGCGCGGCGGGCAAAGAAGGTTTATACTTACGAAAACAGTAATTCCAGTTCTGTAAGTCACAGGAAACCCCAGATCATAAAACCTGAATACTTTCTGATAGATGGTTACAATATCATATTTGCGTGGCCTGAGCTTAAAGCACTGGCTGATGTGAATATAGATTCGGCGCGTCTGAAGCTGCTCGATATAGTAAGCAACTATTCCGGATATCGTGAGATAGAGACAGCGGTGGTATTTGATGCGTACAGACTCGAGCATCATAAAACAGAGATGCTGGACTACCACAATATACATGTGATATTTACGGCAACAGCGGAAACGGCAGATCACTACATAGAAACATTTACACACCAGAATGCTTCAAAGTATAACATCACAGTAGCTACAAGTGACGGCATAGAGCAGATCATCATCAGATCAAGCGGCAGCAGACTTATGAGCGCAAAGGGATTTTATGATGAAGTCAGGGCTGTAAATGAAATGATAAAGGAGATTATCCATGGATCTCTTTGATTACATGAGAGAAGAAAACATGCAGAAGGACGCACCTCTTGCACTGCGCATGAGGCCTGCTTCGCTTGAAGAAGTGGTGGGACAGAAACATATCATCGGAGAAGACAAGCTGCTTTACAGAGCGATAAAAGCCGATAAGATAAGTTCAGTCATATTTTACGGACCTCCGGGAACAGGCAAGACTACACTGGCGAGGGTCATTGCAAATTCAACGAGTGCTGTATTCAAGCAGATTAATGCTACCACCTCCGGCAAGAAGGATATGGAGGAGGTCACGGCAGCTGCAAAGCAGGATATGGGAATGTACGGAAAACGTACAGTGCTTTTTATCGATGAGATACATCGCTTCAACAAAGCGCAGCAGGATTATCTGCTTCCGTTTGTAGAGGACGGAACGATCATACTGATCGGAGCAACGACGGAAAATCCGTTCTTTGAGGTCAACTCCGCGCTGCTGTCAAGATCCACGGTATTTGAACTGAAGCCGTTATCAAAGGAAGATATACTGACACTCATTTACAGGGCTGTCACAGATGCAGAGAAAGGAATGGGCGGATATAATGTAGTGCTTGATGAGGATGCGGCAGAGTTCCTTGCAGATGCATCCAACGGCGATGCGAGAAATGCAATCAATGCAGTCGAGCTCGGAGTACTCACGACTCCTGTCGCAAAGGACGGAAAGATACATTTCGATATGGTTGTTGCAGCAGAGTGCATACAAAAACGGCAGCTCAGATACGATAAAGGCGGAGACAATCATTATGACGCGGCATCAGCACTTATCAAAAGCATGCGTGGATCGGATCCGGATGCAGCTGTGTATTATGTAGCCCGTATGCTTTATGCCGGAGAAGATGTAAAGTTTATCGCAAGACGAATCATGATATGTGCGAGTGAAGATGTGGGAAATGCCGATCCGATGGCACTGGTAGTGGCTGCTGCAGCGGCACAGGCAGTGGAGAGAGTAGGCATGCCGGAATCCAGAATCATACTGGCCCATGCTGCTTCATATGTAGCATGCGCACCAAAATCAAATTCAGTAGTTATGGCAATCGATGCGGCGGAAGCTGCAGTGGAGACTTCTATAAGCGAGACCATACCGGCGCATCTGAGAGACTATCACTACAATGAGGATAATGAGATTGAGCGAATGTCAGGATACAAATATGCGCATGATTATCCAAACCATTATGTAGATCAGCAATATCTGCCAAATGGAGTAAGCGGCGGATTCTATGTTCCGTCAGATAACGGAAAAGAAAAAGAGATAAGTGAATGGCTTGATTATATAAAAGGAGTAAAGAAGGGGAAGAAAAGATGAGAGAAAAACTGGCAACTTTATCATTGACACAGTTAAGAGACCTGGCTAAGGGTGAGGACATCAAGGGTGTATCAACCATGAAGAAGTCGGATCTTATTGAGGCCCTGGCTTTACATGCAGAAAGTACTGCTCCGAAGGAAGATAATCAGTTGAAAACACAGCAACAGATGCCGGGGCAGACCGCACAGGAGAACCCGGAGAAAAATGCAAATCAAAACAATGAACAGGAAACAGGAAGAAGGCCGGGACTGAATGCGGCAGATGCATATCCCGCACAGGAGCAGATGCCGGCATACGGAATTCTCGAAGTCATGCCTGATGGATTCGGATTCATAAGATGTGATAATTATCTTCCGGGTGTGGAGGATGTGTATGTAGCACCGAATCAGATCAAAAAACTGAATCTGAAAACCGGTGATATCATCTCGGGAATAAAGAGAAGCAAAAGAGCAAATGAAAAATTTTCGGCTCTACTGAATGTAAAGACTGTCAACGGGCTTACTATCGACAGGATATTACGAAGACCTAACTTTGAGAATCTGACTCCAATATTCCCGGAGGAAAGAATACATCTGGAAACTGTAAGGGGAACTACAACAGCAATGCGCATAGTCGATCTGCTTTCTCCTATAGGAAAGGGTCAGAGAGGAATGATAGTATCACCGCCTAAAGCCGGCAAAACCACACTGCTCAAACAGGTGGCACAGGCAGTACTGCAGAATGAACCGGAGATGCATATCATCATACTTCTCATCGATGAAAGACCTGAGGAAGTAACAGATATCAAGGAATCTGTAACAGGTAAGCAGGTTGAAGTAATATATTCTACTTTCGATGAACTTCCGGAAAGACATAAGAGGGTTTCGGAGATGGTAATCGAGAGGGCCAAGAGACTGGTTGAACAGGGAGACGATGTCATAATCCTGTTGGATTCCATCACCAGACTTGCAAGAGCATATAACCTGACGGTCACATCCAGCGGAAGAACCCTCTCAGGAGGCCTCGATCCAAATGCACTTCATATGCCGAAGAAGTTTTTCGGAGCAGCCAGAAAGATGAGGGAAGGAGGGTCTCTGACCATACTGGCAACTGCCCTTGTAGATACAGGAAGCCGTATGGATGATGTAGTATTCGAGGAATTCAAGGGAACCGGTAATATGGAGCTTGTGCTCGACAGAAAGCTCAGTGAGAAGAGGATATTCCCTGCAATTGATATCACAAGGAGCGGAACCCGCAGAGATGATTTGCTGCTTGGCAGCAAGGAGCAGGATGCTGTTAATATCATTCACAGGGCAACAAACTCACTGAAACCAGATGATGCCGTAGAACGCATTCTGGAGCTTTTTGACGCAACGGACAACAATACAGAGTTTGTTGATCGTGTAGTAAGAATGCGTATGATCTGACATAAAAGCCTGTTCTTTGATGGGCTATATGCTTGACAAAGAAGGCTTATTCATATAAAATAGTTCTGTTCGCGTTTGAACGAACTGCAGAGGTATCGAAGAGGTCATAACGAGGCGGTCTTGAAAACCGTTTGTCCGCAAGGGCACATGGGTTCGAATCCCATCCTCTGCGTGGCAAGACGCAGCATGTGCTGCGGCTTTTTACATGGCATGGAATTCAGGAGACAGTTGATAAAATCCGTCTGATGTTGCATAATATATGTTGGTTTGTAAAGTGTGAAACAGGCATGCTTTAATAAAGAAACAGAGTAATCAATCGGCAGAAGTACCCAAGTGGCCGAAGGGGCTCGCCTGGAAAGTGAGTAGGTCGTTAATAGCGGCGCGCGGGTTCAAATCCCGCCTTCTGCGCTCAAGGATGCCGATGGAATGCCATCGGCTTTTCGATTTTTTATCGGTAGGACAAAGTCTGCAAAATCAGATATTATAGGAGGAATAAAAATGAAACTGATTATTAAAAATGATTATGATACTATGTGTGACTGGGCTGCAAAGCATATTGCGGCAGCGATTAACAAACATAAAGGAGAGAAGCCATTCGTACTGGGACTGCCCACAGGTTCATCACCGCTCGGAGTATATAAGCGCCTTATTCAGCTTAACAAGGCAGGCAAGGTAAGCTTCAGGAATGTAGTTACATTTAATATGGATGAGTATGTAGGACTTTCTCACAGTCATAAACAGAGCTACTGGTATTTCATGCATGACAATTTCTTCAATCATATCGACATTCCGAAGGCCAATATTAATATCCTTAACGGTATGGCGAAGGATCTGGCGAAGGAATGTGCAGATTATGAAAAGAGGATCGCTTCCTACGGTGGAATAGATCTCTTCATGGGCGGCAGCGGAGTAGACGGACATATAGCCTTTAATGAGCCATTCACATCATTAAACTCGCGCACAGGTGTCAGAGCACTTACCCAGGATACTATCATCGTGAACTCACGTTTCTTCGGAAATGATACAAAGAAGGTTCCTACAAGAGCTCTGTCAGTAGGTGTAGGTACAGTTACAGATTCAAAGGAAGTGCTGCTTCTCATCAATGGACACAATAAGGCACGCGCACTTAAGCACTGTGTAGAAGGCGGAGTAGACCAGGCATGGACCATCAGCGCACTTCAGCTTCATAACAATGCATATATCGCTTGTGACGAGCCTGCATGCGGAGAACTGAAGGTAGATACATATAAGTATTTCAAAGAAGTATATAAAAACGAGAAATAATAAAGCAGCACGATGCTGCGGGTCATGAGATAACACATGATTATGGAAAATCAGTATCCTCGCAGAATGAAACAGCGGAGCTGCCCTACATTCGACGGATACTGATTTTATAAAATATAAGAACATAAGACTTGAAGGGACATCATAATGCAAGAGTTTTTATCTAAGTTAAATAAAAATGACCGATATATGATTTTTAATATGTTTTTCTCATTTGTGATAATGGGAATATATGTAATCATGATCGGTTCCATACTTCCGATGATGCGTGATGAATACGGACTCTCATACGAGGTCAGCGGATCCATCGTATCGATTCATAATATCGGAAATATGGTTGCAGGACTCTTTGCCGGTGCGATAGCTATGGCACTGAGTATCAAGACAGCGTATATTCTTTTTACAGCGGTAGCGGCTATAGGATTCATACTGACACTTGTCACCCGCAATCCGGTATTTCTGCTTTTTGCATTCCTGCTTACAGGCTGTGGAAGAGGTGTCTGCAATAACTATAATAATCTGGCAGTAAGTACTATCGGAGAAGGAAAATCAGCACCGAATAATATGCTGCACAGCTGCTTTTCGATAGGTGCTCTGCTTGCTCCGTTTGTTGTACTGCTTTGCACAGGAAGGTCAGAAAGCGGATGGAAGTTTGTGGTAATATTCGTTATCGTGCTGATTATTATCTCATTTATACTCTCATTCCGTATGGATATGAGTCGTATAGAGTATAAGAAGGGAAATCAGACTGCTAACAAATCATTTGCATTTCTTAAGGATAAAAGATTCGCGCTGCCATCATTGTGTATGTTCCTGTATCAGTGCGTGGAGGCTGCACTCATGGGATGGCTGGTTTCATATTTTGTGGAAGGCGGATACATCTCAGAAGACTTCTCACAGGTGCTCAATTCGATACTCTGGGCAGCTATTCTGGCAGGACGACTCATATGCGTAGCTATAGCAAACAAGATCCATTCACCGAGTCTCGTCAGGACACTGAGTATAGGAATGCTGGTATTTACGGTAGTTCTTCTGTTTACAAATTCATTTGCACTGGCGCTTATAGCTACTGTAGGCATAGGTCTGTCAGCATCAGGAATGTTCGGCACTATCATGGCATGTGCCGGAGACATATTCCCGGAATATGCATTTTCAATGAGCGCATTTATCGCTATAGCCGGAATAGGTGCTTCATTCTGGCCGTATGTTATCGGTCTGATCGCAGGAGCCGCAGGTATGAAAGCAGGTATGTGCTCGATACTTATTCCCGGTATACTGCTCGTAATAGTATCAATAATCAATGAGAGGTATTTCAAATGGACTCATCAGAACAGACAGGAATGATATGATATAGAAACAGGAGGTAAACCATATGGACTCACTCGACAGACTCAAAGGGTCAGATCAGGAAGTTGCACTGGCAATATCCGATGAATTATGCAGGCAGCAGAACAACATAGAGCTTATCGCATCCGAGAATATAGTGTCTCAGGCAGTTCTCGATGCTGCAGGAAGCATATTGACCAACAAATATGCAGAAGGATATCCGGCACATCGCTATTACGGCGGATGTGAGTATGTAGATGTAGTGGAGGAAATAGCAAGAAAGAGAGCACTGGAGCTTTTCAAGGGTGCAGAGCATGTCAATGTGCAGCCACATTCAGGTGCAAGCGCTAATCTGGCAGCATTTTGTGCACTGCTCAAGAGTGGGGATACTGTACTTGGCATGGGGCTTCCGTCAGGAGGACATCTGTCACACGGAGCAAAGGTCAATATCTCCGGCAAATTCTTTAACTCATATTCATATGGTATCGATCCTGAGACAGAACGTATAGATTATGATGAAGTAAGAAGACTCGCTCTGGAATATCGCCCGCAGCTCATCCTCGCAGGAGCAAGTGCATATCCGAGATTTATCGATTTTGCCGCCTTTCGTGAGATAGCAGATGAAGCAGGGGCATATCTGATGGTGGATATGGCGCATATCGCCGGTCTGGTGGCAGCGGGATTACATCCGTCACCATTCTCGTATGCGGATATAGTAACAACGACCACACATAAGACGCTCAGGGGACCGAGGGGAGGACTTATCTTCTGCAAAAAGCAGTATGCACAGCAGGTAGATAAGGCTATTTTCCCGGGAACACAGGGAGGTCCTCTCATGCATATTATTGCTGCGAAGGCGGTAGCATTTGGTGAAGCTCTGACAGATGATTTCGTAAATTATCAGAAACAGGTGGTTGCGAATGCAGCAGTACTGGCAGAAGAGTTTGTTAAAAAAGGAATACGTCTGGTATCGGGAGGAACAGATAATCATCTGATGCTTCTGAATCTGACAGGAACCGGAGTGACAGGAATGGAACTTCAGAATCGTCTGGACAGCGTGCATATCACAGCAAATAAAAACGCAATACCGAACGATCCGGAGAAGCCTACGATCACAAGCGGACTTCGCATAGGAACCCCGGCGGTTACGACAAGAGGCTTCACAGAAAAAGACATGTCAAGTATAGCAACCTGGGTATGTGACTGCATATTCGATTATGATAATAAAAAAGATGAAATATCCGAAGGAGTGAAGAATCTCTGTGCACAGCACCCTATTTATGTAAAATGATACCGAATGGAGGGGAATATGAGCAAAAACTACAGGGCAGAACTGGTGGGTGTATTTGGTGATCCGGTAGATGACAATCCCACGGGAGTTATGGAGGAAGCGGCTTTTGAACATTGCGGACTTAATTACAGATATCTGACACTTCGTGTGACTTCGGATGATCTGGACGATGCAGTGAAAGCTATACGTGCCTTTCACATGAAGGGCATGAATCTGACCATGCCGCACAAGATCAATGTAATACCGAAGCTCGACAAACTGTCCGAGGCAGCCGGAATCATCGGTGCTGTCAATACGATAGTGGTTGGAGATGACGGATCACTGTATGGTGAAAACACCGACGGCAAAGGCTTCGTGCAGGCTCTGAAAAACCGGGGCATTGATCTCGCGGATAAAAATATGGTTATACTTGGGGCAGGAGGTGCAGCCAGAGCTGTGTCGGTTGAATGTGCGCTTGCAGGAGTAAAAACAATAACTATCCTGAACCGTACTGAAGCAAAGGCACTTGAACTTGCAGAGGTAATCAATAAAAATACAAAAGCAAAGGCAGCAGGACACAAGTGGACTTCCGGATATAAGCTTCCGGATAATACCGATATTCTGGTGAATGCTACATCTATAGGTTTTGCTCCTGATGTAAACGGAAAGCCGGATATAGATTACGATACCATACACCCCGATATGACAGTGGTTGATGTAGTATTCTATCCATGTGATACGGTATTTCTTAAGGAAGCAGCATCCAGGGGAGCAGAGGTGGTAAACGGATTAGGCATGCTGGCATGTCAGGGTGCTCTCAACTTCACACTCTGGACAGGTGTCGAGGCACCTCTTGAGGTGATGGAGGAACAGCTCAGAAAAGAATTTGAATAAACTGCTGTATGACCATGAGGTAATAAACAAGACTTCATGGTCATATTAAGATTACGGGGAGACAGACATGGATTATTCAAAATTAGTTACTGAAAACAGAAATCCGGAGAGCATGAATCTGGATAAGATGACTTCACTTGAAGCAGTCACGCTCATGAACAGTATGGATGCAGAAATTCCTGCAGCTGTCGAAAAGGCCCTTCCGGATATTGCAAAGGTCGTGGACAGAATTGCAGACGCTTACAATGAGGGAGGAAGGCTGGTTTACTGCGGGGCAGGTACCAGCGGAAGACTGGGAGTGCTGGACGCATCAGAATGTCTGCCAACATTTAATGCAGGGGAAAATATGGTCACGGCCAGGATAGCAGGGGGTCTGAAGGCTCTTAATACCGCAGTCGAGGGCGCGGAGGATAAATCAGAACTTGGAGTTTCAGATCTGAAGGAGATCGGCTTTAACCGGAAGGATGTGCTGGTAGCACTCAGTGCAAGCGGATCTGCGGCTTATTGCGCCGGTGCACTCAAGTATGCCAGAGGTCTGGGAGCTTTTACGGCAGGAGTATGCTGTGTGCCTTCGCCTGCATTTGCCCATCTGTGTGATACACTTATCGCAGTTGTCATAGGCCCGGAGGTTCTGACCGGATCGACAAGACTCAGATCCGGAACAGCGACAAAGATGGTATTGAATATGCTGACCACAGTTTCGATGGTAAAGTATGGGAAGGTTTATAAGAATCTTATGGTTGATATGGTGCCGACAAATAAGAAGCTTATTGACAGGGCAGTCAGAATAGTCATGATGGCTGCAGATATTGACAGGTGTGATGCTGAAAAGTATCTCAGGCAATGTGATAACAGAGTCAAGCTCGCCATCATATGCAGCGAGACCGGAGCAGATTATGAGACGGCGGAAAAAGCCCTGGGGGAAACCTCAGGATTTGTCGGAAGAGCTATAGATCTGATCAACGGGAGAAGAAAATGAGCGCGAAGGACAGTGTAAGTAAGATAATTGAATATCTCGGAGGAGAAAAAAACATAATTTCAGTTACCAACTGTATGACCAGACTGCGAGTAGTGACGAGAGAAGAGACGCCGGTAAATGAAGCGGGACTTAAAGAGCTTGTTGATGTGCTGGGACTGGTTCATGACAGAGCGTGTTCATATGAGATAGTGGTCGGGCCGGGAAAAAGCAGAAAGTATGCAGATATCTGTCATGATATGGGCATGGCTTCAGCGGCGGATGAAAAGACAAACGATAGTACCGGTGACTGGAAGCAGAATAAGGAAAGCCTCAACGCAAAGAATAAAAAGAACAAGGTAAAATCAGTACTTAAAGTCATAGGAGATATATTTGTTCCACTGATCCCC
The DNA here is from genome assembly GCA_045616865.1 of Lachnospiraceae bacterium. Taxonomy (GTDB): domain Bacteria; phylum Bacillota; class Clostridia; order Lachnospirales; family Lachnospiraceae; genus Darwinimomas. Next base: position 19,498 of record JAZLHO010000059.1, on the reverse strand, counting down.
GGCGTTATCGCTGCGGGACTTTGCGCAGGTCTTTCTTCGCTTATAAGTCAGCTTGTTCCAAACTACGCAGACATAAAGATATGGAATATGATATATACGCTGCTGGTGCTGATCAATACTTCCTTCATGACATATATCACAGCATGGGCGGGGTATCGCGCGGCAGAGAGGTTCGGAGCGACACCGATACTTGGCGGAATGCTGGGACTAATCACTTCACTGGACGGTATCAATACCATCGCCCAGATACTGGGTCTGTATAATGATTCCGAGCCGCTGAGATCTATACTCAGAACGGGCAAGGGCGGAGTTCTTGCAGTCATCATTGGAGTATTGGTGCTTTCTGTAGTAGAGAAGAAAGTCAGAAGCAGGATGCCAGACAGTGTCGATATAGTATTTACACCGATTTTGTCACTGCTTATAGTGGCGATTCCATACATACTGATAATCATGCCTATATTCGGATATGTATCCACCGGTATAGTATGGGTATTTGGAAAAGCATGTATGGCTGAAAGCGCCATAGTGCGATTGATAACCGGATATATCGCATCGGCATTATTCCTGCCGCTTGTTGCAGCAGGTATGCACCACGGAATGGTAGCGCTGTATACAGTACAGCTTCAGGAGATAGGATTTATCACACTTTATCCTGCACTTGCGATGGCTGGAGCAGGACAGGTCGGAGCTTCTCTTGCTATCATGAAAAAGGCAAAGAAGAAAAACAGTCAGAGGCTGGTTTCCGTGATCAGAGGTGCACTTCCGGCCGGATTTCTGGGAGTCGGAGAACCACTGATATACGGAGTCACACTTCCGGTGGGTAAACCATTTATTACCGCAGGAATCGGTGCCGGCTTCGGAGGTGCTTTTGTAATGCTCATGCAGGTTGCTTCAACGACATGGGGGCCGTCAGGACTGCTTGGAATATTTGTTATGACACAGGGACCCAGTGGACCACTGCTAAGCATATTGTGCTATCTTATCGGACTTATGATAAGTTATGTCATGAGCTTTATCATTACAAACGCACTGGTAAGCGATGCTGAGATTCCCGAGCCGGATGGAAACGTGGACCACGGAGCAACAGAAGAAAAATCCGCAGAGGAAAATGCTGCGAATACGGCTGACGTGGAATCAGATATTCAGAATAATACACATGTCAGGATTAACCATGGAGAGACGGTCATATTTGACATGACCGGAGATAAGGAGTTTACACATATAATCAGGGATCCGCTTGGAATGCATGCAAGACCGGCCGGAGAATTATCGGGACTGATTCGTAAATATAACTGCAGCTTCGTGATAGAGGCAGACGGACATACTGCCGATGGCAGAAGTGTCATGCAGCTGATGTCACTTGGCGCGGTACAGGGAACGGAACTGAAATGCAGGGCTGAGGGTCCGGATGCAGTGATGGCAGCCGGAGAAATCAGAAGCTTTCTGATAGAAAGATTATAAGGAGGGCGAAGAAATGATGGAATATATATGCCATATTGCTCAGAACGGTTTCTATGCAGGACCGGTTCATGCTGTCAATACTTCGACTCCTGACATCGAAAAAGCCGCATCAGATTGCGCAGAAGAAACTGCAAAGCTGGACAGAGCGATTGATGCAATAAAGAACTCAATGACAAATGCTAAATACTCCGGGGATAATGCAGCAATCATGGAAACGGTGCAGATGCTGCTGGACGATCAGTCATTTATGGGGGAGATCAAAGAATACATTACGAATGAAAACTGCACAGCAGAGTATGCGGTAAAGAATAAAGCTGATGAATATGCAAGGAAGGTGGAGACTGCAGAATCAGAGTATCTGCGTGCACGCGCTTCTGACATAAGAGGAGTGGGAGAACAGATAATAAAGGCCATAAGCGGAAATACAGATGCTGAGCTTGTGATCCGCTCGGCACTGGTATCGTATGATATAAGTCCGGCGCAGATGACTTCGTTTGATCAGATGCTGATCGGGGGAATCATCACGGATAAAGGTTCGCCAAACTCGCATCTCTCGATTCTCGCCGGAAATCTGGAAATACCGTATGTATATGGAAACACCGAAGCGACTGCAGCGGCTATGAAAAGCAAATATGTCATTATCGATGGAGAGAACCTGATCATAGATCCTGACAGTGATATGATAGCTGAGGCAGAGAAGAGAATGACAGTTATTGCTGATGAAAAAATCCAGCGCAGAAAATCAAAGAAAGACATCCGGTGTAAAACTAAAATATATGCAAATATTGCAGGACCGGAGGACATACCACAGCTGCTTGAATCAGGAGCAGACGGAGTAGGTCTTTTCAGATCCGAGTTTCTGTTCCTGGGCAGCAATTCAGCTCCCGACGAGGAAGAGCAGTACCAGGCATACAGTGCTGTTCTGGATGCAATGGGCGATAAGGAAGTGATCATCAGGACCATGGATATCGGATCTGACAAAAAGGTGAGATGGCTTGATATACCTGAAGAAGCAAATCCGGCACTGGGTCTTCGCGGAGTGAGAATATCACTTGAAAAGAGAGAGCTCTTTCATACTCAGCTGCGTGCGATGCTGCGAGCCGGTGTCCATGGAAATCTGAAGATCATGTTTCCTATGATAACTTCCGAATGGGAGATTGATGAAATCACGAATCATGTAAATGAAGCAGCTGCAGAGCTTGAGAAAGAGAAGGTACCTTACAGGATTCCCGAACTTGGTATCATGATAGAGACCCCGGCAGCGGCAATAATATCCGATACTCTGTCAAAAAAGGTTGGTTTTTTCAGTATAGGAACCAATGACTTGACTCAGTATACACTTGCGCTGGACAGAGAGGAAGAGGGACTTGACAGGTATTTCACCCCGCATCATGAAGCAGTGTTAAGACTTATTGAGCAAATCGTGCATGCCGGACATGCAAACGGGGTAACGACCGGAATATGCGGTCAGCTGGCAGCAGACACGGAGATGATAGAGCGACTTATCGAAGCAGGAGTTGATGAATTATCAGTTCCGGTTTCAAAGGTCAGACAAATAAGAGAATGTACTGCGAAGGCGGAAAAAAATATTGAAGATAAGAAGAACGGACTTAAGCCGGGTGCGCCTGCAGACGGTGAACTGATTCCTATGCAAGAGATACCTGATCCCGTATTTTCATCAGGAAAACTCGGAAAATGTATAGGTATTCTTCCTGAGAACGGAAATATATGGTCTCCATGTGACGGAACGGTCGTAAGTATAGCTGAAACAAAGCATGCAATAACTATAAAGGCAGATAATGGAGAGGAACTTCTGGTTCATGTAGGAATTGATACAGTTAAACTCGGCGGTAAAGGCTTCATGGTTCTTGTCAGTGAAGGAGATTATATAGGCAAATCACAGAAAATCATGACGGCAGATCTCGATGTGATCAGAGGTGCAGGCTTATCAACTATGGTTATAATATGTAAACTTGAATAACATCATAAGGTCTGTGATGTGTTATACTGTTGCAGGATACAGTTACAGTAAAGACAGGATAAATAACTGAGAAAGGATTTTTTATTTATGAAATATGATGTGATAATAATAGGAGCAGGACCGGGAGGTATCTTTTCAGCATATGAAATGATAAAGCTTAATCCGAATCTTAATATCGCAATATTTGAAAAAGGACACTCACTTGAAAAAAGGAAGTGTCCGATAGACGGAGTAAAAATAAAGTCCTGTATCAATTGCGGAACCTGTCAGATCATGTGCGGATTCGGCGGAGCAGGAGCCTTTTCTGATGGAAAATATAACATAACCAATGATTTCGGCGGAACACTGTACGAGCATATCGGAAAAGACAAGGCTATCGAGCTTATGAAATATGTAGACAGCATCAACCTCAGCCACGGCGGAGAGGGAACAAAGCTATACTCAACATCAGGAAGCGAGTTTAAGCGTATATGTATGCAGCATAAGCTTACACTTCTTGAGGCAAGTGTACGCCACCTCGGAACAGATATAAACTATATAGTCCTTGGTAATATATATGATGAATTAAAAGAAAAGGTCGACTTCTATTTCGAAACAGAGATCACTGAAGTTGCGATGGAAGACGGCGGATATAAGGTCATATACGATGGCGGAGACGCATGTGCTGACAGATGTATCATTTCAGTCGGACGAAGCGGAAGCAAGTGGATGGAAAAGGTATGTCAGGATCTTGAAATTCCGACAGAGTCGAACCGCGTCGATCTCGGAGTGAGAGTAGAAATTCCGAGTGTTATTTTTGATCATATCACAGACCAGCTTTATGAAAGCAAGATAATATACCGTACACAGCAGTTCGAGGATGATGTAAGAACATTCTGTATGAATCCGCACGGAATAGTAGTCAATGAAAATACCAACGGTATAATCACAGTTAACGGACACAGCTTTGAAGATCCTTCAAAGAAGACCGAAAACACAAACTTCGCGCTGCTTGTTTCAAAGCATTTTTCTGTTCCGTTCAAGTCAAGTAATGACTACGGTACAAGCATAGCGAGACTGTCAAATATGCTTGGTGGTGGGGTGTTGATTCAGAGATTCGGAGATCTGGTCAGAGGCAGAAGAAGTACGGTAAAGAGAATAGAGGAATCAACGGTAAGACCTACGCTTGCAGCGACACCGGGCGATCTTAGTCTGGTTCTGCCGAAGAGAATTCTCGATGGTATCATAGAAATGATTTATGCACTTGATACGATCGCTCCGGGTACTGCCAATGATGACACTCTGTTGTATGGAGTAGAAGCCAAGTTCTATAACATGGAGGCAAAGCTGGATGAAAACCTTGAGACAAGACATAAGGGACTTTTCATCATAGGCGACGGAAGCGGAGTGACCCACTCCCTTTCACATGCATCCGCAAGCGGAGTATATGTTGCCAGATATATAACGGATAACAAATAAAAAGAAATAATCCCTATTCTATCATTCAACTCAGAATCAATTCACTGCGCTCAAGTGCTGTGGCAATAACCTGATCCATATCATAATACTTATATTCACCCAGACGGCCGCCGAAAATAATATTATTTTCTTTATCAGCCAGAGCCTTATACTTTCTGTATAGGGCTCCGTTTTTTTCGTCATTTACAGGATAATACGGTTCATCTCCGGGCTTCCATTCAGAACTGTATTCCCGGCTTATCACTGTTTTTGGCAGATCGTTTCCATTTTCATCCTTACCGAATTCAAACCATTTATGCTCTATGATTCTGGTCCATGGTGTCTCCCGGTCAGTGTAATTGACAGCCGCATTACCCTGGAAATTCGGCATATCCAGCAGCTCATTTTCAAAGCGTACGGAACGGTATTCCAGATAGCCGAGCTCGTAATCAAAGTATGCATCTATCGGACCTGTGTAGATTACCTTGTCAGCCATAGCATCATATGCAGCCTTGTCTGCAAGATAGTCCTCGTTGAGATGAACCTCGATGCCATCCAGCATTTTTTCAATCATAGCTGTGTATCCGCCGACAGGGATTCCCTGAAACAGTGCATTGAAATAGTTATTATCAAAAGTAAACCTTACAGGGAGTCTTTTAATAATAAATGCAGGCAGATCCTTGCAATCACGTCCCCACTGCTTTTCAGTATATCCCTTTATCAGTTTCTCGAAGATATCACGTCCGACCAGAGAAATCGCCTGCTCCTCCAGATTGCGCGGTTCAGTAATTCCGGCCTCTGCTTTCTGCTGCTCGATTTTTTCGCGGGCTTCTTCAGGAGTGACTACTCCCCACATTTTATTAAATGTATACATATTAAAAGGAAGACTGAATAGCTCTCCCTTGTAGTTTGCTACCGGAGCATTGGTAAAACGGTTAAATACAGCGAATCTCTGAACATACTCCCATACAGTATGATTATTGGTATGGAAGATATGTGCACCGTATTTGTGCACATTGATTCCATCTGTTTTTTCTGTATATATATTCCCGGCAATATTCGGTCTTTTATCGATCACAAGGACACTTCTGCCCATTTCCTTTGCCTGCTGTGCGAAAACTGACCCAAATAAGCCGGCGCCGACTATCAGATAATCATACATATCCAAACTCCTTAACATATCGATTTGGTACTATATTAATATTATAGCATTTATACCATTAAATAAAGTTGTTTCTTCATTTGTTTGACATTATAATAAATGCTGTGTATGTGATAAAACACAAGTCTGATTTAAATCAGTCTTCATAAACGAATCAACATATTGCGGAGGAAAAAATGAGCAACAAGTATCGTGACTATGACAACTATCTCAAGGAGTATCCGGATCAGAGGGGTTATTTCGGAAAGTATGGAGGAAACTATCTTGAAGATCCTGAACTGATAAAGGCATTTAATGAATATGCGGAAGGATATCAGACTATAGCGCAGTCTGCGCAGTTCATAGCGGAACTCAGAAGAATAAGAAAAGATTTCCAGGGAAGACCCACACCGGTTTATCATTGTCAGAATCTTTCAAATCTCCTGGGACGTACACAGATATATCTGAAACGTGAAGATCTTAATCATACAGGTGCACATAAGTTAAACCACTGCATGGGTGAAGGACTTCTCGCAAAATACATGGGCAAGAAAAAGCTCATCGCAGAAACAGGTGCCGGACAGCACGGCGTCGCACTTGCGACAGCTGCAGCATATTTCGGACTTGAGTGTGATATCTACATGGGAGAGGTGGATATCGCGAAGCAGGCACCGAATGTAACGAGAATGAAAATGCTGGGTGCCAATGTGGTTCCGGTAACATTTGGACTGAAAACTCTGAAGGAAGCTGTTGATGCGGCATTTGAAGCATATTCAAAAGAGTATCACGATGCCATATACTGTATTGGTACAGCGGCAGGTCCGCACCCATTTCCGCTCATGGTAAGGGATTTTCAATATGTTATAGGTGAGGAGGCCAGAAGCCAGTTTATCGAGCAGACGGGACATTTACCTGATAAGGTGGTTGCCTGTGTGGGCGGAGGCTCAAACTCTATAGGAATGTTTACACCATTTGTTGCAGACCCTGTAGAAATCATCGGTGTAGAGCCGGGTGGAAGAGGAAGTAATCTCGGTGATCATGCGGCAAGCGTGACATATGGAAGTGAAGGCGTAATGCACGGATTTAACAGCATCATGCTGGCAGATGAAAACGGTGCCCCTGCACCTGTATACTCCAATGCAAGCGGTCTTGACTATCCGGCAGTAGGGCCGGAGCATGCGATGCTTCATGATATGGGACGATTCAATTATGTTACTGCAAGTGATGATGAAGCGATCGAAGCACTCTTTATGCTTTCAAGAAATGAAGGAATCATTCCGGCGATCGAGAGTTCACATGCATTGGCATATGCTATAAAAGAAGCCCGAAAGGGCAAACCGGAGTCAATTCTGGTATGCCTTTCAGGCCGTGGCGACAAGGATCTGGACTATGTAGTTGAACATTATGGTTATGGCGATGAGTTCCTTGCAAAAATGAAATCAGAATTATAAAACAGAGATAAATTCATTTATCTTTATCAATGCCTGTTCAAGCTGCTTGATCGAATAAGCATAGGAGATTCGGATATATCCCTCTCCGCTGTCCCCGAATGCAGATCCGGGAACGACAGCAACATGCTTTTCATCAAGCAGTTTTAATGCAAACTCCTCGCTTGTCATTCCGAATTTACTGATATTCGGGAATATATAGAACGCTCCCTCAGGCTCAAACACAGGAATCCCCATATCTGTAAATCTTTTGACCAGAAGTCTTCTTCGCTGATTATATGACTCGCGCATCTTTGACACTTCTCCGTCACCGTTACGCAGAGCTGCTATAGCTGCATACTGACTGGTAGTAGGTGCACACATGATGCAGTACTGATGTATCTTCATCATCTGTTTTAACACAACTGAAGGCGCACATGCATATCCCAGTCTCCATCCTGTCATGGCATATGCCTTTGAAAAACCATTGATAAGTATGGTTCGCTCCTGCATTCCCGGAACCTGAGCTATCGAAGCATGGCCATCCTTTGTGTAGGTAAGCTCGGAATATATCTCGTCAGACAAAACCCATATATCATTTTGAATACAGATATTTGCAATTTTGCAAAGCTCGTCATATGTCATAACAGAGCCTGTCGGGTTATTGGGAAACGGAAGAACCAGCAGCTTCGTCTTGTCAGAAATCTTCTCCAGCAGCTTCTGAGTGGTCAGTTTGAACCTGTCTTTTTCCTCGAGCTCAAGTATTACCGGAGTTCCACCTGCCATGACAACGCAAGGCTCATAAGAAACATAGCTCGGCTGCGGTATGATGATCTCATCGCCGGGATTGGTAAGAGCTCTGATAGCAATATCTATGCCCTCGCTTCCTCCGACAGTTACCATCACCTCATCCTTCGTATCATATGTTATTTTATATTTTCGCTGAAGGTAATCGGAGATTTCTTTCTTCAGTTCGGGAAGTCCGGCATTGGAAGTATAAAAAGTACGTCCCTTTTCAAGTGAATAAATACCCTCCTCACGTATGAACCACGGAGTATCAAAATCCGGTTCGCCGACTCCGAGTGAGATGACATCCTTCATAGTGTTTGCCACATCGAAGAATTTTCTGATTCCCGAAGGCTTTATACCGGTTATTCTGTCTGATAATAATTTCTTCATGCCTGTATCAACTGCCTTTCATCATGTTCTGTTTCGTCCAGTATAGCACCGTGATCCTTGTATTTTTTAAGAAGGAAATGAGTAGCCGTACCTCTGATCTGATCCAGAGGTGCAAGCTTGTCTGAAACGAAGCTGGCTACTTCACGCATTGTCTTACCATTGAGGAAAATGACGAAATCAAAGTCCCCGCTCATAAGGTATATTGAATCAACTTCAGGATAACGCATGATGCGTTCAGCAAGCTTGTCAAATCCGAGACCTCTCTGCGGCGTGGTTTTGACCTCAATCAGTGCACTGACCTTTTCTTTTCCGGTCTTGTCCCAGTCAATGATAGTATGGTATCCGGCGATAACATTTTCAGCTTCCATAGCTCGCATTTCGCTGCGAACCGTTTCTATATCTTCACCCAGAAGAGCTGCGATTTCTTCACTTCTGAGTCTGCTGTTCTGTTCAATAACTGATAAGATTCTTTCTCTCATTTCAATACCTCTTTCTGTGTAAATATCAATAGCAAAAGTAAATCTATTATACATTATTATGGCAGTTTTGTGATATTTGAATGAAATATGATATAATAACAGCTGCGGATACTTTTACAGCAATACAGAATAATAATATATATAGTATTGGAGGGTAATAATAATGGCTAACAAGTATGCAGGAACACAGACTGAAAAAAATCTCGAAGCAGCATTTGCAGGAGAGTCACAGGCAAGAAATAAGTACACATATTTTGCATCGAAAGCAAAGAAAGACGGATTCGAGCAGATATCAGCACTGTTCCTTAAAACGGCTGACAATGAGAAGGAGCATGCTAAGCTCTGGTTCAAGGAGTTAAACGGAATCGGAGAGACAACAGATAATCTTAAGGCTGCAGCTGACGGCGAGAACTTCGAGTGGACAGATATGTATGAAGGCTTTGCCAAGACAGCTGAAGAAGAGGGCTTCAAGGAGCTTGCAGAGAAGTTCAGACTTGTGGCAGCTATTGAGAAGCATCATGAGGAAAGATACCGTGCACTGCTTAAGAATATCGAGATGGCAGAGGTATTTGCAAAGAGTGAAGTCAAGGTATGGGAGTGCAGAAACTGTGGTCATATTGTAGTCGGAGAGAAGGCTCCGGAGGTATGCCCGACATGTAACCATCCACAGGCGTATTTCGAAGTACATGCTGAAAATTATTAATTATATCAGATAGTTGAAAGCATATCGGGGCACCCTGTGAAATGGGTGCCCCTGTGTTATCAGCAATAGTACTTATAGAAATCCAAATCACAGTATGAATATAACTTGAACGGGAGGCAAAATTATTATGGAAAACAAAGGAAATGCAAAGGCGTTGATTCCGATAGGAATATTTCTTGTATTGTATCTGGGGCTGGGAGTCCTGTTTGAATATGTTCTTAAGGTGCCTATGGGATTTTATAATATCCCTATCGTGGTAATATTCCTAATTGCACTTCTTGCAGCATGTATTCAGAATCCGGATTTAAGCTTTGACAAAAAGCTGGAACTTATGGGAAAGGGAATCGGAGACAAGGATATAGTTACCATGATTCTGATATTCATGACAGCAGGCATATTCACAGGAGTGGTCGGCAGAAACGGTGCAAACTCAGTAGCATATTTTCTTCTTTCCATAGTACCGGCAAAGTTTTCCGTAGCAGTTCTTTTTATTATCGCATGTCTGGTATCCCTCTCGATGGGGACATCAGTAGGTACTATCACATTGATAACCCCTATAGCGATTGCTGTCTCGAGAGCTTCGGGATTTGATATGGCACTTTGTGTTGCAACAGTTGTAGGCGGAGCGATGTTTGGAGACAACCTTTCCTTCATCTCTGATACGACAATTGCAGCATGCAACGGACAGGGCTGTGAGATGAAGGATAAGTTCCGCGAGAACTTCGCAATCGCACTTCCTGCAGCAATAGCTACACTGATTCTGATACTGGTTCTGTCACTTAATACATATAACGGAGATGCTGTAATTGAAGAATACAATCTTATCCAGATAATTCCGTATATACTGGTACTCATAGGCGGTATAGTAGGAATCAATGTATTCGTGGTTTTAATCATCGGTATTGTATCAGGTTCGATCATCATGCTAGCAACAGGTGCAATCGCAGCAACTGAGCTTCTTTCAAGTATGGGAACGGGTGTAACAGGAATGTTTGAGACAACTATGGTTGCAATACTGGTATCTGCAATCTGTGCGCTCATTAAAGAATACGGCGGATTCACGGCATTACTGTATTTTATCAAGAGAGTATTTAAGGGCAAAAAGCTCGGCCAGCTGGGTATGGGTCTTTTAGTAGGAGCTATGGATATATCTACGGCAAATAACACTGTTGCAATCGTTATGGCGAACCCGATTGCAAGAGATATGGCTAAGGAATATGGAATCACCAATAAGAAAACAGCATCTATACTGGATACATTTTCATGTATCTTCCAGGGCATCATCCCTTACGGTGCACAGATGCTGGTTGCGGTATCTGCGGTAAAGGCACTGGAAGGAGATATAGGTGCATTCCAGATAATACCTTATCTGTTCTATCCTTTTTTATTACTGATCAGTTCACTGATATTTATTTTCTTTATTAATGAAAAAGGAAAAAATCCAAATAATGACTGACAGTGAATCCCGGACGGAAGGTATCTCATTGAGGAGGATTGCGTAATGTATGATATTCTTATCAGAAACGGCAAGATCGTTGACGGAACCAACAGGGAGCCGTATATCGCTGATATTGCCATTCAGGGAGATGAAATCGTAAAGGTTGGTCATATTGATGAGGAAGCCAACAGAGTCATTGACGCAACCGGAAAAACAGTTACTCCCGGATTCATTGATATACACTGTCATTCTGATGCAATTGTATTTCATGAATCAAAAAACCCTCTGAGACTGCGACAGGGCTATACTACCGAGGTGATCGGAAACTGCGGCATCTCTGCCGCTCCGGTCAATCCACAGAATCTTGATTTGCTGAGAAAGTACTGTAATCCCTTTTTCTCCAACGTGCAGGTTCCCTATAACTGGCAGTCATACGGAGAATTTCTGGACGAGCTTGAAAAACATCATCCTATGCTGAATACGGCAGGTCTGGTCGGACACGGTTCTCTCCGAATTGCAGTGTCCGGATTTGAGGCGCGTCCTCTGACACCGGAGGAGATGGAAAAGATGGAGAAGCTGCTTGACCGTAGTATGGATGAAGGAGCCTTCGGTATGTCCACCGGACTGATTTATCCGCCGGGAGTTTTTGCAGATACGCAGGAACTGAAGAATCTCGCTAAGGTTATTGCAGATCATAACGGTATCTTCACTTCTCATATGCGAAGTGAAAGCAGCGGGCTGGTGGAGGCTGTACAGGAGATTCTGGATATCGCTGAAGCCACAGGCGTCAGCGTGGAAATATCTCATCACAAGGCACAGGGGGCTCAGAACAAGGGCAAATCCGGGATAACGCTCCGGATGATTGCCGATGCTAATAAAAATGGTGCAAAGATCACATGTGATGTATACCCCTATGATGCTGCAAGCACGCAGTTCAGCGCATGTCTGCCGCCATGGTCACTGGAGGGTGGCGTGGATAAGCTGGTTGCCCGATGCTCTGATCCGGAAATCCGGACTGAAATCATTGCTGATATGAGCGACAAAGATCCAAGCTATGAGAACTTTTTCTGCTATGCAGGATCATGGGATAGAGTGCTGATCAACGAGTGTTCCGTCAAGTCCTATGAAGGTAAGACTGTCATGCAGATCGCCAGAGAGAACAATCAGGATCCCAATGAAATGGCACTTGATATCATCAGGAACAGCGATAATAATGCAATGATGATAGTCTTTACGCAGGATGAAGAGGATATTTCACGCATTATTCAGGATCCTTATTCAATGATCTGTACTGACGGATTTCCGGGGTTAGGGCCTTATCATCCCAGATATACGGCAGCATTTACCAGAGTTCTGGAGAAGTACGTCATGCAGGATCAGCTGCTTTCACTGCAGCAGGCCATCTACAAAATGACAGGTATGCCGGCTGAGAAGCTTGAACTCACTGACAGAGGTGTTATTGCAGAAAATATGAAAGCGGATGTCCTCATTCTGAATATGGAAAAGATTCACGATAATTCCGATTACAGGAACTATAAAGCACTGTCTGATGGAATTGACTATGTCATGATCAACGGACAGATTGCTTTAGACAATGGAAAATTCAATAATATATGCGCAGGAAAGGTGCTTCGCCATAGGCGTTTGCAGGCTGAACAGACTTCTTTGCTATGTAATAAAAGAGGATTATAACGGAGGTGATTATGATAGATTTTTCATGTGATTATAACGTGGGAACTGCACCGCAGATAATGCAGGCACTTAATGAAATCAATAATGATCATGTAACGACATACGGCTGGGACAAATACAGTGACAGTGCTAAGGCAAGGATAAGAAAAGAAGTGGATAATCCGGATGCAGAAGTATGGTTCATGGTTGGCGGAACACAGTGTAATCAGATTGCACTCTCATTTATGGTAAAGCAGGATGAAGGTATAATAGCTGCTACGACAGGTCATATTTCAGTACACGAGAGTGGCGCTGTAGAGATGACAGGTCATAAAGTAATAGAAGTAAAGGGGCATTCAGACGGCAGGATAGATATCACAGCGATGAAAAAGTGGCTCGAAACCTTCTATGCTGATTCATCGTATGAACATATGGTAACCCCGGGTGCGGTATATATCACACATCCAACAGAGTACGGCGGACTTTACAGCTCTGGCGAATTAAAAAAGATAAGAGCAATCTGTGACAAATACAACATGAAGCTTTATCTTGACGGCGCAAGACTGGCATATGGACTTGCATCAGATGGCAGCGATGTTACCCTGAAAGATCTGGGCAAATACTGCGATGCGTTCTATATCGGCGGAACAAAGTGCGGAGCTCTTATGGGTGATGCGCTTGTATTTAAAAAACCACAGGAAAGATTCTTCACACACAGGAAGCGCTTTGGCGGACTTCTGGCAAAGGGATGGCTACTCGGAATACAGTTTGATACCATGTTTACAGACGGATTGTATTATAAGCTCGGTAAAAACGGAACAAAACAGGCGATGAAGATCAAAAAGAAGCTTCAGGAAACAGGATATGAGTTCTATACAGAAAGTCAGTCAAACCAGCAGTTTGTTTTAGTGGATGATAAGAGACTTGAATTTCTGAAACGACACATGAATACAGACTGCTGGGGCAAATACAAAGGAAAGAACATCGTCCGTATCTGCACCAGCTGGAGGACAACGGATAAAGAAGTAAAAGAACTGCTTAAAATCATGACTTCTCCGGTATGAATACATAGAGCACCGCCATGCATAGCAATAATGTCAAAACATCATGTGTGCGATATAATATCATGTGAAGAAACAGATTAAATATAAACGATGGAAATCAGGAGATTGGATTGAAATGAAAAAGAACAGATTGATCAGCTTGCTGTCAGCAATTATGATAATATGCCTTGTTTCAGGGTGCACAGCAAAGATAGAGGCACCGGCAGCAAATGAAACAGTTCAGGAGACTGTGGCTGAAACCAAAGAAACTGCAGCGACAACAGAAGAAACCGTACAGATAGCTAATCCGGTAGTAGAGGTTGATGAAACAGACTTTAAGGTGTTCTTTTCGCAGCCATTTACCATTCCGGATGGAATGAAAGATGTGCGTTACGCAATCATTAATAATAACTTAGGTGAGATCAGTTTCGCTGAGGATAATGTCAAGTACACACTTAGACTTCAGAAATCCGATTCACTTATTGATATTTCCGGATTATATTACACATGGACTGCAGACGAGAAAGATAAGCTCGGAAGCTATGAGGCAACATTCTCCCGCTATATAGGTCAGGGAGAAACTGTAGACAGGTTTGCATGGTACAATACGGAATTCAAGACCACATACTGTCTTATTGCCCAGGGAGCCGATCTTGACGGATTTGATATAAAAGCAATAGCAGAACAGGTTGCAGGCATTGGAAGCGCAAGAACAGCAATACAGACAGTTGACAATCCCGCGCTGCTCCACCCGACTGTAATCAATGTTTACGAAGGCGGACAGGAACAGGATAACCGTATGGCATACACTCTTACATATTCGAGTATCAATCTTCCTGAAAATGAAAGGTCGGCTTACCCGAATCTGGACACAGCTATACATGAGGATCTGGATAATTATATATATCAGCATTCGCAGGATGCGCTGGAGCATATTGAAACGGCATACCGACCGGAGCTGCAGAATGAACCGTATTTTGAAGGCCTCAAGGTTGAAATCCAGGCACAGCCTTATCGTGCAGACGAAAACTTTTTCTCAGTAAGAGTAAACAGAAACTATGATTATCATGAGGGACAGCACGGAGATTATATTTCGGAGGGTTTCACATATTCGACTCAGACAGGAAATGTACTGGCTCCGGCAGATATCTTTACGGAAAAAGGTGCGATGCTTGAAGCACTTAAGAAGGAACTCCTGAAAAAGGCCGATGCAGATTACTTTGATCTGGATGCGGATCTGAACATGTATTCTTTCGAAACAAGCTACCTGAGCGAGACGATTGCATTTAACATACTCGTAACTTATGACGGAATAATCTTCATTTTCAATCCGTATGAGATCGCACCGTACGCTTCAGGACAGATAGAGGTAATGCTTCCGTATACCGAGTATGCCGATATCATCAAACCTGAGATACGCAAGGTTCCGTCTTCGTATGTAACTCCGCTGAAACCGAATGTTGCAACGTCAGCAGGTAATAGCAGGATTACGCTGAATCCGGAATATTCGCAGTACGATTTCATTGAGAAAATCGGCCTTGATGTGGACGGGACTGTAACAACTTTTGATACACGGACATATCACATTGATGCATATATTGCAAAAGAGGGTGATGCGACATATGTATATGCCTTCGAGGACAGCGATGACGATGTGACTTTCTATCAGAAGTTTGCAGTGAAGGACGGAAAAGCTGAAGAGGTGGAGAATAAAGAGTACAAGAGAGTATATGATGAGGTAAATGTCGAGGCACGACCGATACTGGGTCTTAATTGTTACGCAAGAGGACACAGGGATATCTGCTTCTGTGATCCTGCAATTCTTCCATACGGCATAAAGTAGAGAAATTCCGAAACGGAATACGGAGGATATATGAAATATATTTTTGCATCAGATATACACGGATCAGCATACTATTGCAAAAAGCTCCTGGATGTGTTTGAGCATTCAGGAGCCGAACAACTGATACTTATGGGAGATCTGCTTTATCACGGAGCAAGGAATGATCTTCCTGAGGAGTACGGTACAAAAGATTGTACGGTTTTACTGAATGAATATTTTAACAGGATAATTGCATGCAGAGGTAATTGTGACAGCGAGATAGATCAGATGGTTCTGCAGTTTCCTATGATGTCAGATTATAATATTCTGAAGCTGAACGGGATAACTTTTTTCCAGACGCACGGACACTTGTACAATCCGGAAAAGCTTCCGCCTATGGGAGTATGTCAGGCACTTGTATTCGGACATATCCATCTTCCGGTTGCAAGGAAGATGGATGATATCTATGTGCTTAACCCGGGATCGACATCAATCCCAAAGGGTGGAAATCCCGGTTCCTATGCGATACTGGATGACAATATCTGGACGATCAAAGATTTTGATGGAAATATACATAAAGAAATCGAAATCAAGGTCTGATAATATCGACTTTGTCATAATCAACGGATGTTAGCAAAAAACTCTCCGGGAGGAGAGTTTTTTGTATAATAGGAAATTCCTCCGGATCAACAGGTTTATAGCCATTTCAGCTATAACTTGGTACAATAAATAAAGACATGTTCTTTTTAATGGAAAAATCAGTGAACTATATAATATTTTATCCGGGGTATGGAGGAATATATTCCACATCTTTAAGCGGTCAGCATATAATCGATATATTGGAGTACAATCTAAGAAATTACCCTGAATATACCCCGGCCAGTCCAGCAGTATCAGGTATGACATTTGCAATTGATGCATCGGTTCCTTGGACAGAGAACAGCAATAACCGGATAAAATCCATAATGATAGGAGAAGAGCCGATAGATGCAAACAAAATGTATTCTGTTACCGGTTCGGAATATTATCTGCTGGTGGCAAATAAAGATATAATAAAAAAGACAGAGAATGATTGCACCTGCATTGGAATAGATTATGATGTAATTGAAACATTCATTAAAAAGAATTTGAATGGAGTGATTCCGGGATCACTCTATGCGGACCCCACAGGCTTGCATAGGATCAATTTTAAATATTACAATCCAATGGGAGAAAAGTCATGACAAAGAAGAGAGTATTTCGATTTATTCTGATATTTTTATTATCCGGAGCAGCGTTTTTCCTGCTTACTTTGCCTTTTCATAAAATATTGGCTGTTTTCACAGCAACGGAGGTTAGACCTTCGGCCGTTCTTTATCCATTTCTAGGCATCAGCTTTGGCTGGCCTGCAGCATTGGGAATAATGACCTCTAATCTTATTTGTGATGCTATGAATGGGTATTCAGCTGCAATATTGATAGAGGGACTCATTCCTCAGCTCTTATATACGATGGTTCCATACTATCTGTGGAAAAAACTGATGAAGGACGAAGATCATAAGCACCGTCTGGATTGTGTGGGACGAGTATTAAAATATGTACTGGTATGCGTAGTTTTTTCGGTGCTGAGCGCAGTGGGTGTGGGAATACTTATGTATATTAATTTCCACATTGATCCGGTGCAACCGGCACTTTTTGTACTGTTTAACAATTTTGACATGTCAGTACTTCTTGGATGCCCACTTATGGTATTGTCCAATCAGATCATATCAAGATGCTCGGGGACAGATCGTAAACTTACAAGAAATGAAATCATCATTCTGATAACTGCACTGGTGCAAGTTTTGATCATGACATGTATTGTGGTTGTGATATATTCTTCGGGAAAAACATTAGGAACCTATGACATATGGAATACGATTTATATAATTGCAACCATTTTTATCAATATTTCCATGCTGATTTCTTTGATATGCATGGTGATTCTGGGCAAAGATGCAAGGAATAATCACAATGCATAGAGAACCGTCATCTTTGCATTGTAATGTATGGCTGAAAGGGATTTTTGGCTGAAAATCCGAAAAATAGGCAAAAAAAGTTGGGTTATAATGTGAGTATGTGCATATTTCATTTGATTATCTGCATATAATACGATAAAATATATGCAGATAGTGGGGGGTGAAATATGCATATTTTTGATTATTCTTTTTTAGATGAGGGGCTACTTCCGGCAGAAATAGTAAATTTAACAGCTACTATTGCTGCATTTAATGCTATATCAGGAACAAGAAAAGAAAAGAATAAGACTATTTATACTGAATTAGAAAAAATAGCCAGAATACAGTCCGTAAAGGGTTCCAATGCTATTGAAGGTATTATCACAACAGATGCGCGTATTAAGGAAATCGTAGATGGTAACAGCGCCCCTTTAAATCATAGTGAGAGAGAAATTGCAGGTTACAGAGATGCATTAGATGAAATTCATACATCACATGCTCAGATGTCATTTTCGGAGAATTTGATACTTCATATACATGAAGTAATGACAAGTATTGCCGGATATGATTTATCCGGGAAATATAAAGAAGAAGATAATCTTATTATGGAGATAGATGAAAGCGGCAGACGTAAGGTTCGATTTACTCCGGTGTCGGCATCAGAAACAAAAGAGGCTATGGAGCAGCTGGTTTTAGCATATATGGAAGCCAGGGACAATCCGAAAGTAAATAAGCTGCTGCTTATATCATGTGTTATTTTGGATTTTTTGTGCATACATCCTTTTGGAGACGGAAACGGAAGAGTTTCCAGATTACTATCGCTCTTATTATTGTATAAAAGTGGTTATGACGTAGGAAAATACGTCTCGTTCGAGGAACAGATAAACAAGTCAAAAGATTATTATTATATCGCCCTGGAGGAATCTTCAAAAGGCTGGCATTCAAATGAAAATTCATATTTTGAGTTTATGAAAAACTTTTTATCAACTCTATATAGGTGTTATAAGGAATTGGATAATAGATTTTCTACTGTAAATGGTAAAAAGCTTAGTAAAACTGAAAGAATTGAGCAAACTGTATTAAATAGCATATTACCGGTTTCGAAATCCGAAATATGTGAGGTATTGCAAGATGTAAGTCCCACAACAGTTGAAGCTGTATTGGGTAAAATGGTTAAAACAGGATCTATTGTTAAGTTAGGGCAAGCACGAGCTACAAAGTACGTGAATGCCCAATATATAAAGAAAGACTAAAAAGCGCGCAAAAAATGCGTTTATTTTCTCATTTAAAGGCCGTTACTATTCACGGGTTAGCCAATCATAGTAAATATAAGAGATGCCACAATTTCTTGTGCACTTTTCACAAATATTGCGCCATCCTTTTTTTGTCGTAATTATGGTACAATAAAAAGATATCAGGAGAACTATCAGAAAATTGACTGACCATTTTGGGAAGTAAATCGTATATACAATAGAAGTATGGAGGACACGACAATGTCAGAAGAAAAGAAAAGCGTAGTAACTGAAAGGAAGCTCTGTTCTGATGCCGGAAAGAATCGTTCACGCTGACATCGAAAGAATAACGGAGACAAGAAAATGCAGATAGAAAAGGCTCAATCACAAATTTTTTTGCTCAAGGCGCTAAAAAGTATGAATAAAAAAAACCCATCAAAAAAGAATAACAGGTGGTGGCTGATAGACAAAGCTTTCATTTCTCTTTTTATCACCGGTATGAGCATTGA
>JAZLHO010000058.1:0-4019 GCA_045616865.1 Lachnospiraceae bacterium | reverse complement strand
AAAGGACATCATCCGGCTGAGACAGTAAACATTTTTCAGTGTGTAGGATGTATGTCATGTGCGACTATGTGTCCTGACTGCGTAATTACGGTAGAGAGGTAAAGAGAATGAGCGAGAAAGTATTAATGAAGGGCAATGAAGCCATTGCCGAGGCAGCCATCATAGCGGGCTGCAGACATTATTTCGGTTACCCTATAACTCCTCAGACAGAGATAGCAGCTTATATGGCAAAGCGTATGCCGAAGGTCGGAGGAACATTCCTTCAGGCTGAAAGCGAGATCGCAGCTATCAATATGGTTTACGGAGTTTCTGCAACAGGAAAGAGAGTTATGACATCATCTTCATCACCGGGTATCTCCCTTAAGCAGGAGGGAATTTCATATCTTGCAGGATGTGATCTTCCGGCACTCATTGTAAATGCACAGCGCGGCGGCCCCGGACTTGGCGGTATCCAGCCTTCACAGTCTGATTATTTCCAGGCAACCAAGGGCGGCGGGCACGGAGATTATCACCTCATCGTTCTTGCGCCGTATTCGGTTCAGGAGATGGCAGAGCTTACTATCAAGGGCTTTGATCTTGCTGATAAATACAGAATACCTACGATGATACTTTGTGACGGTACCACAGGTCAGATGATGGAACCGGTCACATTTGACTTTGCGGTCAAGCAGCCGCCTGAGAAGCCGTGGGCAGTGACAGGAACAAAGATGGAGAGAGAGCATAACATAATCAATTCTCTTTATCTTCAGGCTGATAAACTCGAACAGAAGAACTTCGAGCGCTTCGAGAAGTATAAGATTATCGAGGAAAATGAAGTCATGTATCAGGAATATATGACAGAGGATGCAGATATCATCATAGCGGCAACGGGTATTGCTTCCAGAATCGCACTCAGTTCGATCGAGAAGGCAAGAGAAAAGGGGATCAAGGCAGGATTGATCAGACCGATAACACTGTGGCCGTTCCCGAAGAAAGCATTTGCAAAGGCAGCGGAGCACTGTCAGCAGATCATCGCACTGGAGCTTAACATGGGACAGATGATTGAGGACATAAAGCTTGCGGCAGAGTTTAAGGTTCCGATTACACTTTACAACAGAACCGGAGGAATTCTCCCGGATGTTTATGAGGTAATTGAGGTTATTGAAAATGCAGCGAAAGGAGGCAAAAACTGATGGTAGTATTTGAGAGACCACATGCATTATGCGACGTGCCGTTACATTATTGTCCGGGATGCCCGCACGGAATAGTACACAGACTGGTTGCAGAAGTTATTGATGAACTTGGAATCGAAGGTCAGACAATCGGTGTTGCGCCTGTAGGCTGCTCGGTTATGGCATATGATTACTTCAACTGCGATATGGTTGAGGCTGCTCACGGAAGAGCTCCGGCAGTTGCAACAGGACTTAAGAGATCGGATCCTGAGAACCACATCGTATTCACATACCAGGGCGACGGAGATCTTGCTTCCATCGGTATGGCGGAGACAGTTCATGCGGCAGCAAGGAATGAAAATATCACGGTAGTTTTCATCAACAATGCCATCTACGCTATGACAGGCGGACAGATGGCCCCGACTTCACTTCCCGGACAGGTGACACAGACTTCTCCGTACGGAAGAGACGTTAAGACAGCAGGTTATCCTATAAAGGTATGTGAGATGCTTTCACAGCTTGACGGACCAGAGTACATCGAGAGAGTTGCGGTATGCGACGTACAGAATGTAAACAAGACAAAGAAAGCCATCAGGAAGGCTTTCCAGAACCAGATAGACGGCAAGGGCTTCTCACTTGTAGAGGTTGTATCAGCCTGCCCGACCAACTGGGGAATGACACCGAAGGAAGCTCTTGAGTGGGTTAAGAGTGATATGATTCCATATTATCCTCTCGGAGTTTATAAAGACAGAACAGCAAAGGAGGAGGCAAAATGATTACAAAGCAATTATTGATTTCCGGCTTTGGCGGACAGGGCCTTCTCTTCATGGGAAAGGCGCTTGCATATAAGTGGCTGCTTGAAGGATACAATGTAAGCTGGCTTCCTTCATACGGACCTGAGATGCGCGGCGGTACAGCCAACTGCGGAGTAGTAGTAAGTGAGAACCATCTGATCGGCTCTCCGCTGGTAGCCAATCCCAATGTGCTTGTATGCATGAACCTCCCTTCACTCGATAAGTATGAAGATAAGGTGGTTCCGGGAGGAATGATCTTTGTTGATTCGACAATGATCGAAAGAAAGGTAAAGAGAACAGACGTTGATGTTTATTACATACCTGCTTCAAAGATGGCTTCGGATAACAACATGATAGTTCTTGCCAACATGATTATGATGGGTAAGCTTCTGCAGGTACTCGGAGAGACAGATGAAGAAGCTATTAAGAACGGACTTGGAAAATGTATTCCGCCAAGGAAAGCAGAAATGTTTGATGTCAATATGAGAGCAATAAAATTAGGACTTGAATACGAAGCATAATTCAGTAATTAACAAAACCTGAAAACAGGTTCAGGATAAAAGGAGGTAAGTTATGAGTAGTACCCTTGAAATGATCCGCCAGTACGGACATGAGGAAGTAGCATTTTTCAACAATGAGAAGGTTGGACTCAAGGCAATCATTGCCATTCACAACACAAACCTTGGACCGGCAGTCGGCGGATGCAGACTAAATCCATACGAGACAGAAGAGGAGGCACTGTTTGATGTTCTTCGTCTTTCAAGAGGCATGAGCTATAAGAACGCATGTGCAGGACTTCCGCTCGGAGGAGCCAAGGGCGTTATTATCGCAAGACCTGATCAGAAGACAGAGGAGCTCTTTGAAGCATTCGGAGAGTGTGTTGATTCACTCGGCGGACGTTATATCACAGCAGAGGATGTAAGAACAGATTGCGAAAACATGGAATGCGTAATGAGAAAGACACCGTACGTTACAGGCAGAACCAACGTATCAGGAAGCCCGTCTCCGTTCACAGCATTAGGCGTATTTGACGGAATCAGGGCTACAGCAAAGTTCCTTTACGGTTCAGATGATCTTAAGGGATTAAAGATCGCAGTTGCAGGTCTTGGTTCAGTAGGAATGGATCTTGCAGAGCGTCTTGCAAAGGCAGGAGCAAAGCTTATCGTTACAACACATACAAACAGAGCAAACATTGAGAAGGCAGTTAATGAATGGGGCGCTGTTGAAGCACTTGAAGGTGAGATCTATGGTGCAGAGTGCGATATCCTTGCACCATGTGCACTTGGAGCAACACTAAACTATCAGACAATTCCTGAACTTAAGTGCAAGGCAGTTGCAGGTGCTGCCAATAATCAGCTTCTTGATGATAACTGCGGCGAGCTTCTTAAGAAGAGAGGCATCGCATACGCACCTGACTTCATCATCAATGCAGGCGGCGTAATCAATGCCGGCCAGGAAGCATTCACAACCTACAACAAGGACAATGTAATCGAGCAGGTTCACAAGATCTACGACACAGTTTACACAATCCTTGAAGAGTCCAAATCAACAGGTGTTCCGGAAGGAATCATCGCGACAAAGATGGCTGAGGAAATCATCGCAAAGGGCAGAAAATAATTAAAAGAGTTAGAGATCGCCGCACTGTGAACCAGTGCGGCGGGTTTTTTTCTTAACATTTTTTGTTACTACAGTTTCGGTACTTGGAATAGTAACAGGTGAATTATTAAAATACAATACTCCGTCATATATCAAATCATAGTTAGTATTAACATCAATCTTGGTAATTTGTTTTATAGAGTTTAGAGGGTTTTCTATAAACTTAAATGTGTTCCTGTAAAGACCAGAAGATTGCAAGAATTTTGTACAACTTCTAAATATGTTTGCATTCCATGGCCTCCATGTTTCCAACAATGCAAAGTAGCACCACTTACTTTTACAGATCCACTATCAAAATAAACATCATTATCTAAATCAACTAACTTTTCTTCTAAAGCTGTAGCAAGTGTAATTATTTTAAAAGTAGATCCTGGTTCATAAGTCATCCATATTGGCAAATTCCTATTTAACTCTTCAA
>JAZLHO010000057.1:0-27740 GCA_045616865.1 Lachnospiraceae bacterium | reverse complement strand
GCAGGGATATCCTGTCCGTTAAGTACGCAGTCGATGAGATACTCGAAGTATGGTGTCCAGTCGATTCTTGAAGAAACGATGAATGTATTCGGGCATGCATCAAGTGTTGATCCGTTGTATGAAACATCAGGAATTCCTGCTTCCTCACAAGCTGTAGGAGCACCCATTGAATCAGCATGCTGTGAAAGAAGAACTGCACCGTTGTTGATAAGTGTCTGAGCAGCTTCCTTCTCAAGAGCCTCATCATACCATGAACCTGTGAACTGAACTTCCATTGTAGCTTCCGGAACGATTGAACGAACTCCGAGGAACCATGATGTGTAACCTGAGATAACCTCTGCATATGTGAAAGCACCTACATAACCAACCTTTGGCTCTGCACCTGCATCAACAAGCTCTTTAAGCTTCATACCTGCTGCAACACCTGCAAGGTAACGTCCCTGATAGATATCAGCGAATGCGTTGTGGAAGTTTGGAAGGTTCTCTGTATGAGCCATAGTACCTGTAGCATGAGCGAACTGAACCTCTGGGAACTCCTGAGCTGCCTGAAGGATGAATGACTCATGACCGAATGAATCAGCGAAAACGATATCAGCGCCACGGTCTACAAGATCTGCTGCTGCTTCATAGCATTCGTTAGTCTCAGGGATGCCAACTTTCTCGAGGTAATTAACACCCTTGTTCTCACAAGCTGCTCTTGCAGCCTCCATGAAGTTGCGGTCATAAGTTGAGTTCTCATCATGAAGGAAGATGAATCCGAATGTAAGCTCTGAAGGATCCATAGCATCCTCTGAAACGACAACCTCTGTGTCCTTTGCCGGAGTAGTTTCAGCTACTGCTTCTGCTGCCGCTTCTGCGACCGCTTCAACTGCTGCCTCTGCTGTCTTCTCTGCAGAAGCACCTGAACCGCCACATGCCGCAAGTGATAAAACCATAACTGCAGCGAGTAACATTGACATAACTTTCTTCATTTCTAATTCCCCTTTCTCCTTTTGAAGTATGAAATGAAAGAAAAAAGACAGTACGTACTTTATACGCCTGCCTGCCAATAATCACTATTGCTGAAAGCACAAATTATTGCGTGCGGATAAAATCCGCATAGCATATCTTGTGCTTACTGACCAATAGTCGGGAATTTTTCGGCCTCCCGGTAGAAACATGTGCGCCGTCATATACACACCTATATTGGCAAAGCTCTTTCGTATACTATCGTATAATAAAAATTGACAAAAGTCTATAGTGACTTTTGTCAATTTTTACTAAATTTCAGCAGAATTCTATGCCATTTTGACTATTCATGGACTTAATTCGTGCCAAAGACTCGATTCTGACGCCGTTTTTCCTCAGCATATCTCCTCCCGGCTGAAATGCCTTTTCCACAGCGATACCGCATCCGACCACTTGCGCGCCCGCCTGACCGCAGATGTCGATAAGTCCTCTGAGAGCCTCGCCTCTGGCAAGAAAGTCATCTATGATAAGAACATTTTCATCCTTATGAAGGAATTTCTTCTCAACCTGCACATTATATGTGACACCGTGAGTAAAGCTCCTAACTTCTGCCGCATATACTTCATCACTTATATTGGTTGTCTTATTCTTTTTTGCAAAAAGAAGCGGTACACCGAATTCATATGCAGCCATGGTAGCCATAGCGATTCCGGATGCCTCAATAGTAAGGATCTTGTCAACCTTGATGTCCTTATATAATTCATGCCATTCAACAGCCATGGCTTTCATCAGCTTAGAATCTATCTGATGATTCAGGAATCCTCCGACCTTGAGCACATCATCATCAAGCACTATACCGTCTGTTCTTATTCGCTCTTCAAGTTCCTTCATTTTGCTACCTCTTATTTTTTCTTATTTATGCTTTTTTTAGTAACATTGGCTGCAGGTTTTCCAAAAGTGTTCCCAATGCCTTCCTTGATGCTGTTTTCGATACTGTCTCCGAGGTTTTCAACACTATCCTGTATATCTTCTCCTATACCGCCGATAGTATCCTCGACACTGCTTCCGATATCATCTATTCTGGTTTCAACTTTTTCCTGAACATTTACATTGCCTATTTCTTCCGCCTTGCCTCCCAGGACTCCGAAAAACTCTGCAAGCGGCTCGATGACATCACTCAGGTTCCTGATAGCTCTGTTCAGCTCCTCGATATCCAGTGAATCTATCTTCTCCATAGTAAGAGCAAGATCCTTTTCGGTTTCACCTATCAGATCACCTACTTCGGCGACAAGCCCGTCAATATCAGCCTCCGACAGTTCTTCTGAAACTTTTTCTATGTTTTCAAGACTTGCCTGAGCTACGTTAAGCAATTTATTGACCTTCGGAATCAGGAATGTGCAATAGATCATGATAAATGCAGCAACTATTACGATTGAGATCGTCGAAATCATCGAAAGTATCCATGTTCTTTTGGCGTAATCAGCCTGTTCACGGTTGGCCTTGTTAAGTTCAGCCAGTGTTTCTCTGAATTCTTCTTCACTCATTTCCAATAATTTCTTATCATCCATGTCGGCATCTCCCTATCTCATTTTTTCGGAGTTGGTTGCATAAGTCCTTATGCTCTGAACCTTGCTCCGGTCTCCCCGATATCTGTTTCAGACTCTGAGCTTTGCTCCGATTGCCTCAAGTTCGGCAAAAAGCTTATCCATGACATCATTGACTTCCTTATCCTCGAGAGTTCTGTCTTTGCGTCTGTATGTCATAGTGTATGCGACAGACTTCACACCCTCTCCAAGCTTGTCACTCTCAAATACATCGAAAAGTGAATAGCTTTCAAGCAGACCCCTGCCTGCATTTTCAATGCAATCCTCGATCACTCCTACCGGAAGATTCTTGTCAACAACCACTGATATATCTCTTGTTACTGCCGGATAATTTGCGATTCCGGTATACTTGATATCAAATGATACAAATTCCATTACTGACGGCATATCGATCACTGCCACATATGCTCTGTCATCGATTCCGTAATTTTCAAGTACCTGCGGATGCAATTCACCGAGGTATCCCAGTGTCTTTCCCTCGTAAACGATATCTGCCTTACGTCCCGGATGCAGATAAGGTCTCTCAGCCTTTGCGTCATAATGTATCTTATTCTTAAGTCCGAGTTTTTCAAAGAGTTCCTCAACCACACCCTTCATCACATAGAAATCACCTTCTCCGTAGAATCCAAGCGCAAGCTGCATCCTTTCATCAGGAAGCTCTGTAAGCGGAAGTGCCTTTGGAACATAGATGTTTGCAAGTTCAAACAGACGCACATCCGCATTTTTCCTCTTATAGTTAGTTGCAAGTGATGATACGAGTCCGTGTAACGGAACAGTCCTCATAACAGAGAAATCCTCTCCCAGCGGATTCAGTATCCTGATTGCACTGCGCACCGGATCATTCTCCGGGATCAGAAGCATATCATATACCTTCGGACTCTCGAATGAATAACTCATTCCCTCTGAAAATCCGAGGAACATTGCTGTCTCACGTGCCACATCCTCGACCTCATGTGCGAAGCTTACTCCGCCCATGGTTGCCTCTCCCTTCGGAAGAGTGGTAGGTATCTTATCATAACCGAAGAAGCGTGCGACTTCCTCAGCCAGATCGGCCTGCCAGTGGATATCCTGACGCCATGTCGGTGCAACTATCTCTCCGGTCTTCCCGTCATACTTCAGCTCCACTCTTGCGAGGTAGTCTATCATCTGATTCTTTGAAAGCTCTGTTCCGAGCAGATTATTGATTGCCTCCGGATCAAGCTTCACTCTGAATTCCTTTACAGGGTTCGGGTAAAC
Organism: Lachnospiraceae bacterium; assembly: GCA_045616865.1. Taxonomy (GTDB): domain Bacteria; phylum Bacillota; class Clostridia; order Lachnospirales; family Lachnospiraceae; genus Darwinimomas. The sequence continues at coordinate 23,952 of JAZLHO010000057.1, read as the reverse complement.
ATCTATACATCCTCCGACTACCTCTCCGCATCCAAGCTCCTCAACAAGCTGACATGCTCTGTCGATTGCAGCCTTTGCAGTCTCAGGGTCAAGACCCTTCTCGAATTTTCCGGATGCTTCCGTACGAAGTCCTACTCTCTTTGCCGAAAGTCTGATGTTGGTTCCGTCAAAGCATGCCGCTTCGAAGACCATGGTTTTGACATCGTCTGTAATCATGGAATTCTCTCCGCCCATGATGCCTGCCATTCCGATTTCCTTCTGTCCGTCACAAATCATAAGAATATCTGAATCAAGCCTTCTTTCCTGGCCGTCAAGTGTTACAAATGTATCTCCTTCTCCGGCTCTTCTTACTATGATTTTATGATCCGCTATAGTATCATAATCATATGCATGCATCGGCTGTCCGAACTCTTCCATGACATAGTTGGTGATATCCACTATGTTGTTGATAGGTCTGATTCCGCAATTTGCAAGACGTCTCTGCATCCACCACGGTGAAGGTCCGATCTTGATATTCTTTACCACACGCGCACAGAATCTCGGGCAGAGCCTGTCATCCTTCACCTCAACCTTGAGATAATCATCTGCATTCTCACTGTTGCCTGTAGCCCCGATCTCCGGCATATTGAATTTCAGGTTAAATGTAGCCGCAGCCTCACGTGCTATTCCAAGTACTGAATAACAGTCAACACGGTTTGATGTAATCTCATATTCAAATACCGTATCATGCAGTCCGAGTGCTTCTATAGCATCGCTTCCGACCTCTGCATCAGCAGGTAACGGATAGATGCCGCTTTCAGGTGCCTCCGGATAGAAATTTCTGTCGCTGCCGAGTTCTTCGATAGAGCACATCATACCGAATGATTCCACACCGCGCAGCTTGCCCTTTGTGATCTTTATTCCGTCCTCGGGAAGCGGGCCTCCGTCATGGCCTCCCGCTACTCTTCCTCCGTGCAGAACGACAGGATACTTCCCTCTTAAAACCACATTCGGTGCTCCTGTTACGATCTGCAAAACCTCTGTTCCGATATCAACCTTGCAGACTATAAGCTTATCTGCATCCGGATGATGAGCGATTTCTATAACCTGACCGACAACAATCTTATCAAGGTTTTTATCAAGCTGAGTGAAGCCCTCTACTTTTGTTCCACTCAGTGTCATAGCATCTCTGAACTCCTGATTGGTGCAGGAAAGATCAGGGACATAAGCTTTGATCCAGCTAATAGGTGTATTCATATTCTCTTCTCCTTCCTTAGAACTGTTTTAAGAATCTGATGTCGTTTTCATAAAGAAGACGCATATCATCTATTTCATATTTAAGCAGCGCTATACGCTCAAGACCAACGCCGAATGCAAATCCGGTATATCTGTCTTTATCTATTCCGCACATATCAAGAACATTCGGATGAACCATTCCGCATCCGAGAATCTCTATCCAGCCCTCACCCTTGCAGAAGCGGCATCCCTTTCCGCCGCATTTGAAGCATGTGACATCCATTTCAGCTGACGGCTCTGTAAACGGGAAATGATGCGGCCTGAACTTAACCTTCGTATCCTCTCCGAAAAGCTTCTTTGCAAATTCTGCGAGGGTTCCCTTAAGGTCTGCAAATGTGATATGCTCATCAATCACCAGACCCTCAACCTGATGGAAGCTTGGTGAATGTGTGGCATCGACCTCATCACTTCTGAAAACTCTGCCCGGAGAAATCATTCTTATCGGGAGCTTACCCTTCTCCATGACACGTGCCTGCACAGGTGATGTCTGTGTTCTGAGAACGATATCCTTGCTGATATAAAATGTATCCTGTTCATCCTTTGCCGGATGATTTGCCGGGATATTAAGTTTGGTAAAGTTATACTCATCGTACTCGATTTCAGGTCCTGAGATAACCTCATATCCCATTCCGGTGAATATCTTCTCAACCTCTTCAAGCGCAACGATATTCGGATGAGCATGTCCGAGAGCATTCCTTTTGGCAGGAAGAGTCACATCTATGGTTTCTGCTTTCATTTTTAATTCCATAGCCTTCTTTGCCATTGTATCCTTTGCATCATTGAGTTTTTCCTCAATAATTGCTCTGGCATCGTTTACAAGCTGTCCGACCTTCGGTCTGTCTTCAGGCGCGACATCCTTAAGTGATTTAAGAACTGCTGTCAGTTCACCCTTCTTTCCGAGATAGCGGACTCTGATTTCATTTAATTCATCCAGGTCCTTAACACTGTTGATCGCAGCAAGTGCTTCACCTTTGATTTTTTCAAGCTGTTCGTTTAACATTTATTTTCTCCTATCTTGATGTAAGTATAATAGTAATTATCCATGTTATGATTTGAAAGGCGCCAAGCGCGATTCCGACAAAACTCGATGTATGATTTCTGTCTTTCTGCAGCACTCCCCGTATTCCGAATGCTACCGCAGCTATGGCCCATATGATTCCGCATACCCCGATTACCGTTATCTGCATTCCGGGATTCCCCCCGGCACGGCTGAGCATGAAAAAGAAAACTCCGAGAAAAGCAGTTGCTGCAAGACCAGTCCATAATGACCATGGTCCGTCATCCGAAGCAGGTCTTCTGACATAATCTACAACTATCCTTCTGTCGGGATCTTCAGGCTCCTCAAATTCCCTGACGATCTGTTTATCTTTGTACATAAACTTCTCACTGTCAAGAATCGTTTCCTGAGGTTTGATTTTTTTTCTTTTCAGATAATCATGTTTCATGCTTGAAATCCTAATAACCCATATTAAATATTTATTTTATCACACGCTCCGTCTTTATGCCATACCACCGGCTTTGTTCTGATCAGTTTTGGTAAATATTACTACATTTTTTATTTATATATGATAAAATGTCTGATGATGAAGACCACAGAATATCTTATGATCCGTCCTCTTGAGGCTACGGAAAGCAAAGCAGAATACAGTTTCAATGAGGGTGTCCCCGGATATGGAACATTCATCATTTTTTATAAAGGAATTCCCGTAGGAGGCTTCAAGCTTCTCCCGTATTCCAACGGAGATGTATATTTCCATGATTTTGAAATAACAGAAGATATCCGCGGACATGGCGTCGGAACAGATGTATTTCCTAGCATCATGAATTTCCTTTTTGAATCCGGCTATAAAAATATAAGACTGCAGGTATCCTCTTCGAATCCTGCAGCCTTAGCTATCTATAAAAAATACGATTTCCGTGTTCTCGAATCAGTCGAGCTGGATGATGCATCAGAATCAAAATAATCCGCTTGTATTGATTTCCGGAATCTTCGCATACTCTATCAGTCCCTCATCCATCGCTTTTGCATTCAGCGGATCAATCGGTATCTTGGCAAGTACCGGAATTCCGAAGCCTGCTGCTATCTCATCAACATGGCTCCTGCCGAATACCTCATGTACCTCGCCGCAGCCCGGACATTTGAATCCACTCATGTTCTCGATTATTCCGACGATAGGAATATTCATCATATTAGCCATATTAACAGCCTTTGCAACTATCATTCCCACAAGGTCCTGCGGGCTGGTGACGATGACAATCCCGTCAACCGGAAGTGACTGGAATACTGTCAGAGGAACATCCCCTGTGCCCGGAGGCATATCTACAAACATATAATCGGCATTCCATATCGCGTCAGTCCAGAACTGTGTCACCACACCGGCTATCATCGGTCCTCTCCATACAACAGGCTCTGTCTCATCAGCAAGAAGAAGGTTTGTACTCATGACCTGAATACTTGTTGATGTAACAGGTGGAACCATGAGATTATCATCACTTACTCCGGGCTTTGAGCTGATTCCAAATGCCTTTGGAATTGACGGACCTGTGATATCAGCATCAAGCACAGCAACGGTATGCCCTTCCTGACGGCATTTCACTGCAAGAGCTGATGTAACAAATGATTTACCTACTCCGCCCTTTCCGCTTACTACTGCATATACTTTTCCTACTTTGCTCTTAGGATTAAGATGAGCTGCAAAATCAACAGGTTCCTGATCTCCTCCCTTTGAAGAGCAGTTTGCACCGCAGGTACTGCAGTCATGTGTACACTCTTCAGTATTCTCATAATTCTGCATTTCTTCGTTAGCCATTATCTGTCTCCTTTTTTCTTGAATAACTGCATCCACAGTAATTCTGCCGATACAGATCGTATTCCTTTGATAATTCTATAGATTTCTGATATCCGCCCTTCTTTTTGAAATCCGAAGGAAGATATTTCGTTCCGTACTTCTCAGCCGCTGCCTCACCTATACTGCAGAGCAGCTGTTCATCCTTCAGCGGACTTATGCTTAGGGTCGTCGTGAAATAATCAAAACCGTTTTGAGCCGCATACTTTGCTGACTCCTCCAGCCTCATCGCAAAACAGATGCTGCAGCGTTCTCCGCGCTCGGGATCATTTTCATGTCCTTTAACTATACTGTGATAATGATCCGGATCATATCTCCCCTCTGTGAAATGCACCCGGGGGCAGAGCTCGGAAATAAGTCTTATCTCCTCATCCCTGCGCTTTTCATACTCACATGGATCATCGATATTTGAGTTTGAGTAAAAAACCGTAATATCGAAATATGCGGTAAGATATTCAAGGCAGTAGCTTGAACACGGTGCACAGCATACATGCAGCAGCAGCTTCGGCTTTCCCTCCGCTGCCGCGATTATTTCATCTAATTCCTTTTGAAGATTCCGTTTATTCATCAGACTAAGAAATCTCTTATTCGTTTGCTTCTTACAGGATTGCGGAGCTTTCTGAGTGCTTTGGCCTCGATCTGACGGATACGCTCACGGGTTACATTGAAGTCTCTTCCAACCTCTTCAAGTGTTCTCGGATGTCCGTCCTCAAGACCGAATCTCTTGATGATAACCTCTCGCTCTCTGTCCTTCAGATCCCCGAGCAGTGTTTCGATATGCTCACGAAGCATTACCGACTCGACATTGCCTTCGGGAGAAAGTACATTGTTATCTGCTACGAAGTCTCCGAGGTTTGAATCATCCTCCTCGCCTATAGGTGTCTCCAGTGATGCAGGCTCTCTCGCAATCTGCATAACCTCCATAACCTTCTCTTCAGTCATATCCAGTGCCTTGGCAAGTTCAGGAATACTCGGTTCATATCCAAGCTCAAGTGTAAGTTTTCTCTGCATCTTGCTCATCTTATTGATGGTTTCGACCATATGAACAGGAACTCTGATGGTTCTTGCCTGATCTGCGAGCGCACGTGTTACCGACTGACGTATCCACCATGTAGCATATGTTGAAAGCTTGAAGCCCTTCTGGTAATCAAACTTCTCAACACCCTTGATAAGTCCGAGGTTACCCTCCTGAACCAGATCGAGGAAACTCATTCCTCTGCCTGTGTATCTCTTTGCAATACTTACTACGAGTCTCAGGTTGGCCTCAATAAGCTTCTTTTTAGCTTCTTCATCACCATCCTGCTTTCTCATGGCAAGTTCTGTTTCTTCTTCTGCTGTCAGAAGTGAAACTGTTCCTATCTCCTTCAGATACATACGAACCGGATCTTCTGTTCCGACGCCCTCGAAAAGATCGATACTGTTGAGATCGATATCCTCTTCGATATCCTCATCGAAATCATCTTCCGAATCAAAGAAGCTGTCATCCTCCATCAGACCGATCAGTGATGCAGGAGCATCCTCCGGCATGTTGGCTGTTACCTCGATATTGTTGGTCTCAAGGTATGCATATATCTGTTCAATAGCATCTGCATTGATCGCATCATATTTGAAAAATGCATTTATCTCCATCATATCCAGGCGGTTCTCACTTCCCTTGCCCAGATCCACCAACTGCTCGAGTTTTGCCTGAAACTCCTCCGGTGTAAGAGGCTTCTTAACTATCTTCTTGCCTCTTCCCTTCAGTCTGTCCTTCTCTGCCTTGATACGCAGCTTCTCTGCCTTTGCGGCTTCCTTCTCCTGACGGATACGCTCTTTTTCAGCGTCCTTCTCAGCTTTTATTCTTGCCTTTTCAGCTTCTTTTTCAGCCTTGATCCTTGCTTTCTCTGCATCCTTCTCCGCCTTAAGTCTGGCCTTCTCTGCCTCCTTCTCGGCTTTGAATTTTTCTTTTTCAAGCTTTAATCTGGCTTTTTCTTTTTCCCTTGCTATACGTTCCTTCTCTTTTTCCTTTGCCAGACGAGCCTTCTCTTTTTCCTTTGCAAGGCGTTCCTTCTCTTTTTCCCTTGCCAGACGAGCCTTCTCTTTTTCCTTCAGAGCAGCCGCCTTCTCTTTTTCTTTTGCAAGACGGGCTCTCTCTCTTTCTTTTTCTGCCTTTGCTTTGGCAAGTGCCCTTGATTTCTCTTCCTTTTCTCTGGCAAGCGCCTTTGCCTTGGCTTCCTTCTCCTTTGCAAGTGCCTTTGCCTTGGCTTCTCTCTCTTTAGCAAGTACCTTTGCCTTGGCTTCCTTTTCCTTCTGGATACGGATTCTTTCTTTTTCCTTTTCTCTGGCCAGACGTTCTCTCTCTTTTTCTTTTTCTGCCTTTGCTTTGGCAAGTGCTCTGGCTTTATCTTCCTTCTCCTTGGCGAGTGCCTTTGCTTTGGCTTCCTTCTCCTTGGCAAGCGCCTTTGCTTTGGCTTCCTTCTCCTTGGCAAGAGCTTTTGCCTTAGCTTCCTTCTCCTTATCGGAAAGCTTGACCTGCGCTGTCTTACCATCCGGTGCTGCTTTCTTAACAGCCGGTGCTGCTTTCTTAACAGCCTGAGCCTTCTTTGTGTCCGTTTTCTTGGTAGTTTCTTTCTTTTTCTTATCTGCCTGTGCCAATTTTTACCTCTTTCTGAGTGGAAAACACCACAAATTCCGTATTTGGTTTACATAATTTATCTCATATGATAAAAAATAATCCCGTATCCTATACATTATATACAGGAAACGGAACCATTTCAAGGAAAGTACCGGTTTATCTGAAAAAATTTACTGTTATTTCGGTCATATCCCTGCCGGAAAGTGCTTTTTCGTCCATCTGTTCAGTAACAGAAGTGCCGTGATTGCTCCAAGTGAATCTCCTATCAGAAGTGACCAGGCAATGCCTGTTTCTGCAAACAATACATCCATCAGGATCATAATCGGAATATAGAATACGAGCTGTCTGGCGACAGAGTGAATCAATGTGCCCGTGCCGTCTCCCATAGCCTGCAGGCAATAGGATGTGTGATAATTCAGGAACATCGGCAGCGATGCCAGCACTCTCGCTCTCAGGAACATCGTAGCGAATCCGAGAACCACCGTTGTACTGTTTGCATCCCCTCCGGTCGTTGATATAAATGCGCCGACTATCTGCGAAGCAAAAACCTCATATATAACTATAGTAATAAAAGTAATAATCATTCCCGCATTTCTTGCATACCTGATTGCACTGCTCATTCTCTTTTTATTACGTGCAGAGAAATTGTATGCCACGAGCGGAAGCATTCCCTGACTGATTCCTATTCCTATTGCATTTGACAGTCTTTCAACCTTGAGTACGATTCCTATAGCTGCAAGCTGCATGTCTCCGTGGGCCGCCACCCTCGCATTAAGGAAAATATTGGACAGATCATAAAGACCCGGGAGTATGGCTGAGGGGATACCCACAGAAATAACTTCTTTTCTGTCTTTGTCATCGATTTCTCTTCTATGTTTAAATGAGATACTCAGTGGTGCAGTTGAAGAAACCTTCTTCATCATGATGAAGAAATAAATCATCGAAGCGATATTTGAAATCAAAGTGGCAAGCGCTGCCCCGAAAACCTCCATTCCCTGCGGAAACAGCACAAACATAAATAATGGATCCAGTATCATATTGAGTACACCGCCTCCGCTCAGTCCTATGCTTGCCTGATTCGAATATCCTGTATTTCTCAGGAAATGTGCCATTGTCTGAGACAGCACCACAGGCACTGTTCCAAGCACAACTACCAGCCAGGTATACTGACTTGCATATACTATAGTATTATCTGATGCTCCGAAGAGCGTCAGTATCGGTTTCATGAATATCGCAACGACAAGTGAATATACTACTGAAACTGTAAGTGCAGCAAAAAAGCTGAATGCACATACTCTTTTGGCTCTCAGAGTTTCACCGATACCCATAAGTCTGCTTATCATCCCGCCTCCGCCTATTCCGAAAAGATTGGCGATGGATACCGTCATGATAAACAAGGTGTAAGCAAGTGATACCGATGCGATCATATATGCATTACCGGTTCTGCCTACATAAAAAGTATCAGCCAGATTATAAATTAGATTTATGAGCTGACTGATAATCGTAGGAACAGCAAGTGTCCATAAGGCCCTGGACACGGGAACATTTTCAAATAATTCTTTTTTTGAATCCATGATGTCTACACTTCCCCGGAACGTTTCAGACTTCCGTCGGGCATGATCAGTTCACCATATTCACTGATCCCCCCGGCTGTGATGCATCGTCTGTTATAATCATCCATGATGCTTATCAGTGATCCGTCCCTGCATAATAACCTGTAATATTTATAAAAGTGTTTTATGCTTTCAATTATTATATCTTCTCTGCTTTCCTGTTTTTGCGTGAATTCGGAAATCGTCCCTGCAATGTTCGAAATCTCCGGTGAAAAAGCAGTATTGTTCACATTGATTCCTATTCCGATAACAGAATAAAAATCACTTCTGCAGAATACGCTCTCTGACAGTATTCCGCAGATTTTCTTATCTCCGACCTTAAGATCATTCGGCCATTTGATCTGCGTATCAAGCCCTGTTGCTGTTTTGATTCCGTCTGATACCGCCATCGCTGCTATGATAGTCAGCATGGATACTCTTTCCGGAGCTGTTTCAGGGCGAAGCAAAAGGCTCATCGCGACAGCATCATCGCCTGCATTTTCCCAGCTTCGTCCCAGTCTTCCGCGCCCCTTCGTCTGAACTCCTGCAAGAACGAGTATTCCGGATGCACCTGTATCATTCAGCTCCGGAGCTATACGGCGTGCCTCTGAATTGGTGGAATCGATACTGTCTGCATATCTCACCGTCACTATCCCGTCACAGGCTTTTTCGATTTTGCTTATGTCATATCCCATTACCAGTAAAATACTATCCATGTAAAGGCGGCAATGAAAAACAGAAGCGCTGCAAGCCCGAAATTCATGAATATTCCTCCCAGATTTTTCTTTCCGTGGGGAAGGTGCTGAATCTTGTATATTGCTTCAGCACCGTTCATAACCGATGCAATAAATATAATAAATGGTATCAGTTTTCTGTTCGCATCAAAATCAGTGAGCATGAATATAAACAGCACGACAGCACCCCCGCCGAGTATGGTGTGGAGTACATCCATAAGTGATATTCTTCGTCTTGAAGTTTTTCTGGTATAATCAAGTGCCATTATCTTCTCTGTCTTGCAAGCTCATACATAAGCACAGCTGCTGCAACTGATGCATTAAGTGATTCTGTCTTTCCCTTCATAGGTATCCTGATGAGTTTATCTGCACGATCCGCTATCTCGTCACTGATTCCTGCAGATTCATTTCCGATGATAAATGCAGTCGGTCCTCTGTAATCCTCTTCATCATAATTCTTCGTACCATTCAGATGTGCCGCATATACCATGGCATCAAGCTTTTCTATCTCACCAGGCAGGTCATCCGTATACATAAAAGGAACTCTGAATATCGCTCCCATAGTTGAACGTACCACCTTGGGATTATATATATCCACGGTCTCTTCATTCATCAGTATGCCGTCGATTCCTGCAGCCTCTGCAGTTCGCATGATTGTTCCCATATTCCCCGGATCCTGTATCCTGTCAAGGATCAGAAAAGCATCTCCGGAAAGTCTCTCATGCTTCTTCATCTTCACTACCGCAAGTATTCCCTGCGGTGTTTTCGTATCACTCATGTATGAAAAAACCGTATCCGTCACGATCTCATGCGATACCGGCCGCAGCTTTAGCTTTGCCTGCGTCGGGCAGGTATTATAAAAGCTTTCGCTCGCATATACCTCAACCAGATCACTGTCCGGAATCTCCATAAACATCTTGATTCCTTCTACAACAAACAGACCTCTCTCTTTTCGCAGAGATGCCTTTTTCGTAAGTGCTATGATATCTTTGATTTTTTTATTTGATGTCGATGTGATCATTTGTTATTTTCCGGTCTGACTGATTCAAGCTCCTTCAGCCAGAGATTCCCTGAAGCATCACTTGGCATTTGCCATGAACCGCGCGGACTCAGTGAGATAAGGCCTGTTGCCGGTCCGTCAGGCATACAGCTGCGCTTGAACTGTGATGAGAAAAATCGTCTGATAAAGGTATCAAGCCATTTATATATGGTCGTATCATCATATGTATGTCCCCATGCATAGCATGCGAGTCTGTATATCTTAGCCGGTCCGAATCCGTTATTGACCATATTGAAAAGGAAGAAATCATGCAGCTCATACGGACCTATCTTATCCTCTGTCTTCTGTGCGATCTGTCCCTCTACTGTCGGAAGAAGCTCCGGACTGACAGGTGTATCCACAACATCCATAAGTACATCGCACAGCTCCACATCACCGCTGATCTGTGCATAATGTGAAACCAGATATCTCATCAGTGTTTTGGGAACTGATGCATTTACTGCATAATTGCTCATATGGTCACCATTGTATGTGCACCACCCGAGAGCAAGCTCGCTGAGATCCCCTGTTCCTACCACAAGCGCATTTTCATCATTAGCGATATCCATAAGCACCTGTGTTCTCTCTCTTGCCTGTGCGTTTTCATAAGCAACATTATGATCATCCGGGTTGTGTCCGATATCATTCAGATGAAGCTTTACCGCCTCTGCGATATTGATTTCAGTCAGCCTGCATCCCATAAGCTCCGTAAGTCTGCAGGCATTCTTATATGTTCTGTCTGATGTACCGAAACACGGCATCGTAATTGCGTGGATATTCTCTCTCGGAATTCCGAGGCTGTCGCATGCAAGCGCACACACTATCATCGCACATGTCGAATCAAGTCCTCCTGAAATACCCAGCACGAGCTTATCACAGCCGATTGCCTTCATTCTTCCGCGCAGTCCGTTTGCCTGAATATTCAGTACCATTTCCAGATCGTCCTCATACTCCGGAATAAACGGAGACGGATCGACATATCTCGTCAGCTCCGTATCTTCTACGTCAAGCTCGAAATCTATGACATCATATCCATCATCTGCGAATTCAAGTCCGCTGTTCATTCGCTCAAGAGCGATAGACTGCACATCTATCTCTGTAGTAATCGCCCCTGTTGTAAATGCTTCCGAGCATTCAAGTATCTCACCGGTCTCAGCTATAACATTATATCCGCCATATACTTCATCTGTGGTAGACTCGCCCTCACCTGCATTTGCACGGATGATGGCAGTCATGTCGCGTGATGAATCCGATATAAGCATCTCATCAGTCAGATCATCTGCGCCGAGCGTCTCAGGCTCTGCAACCATCTGAATCACAAGTGCAGCCTCAGGAAGTGCACCGTCTCCGAAATCGACTCCTATCACGAGATCCTCCATGGTGCTGCATCTGAATACACAATCATTCATCTCATCTGACAGCACTGCAAGTATCTCACCGTCCTGAACGGCTGCAACAGCATCATATACACATCCTGATTCCTGCCACGGAAGACCCACAAAGAAAAGCGTATCCGAATTTTCAGATGCCTCTGCGATTCTCGCAAGTCCTGACTGAGCAGCATCAAGCAATGTTTTCTGCATAAACAGATCTCCGCAGGTTGCACCGGTGATGCACAGCTCCGGAAAAACAGCGATTTTAGTCTTCTTTGATATCTCCTTTTTCATCGCATCTATTATCTGTCCGACATTGTAATCAACATCTGCCGGTCTGACAGCTGTGGTGACTGCACTGACTTTGATAAAACCGTCCTTCATATCTTCCTCCGTATTGAAATAACATATACTATACAAATATACTCTGCTGATAAGCTTTTTGACAATTTGGTTTAATTATATCACTTTTTTATGGTAGAATACCACTATGGACTTTAATGAACGAACAAAACTTCTGATAGATGATTCCCGACTGCACAGATCATGTGCCGCTGTATTCGGTCTCGGCGGGGTAGGCTCTTATACAGCCGAGGCACTGGTTCGCGCAGGGATCGGTAAGCTTATCATATGTGATAATGACTGTATCTCCGAGAGCAACATCAACAGGCAGCTTCTTGCAGCCCACTCAACTTTAGGTCGTACAAAAGCCGGAACGGCAATAGAAAGATACCTCGATATCAATCCGGAGCTTGAAATACATGCATTTGACGAATTCATACTCCCTGATAATATTGATTATTTCTTTGATAAGCTTCTTGTGAAACCCGACTACGTGGCAGACTGTATAGACACTGTCAGCGGAAAGCTTGCTATCATTGCAAAGTGTAAAGCTCTTGGTATCCCGGTGATCTCCAGTATGGGAACCGGCAACAAGCTTCATCCGGAACTCTTTAGAATAACTGATATAAGCAAGACCAGTGTATGTCCTCTCTGCAAGGTTATGCGCAGAGAACTCCGCGATCGTGGAATCACAGATGTTCCTGTGCTTTTTTCAGAAGAGGAACCCATAAAAACAGGAGACACCACCATCGGCAGTATCTCCACTGTTCCGTCCGTTGCAGGACTTCTGATTGCAAATCATATCATAATGAATCTTGTGAAAATGTAGAAGGTCTCAGCTGTGAAGCTTCGAACCGGATTTGCTTCGCTCATCAAGATCTCAGCTTTCTGCAGCCGCAATCTTCGTGCACAGGCACAGAAGCTCTGTGGCTGTTTTTAATTCCTCAACAGGCGGGAATGAAGGAGCGATTCTGATATTGGAATCCTTGGGATCCTTACCTCCCGGATAAGTTGCACCTGCACCGGTCAGCTTGACTCCTGCCTCTGCACACATGCTGACTACCTTTCTTGCACATCCCTCAGGAACATCAAGTGAGATGAAATATCCGCCCACAGGTTTTGTCCAGTTTGCCTCACCCGCTGCCTTCAGCTCTCCGAGTTCTCTTTCAAGTATCTCCTCAACCGCCTCAAACTTCGGTCTGAGTATTTCCGCATGCTTTCTCATATGCTCATGCAGACTTTCAACATTGTCAAAATATCTCGCATGGCGCAGCTGATTAAGCTTGTCATGTCCTATCGTCTGGAATGTAAGTGATGCCTTGATATCCTTGAGATTTGCTTTTGATGCCCCGAGCACGGCGATACCTGAACCCGGGAATGTCACCTTGGATGTGGAAGCAAACTTATAGACCATATCCTGATTTCCTGCCTTCTCACACTCAGTGATAAGCTCTGGAACAATATCCTGTCTGTCATCATACAGATGATGAATGCAGTAAGCATTATCCCAGAATATTCTGAAATCCTCTGCTGCCGGTTTTAAATTTGCAAACCTGCGAACCACCTCATCTGAATATGAATTACCTGTAGGATTGGAATACTTCGGCACACACCATATTCCCTTGACCATCTCATCCTTTATCAGTTCTTCGACCATATCCATATCAGGGCCGTCATCAAGCATCTGTACGCACACATTTTCAAATCCGAAATGCTCTGTTATGGCAAAATGTCTGTCATATCCCGGAACGACACAGATAAACTTTACTCTCTTATCCAGTTTGCACCACGGAGTATGCCCCATCACACCATGAGTATAGGCATGGCTGATGACATCATACATGATATTAAGTGATGAATTTCCGTATATGATGAGATTGTCTTCAGGAATCTCCATCATCTTACTCATAAGCCTTTTACACTCCGGTATGCCGTCCAGCACTCCGTAGTTTCTGCAGTCGATTCCGTCCTCGTCAGTCAGATCGGATGATGAATTTATCACATCCATCAATTCAAGTGACAGATTGAGCTGCGCTTTTGAAGGCTTTCCACGGCTCATATCGAGTTTGAGATTTCTTGCCTTGAATTCTTCATATTGTTTTTTTAATTCTTCCAGTCTTTCCATATTATCCACTTAATCCCTTTAAAAATGCATGGCTCAGTCCAGTCACATTACTGCGGCTATGGCTTCGCCTATTGTTGTAATACCGATTATTTCTATCCCATCGATTTTCTTTATTTTTGAAAGAACGCTCTTCGGAACCAATGCTTTCGTAAATCCCAGCTTTGCTGATTCTCTGAGTCTGTTCTCAGCCATGGATACTGCACGCACCTCTCCTGACAGGCCAACTTCTCCAAAGAAAACCGTATGCTCATCTACCGGTATATCTTTATAACTTGATACTATAGCCATTATGATCGCCAAGTCAATAGCCGGTTCTGTCATTTTCATGCCTCCCGCGATATTTACATAGGCGTCATACTGTGACATAGGCATATGACATCTTTTCTCAAGGACAGCCATAAGAATGCTTACTCTGTTGTAGTCTGTTCCCACTGCTGTACGTCTCGGCATCCCGAATGCTGTCTGGTTGACCAGTGCCTGCACCTCCAGAAGTATCGGTCTGGTTCCCTCCATAGAGCATGCTACCACCGCACCGCTTGCACCAACCGGTCTTCCGGAAAGCATGTATTCCGAAGGATTCGCTACCTCAGTCAGTCCTTCCTCCCGCATCTCGAAAACTCCGATCTCATTGGTTGATCCGAATCTGTTTTTGACTGCACGAAGTATCCTGTATGCTGCACTTCTGTCACCTTCAAAATAAAGTACGGTATCGACCATATGCTCGAGAACCCTGGGGCCTGCCACCTGACCTTCCTTAGTCACATGACCTACAAGCATGATTGCTATTGAATTATTTTTGGCGATCTGCATCATGATATTGGTTGCTTCTCTAACCTGACTTACACTTCCCGGTGCTGATGCTATGTCTCCGACATACATTGTCTGAATCGAATCTATGACCGCCACATCGGGCTTTTCAGTTGTAAGCACTGCCGCAATATCATCAAGGTCAGTCTCACAGAGGAATTTAAGATCACCTTCTGTCTCACCAATCCGGTTTGCTCTTATTTTGATCTGCTTCAGACTTTCCTCCCCTGATATATACAGGACCTTTCGTCCTGCATTGGCCAGATTTCTGCACACCTGAAGAAGTATCGTGGATTTTCCAATGCCGGGATCTCCGCCCACCAGCACCAGAGAACCGGCAACAATACCACCGCCGAGCACCCGGTTGAATTCTTCCAGGCCACTGTCGTATCTGTCCTTATCGTCGATGACGACATCCTTCAGATATGTTGCTTTGGCCATACTAACAGCTCTTCGGTCTGAACTCTTTCCTGATACCTTTGGAGCTGCCGGCTCCTCGACCATAGTATTCCATGCATGGCATGCCGGGCATTGTCCCATCCACTTTGCAGATTCAAATCCGCATTCACTGCAGAAAAATACCGTTGATTTCTGCTTCGCCATCTTACCTCCGATTACATTAGTACTGCTTCATCTTCTGTGACATCAGGTTTTTCTATATTTCCTGATCCCACAAAAACAAGCTTCTTTCTTCCGTCCTCATCTATCATCGCATGTATTCTGACATACATGTTTTCTTTGATATTACCGGATAAAACCTCCTCCGCCAGTCTGTCCTCTATCTGTGACTGCAGTGCCCTCTTAAGCGGTCGTGCACCATACTTCGGATCAAAGCCAACATCTATGAGATACTCCTTTGCTTCATCATCAGGCATTATCTCTACATTCATCTGCTCCTTGATGTGGCTGTTGATATCCCTGATAAGTATCTCTATGATTTCCTTCATATCATCGCGTGTAAGCTGATGGAATACTATTATTTCATCGATACGGTTGATAAATTCAGGCTTGAACATCCTCCTGATTTCATCCGTAACAGCTTCCTTCATATGCTCATAATCCGCACTCTCACTTGATTCTGAAGCAAATCCAAGTTGCTTCGGTGCAACTATTCTTTCAGCGCCCGCGTTTGAAGTCATGATGATGACTGTATTTTTAAAATCAACTTTTCTTCCCTGTGCATCTGTGATATGTCCGTCATCAAGCACCTGAAGAAGAATATTAAATACATCAGGATGCGCTTTTTCGATCTCGTCAAAGAGGATTACGCTGTATGGATTTCTCCTGACTTTTTCCGAGAGCTGTCCGCCCTCTTCATAACCTACATATCCCGGAGGCGATCCGACCATCTTGCTGACACTGTGCTTTTCCATATATTCACTCATGTCAACACGGATAAGCGCCTGCTCTGTTCCGAACAATGCTTCTGCAAGTGCCTTGCACAGCTCTGTTTTTCCTACACCGGTAGGTCCAAGGAAAAGGAATGAGCCTATAGGTCTCTTCGGATCCTTCAGTCCCACACGGCCTCTTCGTATTGCTTTGGCAACAGCCGTCACTGCTTCATTCTGTCCGACTACTCTCTCATGAAGAACTGCTTCAAGCTGCTTGAGTCTTTCTGATTCTTCCTGTGCCAGCTTCTTGACCGGGATCTTGGTCCATGCGGCAACTGCCTCTGCTATATCATCATCAGTTATGCTGAGATTTTTAATATTCTTTGATGCCTGCCATTTTTCGATCTGCTTTTCAAGCCTCTGGCGCTTCTCCTCCTGCCTGCGCTTGATTTCTCCGGCCTTTTCATAAGCCTCACTCTTTATAGCAGCTTCCTTCCTGATTTCCAGTTCATCTATCTGCTTTTCAAGCCTCTTGATGATATCCGGCTTTCTGTAGCTCATAAGTCTTCTTCTGGATGCAGCCTCGTCAACCAGATCGATAGCCTTATCCGGCAGGAATCTGTCACTTATGTATCTTGAAGACAGCTTAACTGCAGACTCAAGTGCGGCATCTGTGATAGTTGCCATATGATGCTGCTCATATCTTCCTCTGATTCCCTTAAGTATCGCCAGAGTTTCCTCCTCTGACGGTTCATCTATCACAACAGGCTGAAAACGTCTCTCTAAAGCCGCATCTTTTTCTATATGCTTTCTGTATTCATCAATAGTGGTTGCTCCGATTATCTGAAGTTCTCCTCTGGAAAGTGCGGGCTTCATGATATTGGATGCATCAAGCGCTCCCTCTGCGCCGCCCGCTCCGATGATGGTATGTATCTCATCGATAAAGAGCAGTATGTTTCCGGCCTCCATAACCTCACTCATCACTTTCTTGATTCTTTCCTCAAACTCACCTCTGTACTTGGATCCGGCTACCATACCCGGAAGATCAAGTATTACAAGACGTCTTCCCACAAGTGTCTCCGGTACATCTCCTCTGGCTATGAGCTGTGCCAGTCCCTCGACTACTGCAGTCTTTCCTACGCCGGGCTCACCGATGAGACAAGGATTGTTTTTTGTACGTCTTGAAAGGATCTGCATCACTCTCTGCATCTCTGTCTCTCTGCCCACTACCGGATCAAGCTTATCGTCCTGAGCAAGCTTTGTGAGATCTCTGGAATACTGATCAAGTACAGGTGTACCTGATGCGCCGGGATTCTGCATACCCGACCCTGCCGGTCCTGTCTGTGCCATAGACGGCATGGGTCCCATATTCGGCATTCCGATTCCCTGGGCCTGATTCATCTGTGTTCCGGGATCGATTACATTTTTCAAATCACTTCCCATAGCACCCATGATGTCTGTGATAAGCTTGCGCATATCCACTCCCATAGTCACAAGCAGTTTGGTTCCTACACAGTTGCGTTCCTTGAGCATCGAGAAAAGGAGGTGTTCTGTTCCGATAAGCTGTGCCTTGTAACGAACTGCCTCGCGATATGAATTTTCTATTACCTTTCTTGCTGTCGGTGTATAAACCTGTGCATCGTCAACAGCAACGCTTGTATTCGGAGAGATAAGCTGATCGATGAGATCTGTTATCTTCCCTTCAGTCACACCATTTGCGATCAGTACCCTGGCTGCAACCCCGCTGCCCTCGCGTACGAGTCCCAAAAGCAAATGTTCAGTTCCGATATATGAATGATTCAGTCTTCTCGCTGAATCAAGGGCAATATTGATGGCCTGTCTGGCCTGTGATGTAAATCTCTCACTCATCTGTCATGCCTCCTTTATCTTCGGTAAATTGTTGCGCAGATAATCTGCTCTGAATACATCCAGCTCGTTCTTATCCATAGGCCTGTCGGTCTTAAGAAGCAGATTGCCCGGCTGAACTTCTATCATCAGCCTGTAGATAGAACAGTTCTCCCCGTCTTCGAGTTCTATAAGTCCGTCAGCAATTCCCATACGAACCAGCGAAAGGGATGCAAGCGCATTGTTAAGTTTTATCGTTCTTGCATACTTCAGAATTCCATACGCACGGAAAGCCTCATCCTGTTTAAGTATGAAATGTCTCTCCAGTGCGGACTCCCTTATCTGCGTCTCTCTGTCATTTAGCTGACTTGCTATCCTGACTACGAGGTCGATGATTTCCTTTTCACTCATTCCGAGAGTTTTCGTATTTGAGATGTCATAAAGCGCTCCCGGATTATCCTTCTCATTTCCATACACGCCTCTGATGGAAACTCCGAATTTTTCAAGTCCGACTATCAGCTCTCTGATTTCACTGGTCTTTGACAGCATTGGCAGATGTATAACTGCATTGGCTCTCATACCTGTACCGACATTGGTCGGATACGATGTCAGATATCCATACTTTTCATCATACGCATAATTGAATCTTCCGCTTATGTAGTCATCAAGTCTGTCGGCCCGATGCCATAACTCATCAAGCTTCATGCCCGGTGCAAGGAACTGCGTTCTGATATGATCGTCACCGTTCAGCAGGATGCTTACATCCTCTTCTTCCGAAACCATCAGTCCTATAGGTGTTGAACTTTCAGCAACTGCAGCATTGATAAGTCTTCTTTCCTTAAAGGCAAGTCTGTCAATCTCCTTCACTCGATCCATAGCATAAGTCAGAAAATGATTACCTTCAACCGCCTCCACATCGTCCAGACCATACTGCAGTCTTCCGATCAGTTCTCCTGCCTGCGCAGGATTCAGTCTGTTGGGAAATGCATACTCTTCCCAGTTTCTCGCAAGCCTCACACGACTGCTTATGAAATTATCACCGTGCGACTGCGCGACCTTCTCATACCATTTAGCCTTCATCCTGCACCTCACTTTCCATGGCGCCTGATACGGCCTTCCTTTCAACTTCCTTTATCTCATCACGCAGTCTTGCTGCATCCTCATACTCCTCTGCCTCGATTGCATCGCGCAGCTTCTTTCTCAGATCAAGGAGCTTGTCTATATACTCGCTGTCGGGAACATTTTCCGTCATGCTTGCCTCAAGCTCCTCCCTTACCTGCTGAGGAATATCATCACTCATATACTTAGGACGCTTGCCGTGATGCTGCCCGTTGCCCTGAAGCTGTTTGATATTATCTCCGATGAGAAGATCGAAAACCTTGTAGCAGTCGGCGCACCCGAATTTGGAATCTCTGATGAACTGCTCATATGTCATACCGCAGGTTGGACATACTACATTGGTACACTTCTCCTTCTGCTCACTCTTCATCGTCTGACTGAGCAGATTTGAAAGAAGCTTGGCAAGCGGCATTTCACCGTTAAGTCCGGGGCCGGTCACAGTAAAATCCATCTCACTCGCGCACTGAGCGCAGAAGAAATGCTCAGACTTCACTCCGTTGACCACCTCAACAACCTGTATATTTGCTTCTCTTATTTTACATTTTTCACATAACATAGTCAGACCTCATAATCATCATATAACCTGTTGATGAGCGTTATCGCTTCCTTGCGTGACACCCCGTTGCATATACCCCTGATGACAGCAGGTTCGAACTCTCTGCGCATTCTTTCAAGCACTCTGATTTTATCAGGGCTTATGCGCACCACTGCGCCCGTCCTTCTGTCCAGCTTCACAAAGCCTTCATCCTTGAGTATGGAATATGCCTTGTTTACGGTGTGCATATTTATGGAAACGGCTTCGGCCAGCTGTCTTACAGACGGAAGCGAATCACCGTCGTGTATCTCACCAAGAGCTATTCCCTTCAATATCTGATTGCAGAGCTGAACGTATATTGCCTCATCGCTTTCAAAATTCAATTCGATAATATAATTCATACGCCTCTCCATTATTGCGATAATTATAGTTATACATGTATTATAACACGAAATGCACGAAATAAAAATGAAATTTACCTAAACCGTCATAAGGCAAAAAAGAGGGGCGCTTCCAATGGAGCACCCCCCTCTAATTCTATTAAACTGTCATCAGATATCGAAAGTCTCGAAACCGTCATCCTCCAGAAGATCACTTGTGGTTCTGAGATCCTTTGGAGCAGTAGTCTTCTGAACATCACGTGCCAGACTCCTCTGAAGTTCTTCCTCTGTCGTCACCGGATCCGGGTTCTGGTTCTGTGTTCTTCTGCGCTCCCTGCGCGGAGTCTCCTCTTCAGCCGGCTCCTCTACGCCCCTCATGTATCGCTCTTCAGCTTCATCATAAGGACGTTCTTCTCTTTCCTGACGACGTTTGCGAAGCTCACGCTCTCTTGCTCTCTGAGCTCTTGCCTGAGCCTTGAGCTCTTCCTCGTCAACACTCTTCCTTCCGCCCTTTCGAGGCTGATCATCTCCGCCGTTTCCGCGTGATGTAATCAGTACTATGATGAGTGCGATAAGAAGTATTCCTGCGATGATTCCAAGTGCGAGCATGATATAACCGCGAAGGTTGTAATCCTTGATCAACTCGTTATACTTATTAGCTGCATCTATGTATTCCTGCTGGTCTATCTGATCTGCAGCTGCCGGATTTGAGAAGAATCTCTGGATAGTCTTCTCCTTCATATCATAACGATAGAAGTTCTTATCTCCGTCTGCATTCATACCGTAAACCATGCAGTATTCCTGATTAAGATCTCCTGACCAGATCCATCCGTGTACCTTCTTGCCGTTGAGTTCAAGTGTAGTCTCTGCAAATCCCTCAGGTACCGTCACATCACTTCCCATAGGAACGATCGTGATGGATTTCTCTGCTGTTGTTATACGTGCAAACGGTGACCACTGATCTGTAGCCGGATCATATACGAAGAAGTCTCCTGATCCTGCATTTCCGATCAGATACATGATGGTAAGTCCGGTCTTTTCATTGACTCCTGCCATCACTTCCTGACCCTGATAGTTTACAGGCTGAGCTGTGAACCCTTCCGGAAGCATAGTTTCATCAAATGCTGCCGCAACCTCATAGTCCTCACCATTAACATTTGCCTGAAGTATGCCGGCTGCCTCACCGTAATCCACAGGTCCGTCAACCTTTGTAACCTTGATTATGTATTCCTTGGTTGTCGTTCCGTCCTGTGCCGTAACCTGACATGTAACTGTATTATCACCCAGCTGGAGATCTGCATTTCCCGAAATGATTACCTTGGCATTTGAATCTGCCGTAGCTGCACTTACAGTAAGCTTTGTACAGTCATTTCCGACAGTAGTCGAATACTCAGTAACATCAGATGAAAAATCAGGAGCCAGTGCTCCCGGACTGATCTTCAATGAATTCAGGTTGGCATTGATGGAACTGTTTGCATCCCCGTTGATAGTCACGGCAGATGAACCCTTATGATCAAGAGTGGCCATGTTCTGCTGGTCATCATATATCTCCCAGGAATCATCCATAGTGATCGTCGTAGTTCCCGGAGTAAGAGCTCTGAACTTAAGGCTGTATGCCCACTCGTCAGTACCGAGTGATGAATCTCCGGATACCTTCACAGAACCGGCCCCGCCCTGAGCATTGTCTCCGCCTGTAAACTCCAGATAGGCAGGATCATAATTCAGCATGATCTTACCTGTTCCGAGTTTCCCGCCGGATGCTCTGACCTTCATGGTAACACTGACATCTTCACCTAAGTTGGCTGAAGGATCCGAGAATGACACATTTGCCGAGAATGCCGCATATGATGTAATAGTCATAGCGAGCACCATTGCCATCGTAATCAGAATTAATCTTAATCTCTTCATCTTTTTCTCCTGTTATTGTCCCGGTGCGATAAGTACTACCGTCGGTGCGGTGTTCTGGCTGCTGTTCTGAGCTTCCGGCTGAATCGCCGTTGGCTGAACCACTCCGGAACCCGATACCTGTGAACTATAGTCTGTTGGTGAAATCGCCGTTATTCCGGGGCCGCCTGCGCTTACATTGCCGACACCTGCTGCATAAGTAGGTCCGTTATTCTGCTTGACCACATTCAGAACATATGTCCTCTTCGTCTGATTCTGGGCTGTCACGACGACCTCTATCTTATTAGCTCCGCTTTGAAGATTATATGTTCCCGTGCCGCTTATTTTTGCGCTTGAATCATATGGAACTGCGATAACATTTACGCTCAATACACTTGTGTCCACTATCAGATCATAACTCGTTGTATTCGGATTAAATGTTGGTGTGATCGCAAATCCATCAACTCCGAAAGCACTGAGCTTGTTGTTCGGGCTTCCGTCCCCTGACGGACAAGATGCCGGTGTATCCGGCATATTCTCATAAACCGGTATCTCAAAATCATGCGCTGCCATCTTGATCTCGGATGAATAAGCCTTTGAAAGCTGGTATCCCTCATCTGCAGCAGCTCTGACATTGGACATAAACTGATGCTTGTATGTGTTTGTCGATGTGACATTGAATTTCTTCAGGTAAAAGGTGTTCTGCTTATTTTTCAGATATCCGTCACCGTAGAACTTTGCTCCGCCGACTATCGCCTTTTCCTTTGTATTCCACGGTCTGTCATAGCTTCCTGACTGTGATGCCCACCAGAGTCCTCTGTCAATTGCTGACATACCGTTAGATGAATATGCCTCACAGTTATAGAAGTTATATACTCCGCCTGTTCCATTTACCATCACAGTGTTACCGTTTTTGCCCTGCTCCTGAATGATCATGGAAACCAGTACAAACGGACTGACTCCTGATTCCTTCGCCGCCTTCATGAGCATATCAACATATGATGCTGAGCCACCATCTGATGTCATACTTATAACACCCGGCCCGTTGGAAGAGCCCTCAGGCTCTGCCGGACTCTGACTTGCTGCCGCTGCCAAAGCCTCTCCCGGACTTATGAATTGTACTCCGCCTGATGAAACCGATCCTTTACCTGAGCTGCCTCCTGTCGAAGCTGCGGTTGTCTGAGATGAGAAATCCCCGAGTGCCCCGGTATAGGAGCTTTCCATAAATGTTCCCTTGACCATCGCTTCAACATCCTGATATGTATGGATACTTGAATTATATGTATGATCAAGGAATTGGAATACATACTCTGAATCAAGGAAGTTCCTTGGGTCCATATAATACCTTATGATATCTTCACTTGCTGCCTTCCAGTCATCGCCGTCAAAACCGGGCCAGTAGTTATTATTCCAGTCATATGCACCGTCTGCAGTGGATTTCCAGGAAGACTTGCTGCTCTTGTTTACAAGATTAAGTCCGACTGTGCTTTCTTTTTTAACTGCTGTCTCCCAGTCTATTCCCGTCTTTACAGCCTGAAATGACCAGTTGGGATAATCTTTATGCAATGCTCTCAGATATGGCTTGTATGACTCTGGAAATCCCTGATTGGTCAGCATCTTCTCAAAGCTTTCATCCGAAAGGCCTTCATATACGCTGCCCATTCCGATATAAGCCTTTGCCACATATCCGGCATTTGCTCCGTTATTCCATGTTATGCTGCACCATACCTGTCCGTCAGTTCCCTGCTCTTCACTATATACAGCCACCTGATTTCCGATGTCCAGTTTCCCGACTTTCGGGTACGAAGTACCCGGTCCTGAACGTACATTGACACTGGATGCTTTGATGGTTCCATACTGTGATGTATACGCAAAAGAGCTTACATTCATAGATGTAAGCAAAATAACCAGTGCAAGCAAAAGAGCCCATATTTTGTGCATTTTAGAATTTTTAATCATTATGTAGTATTTTATCACTATTGCACATCATATGCAACAGAATATAAGTTATTGTAAACAAGCGTAAGGAATACGAAAAAATGTTAAGAAAAAAAGCCGACGCACTGGGTCACAGAGGGGGGGTCTCTTACTCTTTTTATTATTTTCTTCCC
>JAZLHO010000056.1:0-2130 GCA_045616865.1 Lachnospiraceae bacterium | reverse complement strand
CCTAATGTGACGCGATTCGACTTAAGCATATTGAGACTGCATCTGACAGTATCTTCGGCAAGAAGCTGTCCGTCACCGTCAACTGTGACGACACCGGCGGCATCAGGTCTGTTATTTACAATCCACCGGAAGCCTGTTTTCAAGGCGGCACCCTTACCTCTGTTCTGATTGTGACGCAGGAGGATGATTTCGTCGGGATGTAGTAAAACTGCATCGGAGAAAAAGTGGTCATATTTCATATCGCTTCCGTCGTCTATCAGAACTATATGAGAAAAACCGCAGTTAATCAGATTGTCTATGGTAGACAGAAGCTTCTCATCAGGTTCAAAAGAAGGGAGAACCACATATACTTTTGACAGCATAACGGTTCCATCAGTTCGGCCCGGATTATTATTCTTCATGATTCCCTTCTTCCATGTAAAGTGCTCTGTAGCCACTGCAGGTGTTCATAAGCTCCTTGTGGGTTCCGCTTGCAGCAATTCGCCCGTTTTCCATATACATAATCCTATCGCAATTGATGATAGTCGACATCCTGTGTGCTATCACTATTATTGTATGAGTTCCACTCAGAGAAGAAAGATTTTTCTGTACTTTTTCCTGAAGGATGTTATCCAGTGCTGACGTTGCCTCATCAAGCAGGATAAGCGGAGTATTGCGAAGAATTGCCATGGCAATAGATAGGCGCTGCCTTTGGCCTCCGGAAATATTGCTGCCACTCTCTGTCAGAATAGAATCATATCCGTTTTCCATCCTCATAATATCATCATGGATACATGCCAACTCACATGCTTTCTTAAACTCTTCATCAGATGCATTCGGCTTTGCAATAAGCAGGTTTTCGCGGATTGTCATGTGAAAAAGGTAAGGTGCCTGCGGAACCATCGAGATGTTAGCTCTGATTGTCTGTTCATCAAGACCCTTTATGTCTCGTCCGTCCAGACAGACCGAGCCGATTTTTGTACGGTAAAGAGACGTAATGAGATTGAAGACCGTTGACTTTCCGCAGCCGCTTTGCCCGGTTATGGCAACATATTCACCGGGCTGTATATCAAAGGACATATTATTCAGAATCAGTCTTTTATCAGCATCTTCCGTTGCAACAGGGTAAGAAAAGCTTACAGCCCTGAAACTAACCGCACCGGAAAATACTTCGGGATGAAAATCTCCGAATTGCTCGGGAGCAAACCCGTCACTGAAAACAAAGCCGAAAATTCGTTCGCAGGAAAGAGTGAAGTCTTTATAATATGTTGTGATCTGTTCAAGTATAGCAGCGGATGAATCGAGGATGCTGTTATAGTTAAACAGTATCACTGCCTGACTCGGATCGATTTTCTCTCCGAATAAGAGAGCTACAAGGATGAATACATAACCGGCAGCGAGTATGAAAGAGACATTTTGCTTAAGTATTCCATAGCGGATATTGACGTTTTTTGTTTCCATACCGGAATCAAGACACTTGCCGTTTTTCTGATTGACAGTATCTGCAAATTCTTTCTTTTTGTTGAAAAGTTTAACTTCACGGTTTCCACTGATAATTCCGTTTATTATATCCACATAATCTATATTGAGAATATAATCCTGACGGTCCCTGTCCTTTATCTTCTTAGCATGAGAGATGTTTATTATGCCAAGAATGAATGTTGACAATACCTGATATACCAGCATTACCGGAGAAATGAAACCAATGGCCAGTATGGTGCCCAGATATTGGATGATGTTTCCGGTCAGATTAATGCATTGGCGAAGTCCGCCTGTAACTGCTGACACATCACTTGTAATTTTCTGGTAAAACACACTTGTTCCGTGATTCTGAATATTCTCTGTTTTTACAGAGAGAATCTTATCAGTCATGATGGATGTAAGAGAATAATCCATCATCGCGATGACCTTGTTGTAAAACCGCAGACTTATTCCATCGACGAACGCAAATATTAGTCGTATCAGAAGAATGCTCACTGCAAGCAGGAGCACTCTGCTTAATGTTTCACTTATTAATGAATTAATAAGCTGAGCACTTAATATCGGAAGCACAATTCCGATGAGTATTTCAAAAACATTTAATATCGCAGCTATTATGAATTCCTTTTTGTTTTTTATGAGTTCACGCCACAGAAACGGAAAACCATATTT
>JAZLHO010000055.1:0-20897 GCA_045616865.1 Lachnospiraceae bacterium | reverse complement strand
ACTTCTGTTTAAACCAAGATAATTAGCTACATATTCCTGAGATAAATGAAGCTGACTACGTAAGGTTTTAATCCTTTCATTGACATTCATCGTGTTTTCCATTTCAATCCTCCTTTTGCCGACAGACATATTATACGGCATCTTGTTAGGAATTGCAACAGTTAATTGTTAGAAATACTAACATTTTCTAAAGCACGTTTATGAAGTTTATGAATGTAACGAAGTTCGTATCCCATATCCACGGCTATCTGTTCCCATTGCATGAAGCAGAGGTAGCGTTTTTCAAGAAGGGTCTGATATTCCACATTATATCATATATGGTGTTGAAGATGAATCTTTTGCTATCGTTGGTGTTGAAAGTGATACAAACAGGCGGAATCAGCAAGGTATTGTTAATATATTAAAAAGTGTAAGTTATGCAGGCGGCGTAAGACCTCGCATTGAGATGAGAACGATTCATCTTGACAATCACGAGATAGATATTTTAATTATTAAGAACACTTGTGATGTTCCGTATTATCTGGACAAAGAATACCGGGATAGCAATATCCGAGGAACTGATGGTAAGAAAAATGGGAAAACGATTCGGCCGTTTCACATATATACAAGGGTAGTCGATAATAACACAGCCATAGATAGTAATGCCGATATCAACGATATTGAATATTTGTGGCGTAAACATTTCGGTATAGATCGCTCACCTAAAGAAAGGTTAATGGTTCTGCTTGATGACATGGATAAGTGGATATTTGACTGGGGAAATAAAAAATATGCTTACCATACAAATTCACCAGAATATCAACTTTTACAAACTGACGATATGCATTTTGGCTGGGAACCTTCCGCTGCTTTTTATACTCATCCGACATTTCACTGCGCTCCATTACATATTATGTTCCATAACACAATTATTTATGAAACTGAGTTGTGGTGCTATGATGAATATAGAAAGTACCTCCCGAAGGCAGAAAATTATTCAATACCAAACAAGGTAGATTTTTGGTACTCATATTACCTGATGGATTCCATAGAGGGGAAACTGCTACGATTGTTTACTCATGGAAAATTGGATATATCAAGTCGTGAACCAAGAAACTATCATCAATTGCTTGTTTTTCGTGACAAACAGGACAAAGCTGATTTTGATGCCTACCTTGAAAATCACTTTGGAGATTATTCTGATGATGCCATTCGCACGGAGTATAAACGCCAGATTAAAGAAGATAATGAAAATAATGGAGGAGGACGCATATATTCTTCATTTCAGGTAGCAAAATGTGCGAAAATATATGAAGATTGGTTAAAGGTCAAAGATTCCCTTAATACAAAATAAAAACCGTGCTATCTTCCCAACGAAGTTTCAGCTACCAATGCACGATAAAAGCCATCCGGTAACAGATGCGTTTCATCCGCCAGATGGCTTTTATTTGTTTCTTGTTTCCGCTTGAAGACTTCACTAAAACCTGTTTTTCTGAAAATCCCTAAGTGAAGCCCTCTAAAGGGTGTCTTTTTTGTGAAAAATATTATACAATATAAATAGTTTGCTTATATAAGCATATCATTTTATGAAGGAGTAAATATTATGGCAGCAGGAAAGAATCGTTATGTCGGCGATTATCCGGTTATCGGTATTCGTCCTATCATTGATGGTCGTCAGGGCCCGCTTAAATTAAGAGACAGTCTTGAAGATCAGACAATGGCAATGGCTAAGGCAGCCAAGAAGCTCTTTGAAAAAAATTTATATTATTCAAACGGTCAGCATGTTAAAGTTGTTATTGCTGATCATTCAATCGGACGTGTTCCGGAGTCAGCAGCCTGTGCAGAGCAGTTCAAGAAAGCAGGTGTATCTATCACACTTTCTGTAACTCCATGCTGGTGCTATGGTTCAGAGACTATGGACATGGATCCTATGACCATCAAGGGTGTATGGGGATTCAACGGAACAGAGAGACCAGGTGCAGTATACCTTGCATCAGTTCTGGCTACACATGCTCAGAAGGGGCTTCCGGCATTTGGAATCTACGGACATGAGGTTCAGGACAGAGATCAGGTTACAGATATTCCGAAGGATGTTCAGGAGAAGCTTTTAAGATTCGGACGTGCTGCAATCGCTGTAGCAACGATGCGCGGCAAGTCATATCTTCAGATCGGTTCTGTAACCATGGGTATCGGCGGATCTATCATGGATCAGGCATTCATGGAGGAGTATCTGGGACTTCGCGTTGAGTCAGTTGATGAAGTAGAGATCCTTCGTCGTATGGAAGAGGGTATCTATGACAAGAAGGATGTTCAGAAAGCTCTCGAGTGGACAAAGAAGCACTGCAAAGAGGGCAGAGACGATAATCCTAAGTCAGTTAAGTTCTCAAAGGCTGAGAAAGAGAAACAGTGGGAATTCACAGTTAAGATGTACTGCATCATCAAGGATCTTATGTGCGGTAATCCTAATCTTCCCAAACAGTTCGACGAGGAGATGCTCGGACATAATGCAATCGTTGCAGGATTCCAGGGACAGAGACAGTGGACAGATCATTGGCCAAACTGCGACTATCCGGAAGCATTCCTTTCATCTACATTTGATTATCAGGGCGCACGTGAACCGTATACATTGGCAACAGAGAACGATGTACTCAACGGACTCGGCATGCTCTTCATGAGACTGCTCACAGGACGTGCATCTATCTTCGCTGATGTTCGTACATACTGGTCACCTGATGCTACAAAGAGAGTAACAGGATATGAGTTCGAAGGACACGCAAAAGAGAACGGCGGTATCATTCACCTTCTTAACTCAGGCGCTGCATGTCTTGACGGAAACGGCGAGGCAGTCGATGCCAAGGGCAACCATCTTATGAAGAGATGGTGGGAGGTAACAGAAAAAGATATCGAGGCTATGACCAAGGCTACTGTATGGTGCGAGGCAGGCTTTGATAACTTCCGCGGCGGCGGCTTCTCATCACACTGGAACACATATCATGAGTTCCCGTGTACTATGATCAGACTTAATCTTGTGAAGGGTCTGGGACCTGTTCTTCAGATCGCTGAAGGATGGACAGTTCCGCTTCCTGAGAAGGTAAATGATACACTTATGGAGAGAACAAATCCGACATGGCCATGCACATGGTTTACACCACGCTGTGACCACAAGGCAGGAAGTCCGTTTGAGGATGCATACTCGGTAATGAACAACTGGGGAGCAAACCACGGTGCTATCTGCTACGGACATGTAGGTGCAGACCTTATCACTATGTGCTCAATGCTCAGAATCCCTGTATGCATGCATAACGTACCGGAAGAGGATATCTTCAGACCGGCAGCATGGAATGCATTCGGAATGGATAAAGAGGGTCAGGACTACAGAGCTTGCGCAGCTTACGGCCCGCTCTACAAAAACATGAACTGATAAGGAGAAGAATATGTTAAAGGGTATTCCATCAATTCTTTCACCGGAGCTTCTCAAGGTTCTTTGTGAAATGGGACATGGCGACCGCATCTGTATAGGTGACGGAAACTTTCCAGGAACATCTATGGCTAAGCCGAATGACTGCGTAGTGGTACGTCTTGACGGTCATGGTGTCAATGAGATTCTTGATGCCATCCTTCAGGTCATGCCGCTTGATGAATACACAGACCATCCTGTTATGCTTATGGACAAGATGGAATGTGATAAGGACATGGATATTCCTGTATGGAAGGATTATAAGAAAACAGTTAAGAAGTATGACAAGCGAGGTGCCAAGGCTTTCGGAGCTTATGAGAGATTTGAGTTCTATGAGCAGGCAAAGAAATGCTACTGCATCCTTCAGACCGGAGAGACTCAGGTTTATGCCAATGTGATCCTCCAGAAGGGTGTAGTCAAAGGCTAAATTAAAACAATCTTAACTTTTTGTTCAATCTATCTTCAATCATCTTTTCTGATTGAATGATATACTGACTTCAGAAAATAAAGAAAAACCTCTCCTGTTTTTCCGATTCTGAAGTCCCTGATTATACCGCATATAGTGGTACAGATAAAATAGGCTGTCCGATGGATGGCCTTTTTTATTTCCTTTATGCTATAATAGTCTTCAGGGAATCTGACTTTGTTGATTGTCAAAGCTGATTCAGAATATTATAAAATTGCTTTGACGATTAAATTATGGACGATAATACTTGACATAAGGGCAGGAATAAATTAAACTAAAGGCTAAACAAGAACATTTGTTCACTTAGTCAGATGGAGGCATTTATGAATAATGATGATAAGCAGAAAGCCCTTGATGCAGCGCTTTCCCAGATCGAGAAGCAGTATGGTAAGGGTTCTGTAATGAAGCTTGGTGATTCCAGCACAGATATGAATGTTGAGGCTATTCCTACGGGTTCACTCAGTCTGGATATAGCTCTCGGAATCGGCGGGATCCCAAAGGGAAGAGTTATTGAGATATACGGAGCTGAGAGTTCCGGAAAGACTACACTTGCACTTCATATGATAGCAGAGACACAGAAGAGAGGAGGCATCGCAGGTTTCATCGATGCAGAGCACGCTATGGATCCTGTATATGCCCGCAATATCGGTGTCGATATAGATAACCTCTATATTTCCCAGCCGGATAACGGTGAGCAGGCTATGGAGATCACAGAGACTATGGTACGTTCAGGAGCTATGGATATCATAGTAGTCGATTCTGTAGCAGCTCTTGTACCTAAGGCAGAGATAGACGGAGATATGGGAGACTCGCATGTAGGTCTTCAGGCGCGTCTTATGAGTCAGGCCCTCAGAAAACTGACAGGTGCTATCAGCAAGACTAACTGTACAGTTATTTTCATCAATCAGCTTCGTGAGAAGATAGGTGTTATGTTCGGTAATCCGGAGACAACTACAGGCGGACGTGCACTTAAGTTTTATGCTTCAGTACGTATGGATATTCGCAGAACTGAAACACTCAAGTCCAACGGAGAGATGGTGGGAAACCATGTCAGAGTCAAGGTGATTAAGAATAAGGTTGCACCTCCTTTCAAAGAGGCTGAGTTTGATATCGTATTCGGAACCGGAATTTCCAAGGAAGGAGATATCATTGATCTGGCTACAGGCGACAGCATAGTCGAAAAGAGCGGTTCATGGTATGCATACCTCGGTGAGAAGATCGGACAGGGCCCTGAGAATGCCAAGGGTTACCTGATGGAGCACCCGGATGTATGTCTTGAAATAGAGAATAAGATACGTGAAGGTCATGGCCTTCCGATGCTGACAGATGAAAATTGATAAGATAATTCCACATGGAAAAACGAGAAGCAAGGTCCTCTTTGACGGGGGCCTTGTTATTATGCTTTATAACGGCGAGATAAAAAGGATGCATATGACAGAGGGTACAGAACTGTCTGATGAAGTATATGAATGTCAGCTGGTACCGATGCTGACAAAACGTGCCAAAGAACGTCTGGTGTATATACTCAAAAGCGCAGATAAGCCTGAAAACGAATTAAGGAGAAAGCTGAGAGAGAGCTGTTACCCGGAAGAATCTATAGAAGAAGCGGTATCCTGGGCAAAGGGAAAGCATTATATCGACGATGAAAGATATGTGGAAAACTACATACGTTATCACTCAGAGGGCAAATCCCGCAGGAAGCTTATGTATGATCTCCAGGCGAAAGGTCTTGAAAAAAAACTGATACTCAGCATGCTGGAGGAATCCGGGGTGGATGAGGATGCCCAGATAGAGGCCGAACTCAGAAAGAGGCATTACACTCCGGACATGGACCTTAAGGAGAAGCAGAAGATCATAGCAGCTCTTACACGAAAAGGATATTCATGGGGTGACATATCATCTCATATCCGGGAATACTGATTTTCAGACACAAAAAAGCAGAAGCCTTTCGACTTCTGCTTTTTGCTTTACTTAGCAACATCCTGTACACGGGACTCTCTGATAACATTGACCTTAATCTGTCCCGGATACTGCATTTCATCCTCGATTCTTCTGGCAACATCATGTGCCAGGATGATCATATCGTCATCATTGATCTTTTCAGGGATAACCATGATACGTACTTCACGGCCTGCCTGAACTGCAAATGATTTATCGACACCATCGAAGGAATTAGTGATTTCCTCGAGCTGTTTAAGTCTGTTGGTATAAGCTTCAAGTGTTTCGCGTCTTGCACCCGGCCTTGCTGCTGAAATTGCATCAGCTGCATTTACCAGACATGCGATAAGGCTTTCAGCCTCCACATCACCGTGATGGGATTCGACAGCATTGATGATGATGGAATTCTCTTTGTATTTACGGCAGATATCCGCACCAAGCTGTACATGAGATCCTTCAACCTCGTGGTCAATGGATTTACCGATATCATGTAACAGTCCGGCTCTCTTTGACAGGCGGATGTCCACACCGACTTCTGCTGCTAACAGTCCGGTTATCTGAGCAACCTCCATAGAATGCTTGAGAGCATTCTGACCGTAGCTGGTTCTGAACTTCATTCTTCCGAGGAGCTTGATAACCTCCGGATGAAGTCCATGGACACCTACTTCAAGAGCTGCTGCTTCACCGGCTTCCTTGATGACTCCTTCTACTTCCTTGCGTGCCTTATCAACGGTCTCCTCGATTCTTGCCGGATGGATACGTCCATCGACGATGAGCTTCTCAAGAGCAACTCTTGCAATCTCTCGTCTTACCGGGTCAAATCCTGAGAGAACCACTGCTTCAGGAGTATCATCGATGATAAGCTCGACACCGGTCATCTGCTCGATGGTTCTGATGTTTCGCCCTTCACGTCCGATGATACGACCCTTCATGTCATCGTTTGGAAGCTGAACTACAGATACTGTTGATTCTGCAACATTATCTGCTGCATAACGCTGGATAGCAGTGACCACATATTCCTTGGCCTTCTTGCCGGCCTCTTCCCTGGCCTCAGTGTCCAGCTCCTTGATAAGACGGGCTTTATCATGTCGTACATCTTCCTCAAAGGTCTGAAGCAGGAGTTCTTTGGCCTGCTCACCTGTGAGACCTGATATTTTTTCAAGCTCTGCAACTCCCTGACGGTAGAGATCTTCTACTTCCTGACTTTTCCTGGCGAGATTATTCTCACGGGCCTGAAGAGATTCTTCTTTTCGCTCAAGGGATTCCTGCTTCTTATCAAGATTTTCCTCTTTCTGTAAAACTCGCTTTTCATAGTGCGTAAGCTCTGCGCGTCTTTCCTTTACCTCTTTTTCAAGTTCATTCCTGGTTTTGAGGTTTTCTTCTTTAGCTTCGAGAAGAGCTTCACGCTTTTTTGCTTCCGCGGTTTTCATTGCCTCATCTATTATCGCTCTGGATCGTGACTCTGCAGATCCAACTTTACTGTCAATGTCTTTTTTAGTCTTATTCTTAGACAGAAACCAAGCTATTACGAAACAGATGATGCCCACGATTGCCGCAGCCACAATAGTAATTAAACTTTGTTGTGACACAGGAGCACCTCCTTATAAAATTTTCATGGTTCGATGTTTGGGCACAACCAAACTATTTTATTCTATCAGAAAAAACATATTACCGCAAGAATTTCGAAAGATGAATCGCCCTTTTATATGATTATGTTTTGTGATAAAATGGAATGGATTGTATGTGGAGGTTTATTAATGAAAAAACGCAGTCTGTTTATATTGCTTTTGTTGATAGGAATTCTCTCTGTCGGAGTGGCTTTTTCGGCATCGGCAGCATCAAAAAAAGCCATAAAATCTGTTACGATAAGGGCCTCTTATACCAGTGCGGCAACAGATGACTTTGATGATATAGGAGAAGCAGAAATCATCGCATCAGGCACAGGATATGAGCTGGAATCCTATGAAACCGAGAATCCCGATGAGGTAATGGAGGGTACAGCAAAACCTGTAGTGAAGATATATCTTTCAGCCAGGGACGGATATTATTTCGGCATAACAAAGGCGAGCCAGATCAAGCTTCAGAAGTGTAAATACAAGACGGCTGCACGCCAGAACAGCTCGACTACACTTGTAGTGACAGTGGAGCTTACAGATATAAAGCTGAGTATCGGTAATGTAGAGGAGCTTGAACTTGCTGATAGCGGAAAAGCCAAATGGGAAGAGATATTTAATGCAGGAAGCTATGATGTCAGAGTATTCAGAAACGGATCCCGCATCGCATCCGACACAGTAACAGGTACTGAATATGATATATCACCGTACTATCTCAAGGAAGGATCTTATTCACTAAGAGTAAGACCAAGCCACAAATCTGATTCGAAGATTAAGGGCGAATGGGCCGAATCAAATGAAGTATATCTGACAGAACAGCAGGCAAAGGATAACCGTGAAGCAGCAGAACGTGCTGAGAGTGCCGGTGACTGGATATCAGATAAAGGCGGATGGAAATTCAGACTGCCTGACGGAACATTCGTAGCAAATGCATGGAGAAAAATCAATAAACAGTGGTATTATTTCCTGCCGGATGGTCATATGGCGACGGGCTGGACACAAATCGAAGGAAGTTATTACTACTTTGATCCGTCAAACGGAGTACTGTGGGTCAATACCACATCACCGGACGGATATACTATAGGCATCGATGGAAGAAGGGTTGAAAAATGAATCGGATTTACAATTTCAGTGCAGGTCCCGCAGTACTTCCTGAAGAGGTACTCGCTGAAGCTGCAGAGGAGATGATGGATTACCGCGGATGCGGAATGTCAGTTATGGAGATGAGCCATCGCTCAAAAATGTTTCAGCAGATTATAGACGAAGCAGAGGCAGATATCAGAGAATTGCTGGGGATACCTGATGAGTATAAGGTTTTGTTTCTTCAGGGCGGAGCAAGCACTCAGTTTGCTATGGTTCCGATGAATCTGATGAAGAACCGGGTAGCTGATTATATTATTACCGGCCAATGGGCAAAAAAGGCATGGAAGGAAGCATGCATGTACGGAAAAGCTCATGCAGTGGCCAGCAGCGAGGATAAGATATTTTCATATATTCCGGATTGCTCTGATCTTCCGATAGATGCAGATGCGGATTATGTATATATCTGTGAAAACAATACTATCTACGGAACAAAGTTCCATCAGCTTCCTGATACAAAGGGTAAGCTCCTGGTAGCAGATCATTCATCCTGCTTCCTGTCGGAGCCTGTGGATGTGAGCAGATACGGGATGATATACGGCGGAGTTCAGAAGAATGTCGGGCCAGCTGGAGTAGTTATAGCGATTATCAGAGAGGATCTTATCACAGAGGATGTTCTTCCGGGAACGCCAACCATGCTCAGATATAAAACACATGCAGATGCAGGTTCTCTTTACAATACGCCGCCATGCTATGGCATCTATATCTGCGGCAAGGTTTTCAAATGGCTTAAGAAGATGGGCGGACTTGAAGTGATGAAGCAGCGCAATGAAGAAAAAGCAAAGCTTCTGTACGACTTCCTTGATCAGTCAAAGCTGTTTAAGGCTACGGTCAGCAAAGAGTCCAGATCACTTATGAATGTTCCGTTCATAACAGGAGACGAGGCACTGGATGCGGAATTTGTAAAAGCATCAAAAGAAGCAGGACTTGAAAATCTCAAGGGACACCGCTCAGTAGGCGGAATGCGTGCAAGCATTTATAATGCTATGCCGAAACAGGGTGTAGAGACACTTGTTAAATTCATGAAGGAGTTTGAGAAAAAACATGAAAGATAGAAAGATACTCTGTATGAATTCCATCGCAAATGTCGGTATCGATGTACTGCGCGACGGATATTCATTAACAGATAATATAGAAGAGGCTCATGGTATCCTCGTGCGAAGTGCAGATATGAAGGAGATGGAGTTTCCGCAATGTCTCAGAGCTATCGCACGTGCAGGAGCAGGTGTCAACAATATCCCTCTGGACAGATGCGCCGAACAGGGAATCGTAGTATTCAATACTCCGGGTGCCAATGCCAACGGTGTTAAAGAACTTGTAGTGGCGGGACTTATGCTTGCCAGCCGCGATATCGCCGGCGGAATCGAATGGGTCAGGGAAAATGCTTCCGATCCCACTGTAACCAGAGATGCCGAAAAAGCAAAGAAGGCATTTGCGGGAACTGAGATCAAGGGCAAAAAGCTCGGAGTCATCGGACTTGGTGCGATAGGTGTCATGGTTGCCAATACAGCATGGCAGCTCGGAATGGATGTCTATGGGTATGATCCGTATATTTCAGTAGGTGCTGCATGGAATCTCAGAACGGAGATTAAGCATTGTGAAGACATCACAGAGCTGTATGAAAGATGTGATTATATAACCATCCATGTACCGGCTATGGAATCCACTAAGGGCATGATCGATGCAGATGCAATCGCAAAGATGAAGGACGGAGTATATGTACTGAACTTCGCAAGAGATACACTGGTTGATGATGATGCTATGGCAGCGGCACTTGAATCAGGTAAGGTTGCAAAATACGTTATGGATTTTCCAAATGCGAAAACAGTAAGGATGAAGAACTGTATAGTCACACCGCATCTGGGAGCATCGACGGAAGAGAGTGAGAATAACTGTGCTATTATGGCGGCCGAGGAATTGCAGGATTATCTGGATAACGGCAATATCCGGCACAGCGTGAACTATCCTGATCTTGATGCAGGTATCTGCAAGACAGAATCACGAATCGCATGTCTGCATGAGAATACTCCCGGAATGCTGAGCAATATTACAAGCGCTATGGGACGGGAGGGTGTAAACATAGCAAACCTTTATAATAAGAGCCGCGATAAATTCGCATATACCCTTATCGATCTTGATGAAAGAATCGCAGACGGGGCACTTGAGGCACTGAAGGATATTCAGGGAATGAGAAGAGTGAGGATAGTAAAATAATGGCAAAGGTAAAACCATTCAGATGTATAAGACCAAACGGGGGAGTTGCTGCAGATGTTGCGGCACTCCCTTATGACGTTTACAGCAGGAAAGAAGCAAAGGAGGCAGTAAAAGGCAAACCGCTTTCATTCCTCAATATCGACAGACCGGAAACACAGTATGATGACGATTTTGATATGTACAGTGAGGCTGCATACAAAACAGCACGCAATATGTTCCACCGTGAGATGGTAGAGGGCGTTTTCATGATGGATCAGGATGAAGCGTACTATGTGTATGAACTTACTATGAATAAGAGAGTACAGACAGGTATAGTTGCGTGCTGCCATATCGATGACTATATGAATGGTGTCATCAAAAAACATGAGAATACTCTTGCCGCAAAGGAAATGGATCGTATAAACCATATACGTACTATGAGTGCGCAGACCGGCCCGATATTCCTTGCATACAGAAGAAACGAGATTCTGAGTAATATTATAGAAGATGTAAAGGAAGATAAGCCGTTGTATGACTTTTACAGTGATGATGATGTCAGACATCGCGTATGGAAAGTTAAAGCGAGTGAGACAGAGATGATCAGAGAAGCATTTGACGGCATCAAATCGATATATATCGCAGATGGACATCACCGTGCAGCAAGTGCGGTCAAGGTAGGACTGGAAAGAAGGGAGCAGATGAATGAGGCTCCGTGTCAGGCTGAACCGAATCCGGAAAGTGATTATTTCCTCAGTGTTCTTTTTGCTGATGATGAACTGAAAATACTTCCTTATAACCGTGCGGTCAAGGATCTGAACGGAATGACAGTCGGAGAGTTCAAGGAAGCAATCGGAAAGATTTATGATTTTGAAGATGAGCGTGTCATGAAGAAGGGTCACCTCGCTATGTGTCTTCAGGGAAGCTGGCATTATCTTTCACTTAAACCCGAATTCAGAAGCGATGATCCGGTTGATGGACTTGATGTGAGCAGACTGCAGACTCTCGTGCTTGATCCGCTGCTTGGAATCAGGAATCCCAAGACAGACAGCAGGATAACCTTTGTCGGCGGAATCAGAGGAGACGGAGAACTGGAGAGACTGGTGAACTTTAGCGGCTATGCGGTAGCATTTTCCATGTATCCTACACAGATGGATGAGCTTCTGGCGGTGGCAGATGAGGGTATGCTGATGCCTCCTAAATCAACGTGGTTTGAACCGAAGCTCAGAAGCGGATTGTTTATACATAAATTCTGATATGAACGGGACAGAAGATTTCACATACAGCATAATAAAGTGTGCACGCAGAAGGACGCTCGGGATCGTGATAGATGCAGACGGCAATGTCGAGGTTCGGATACCGATGCGGGTCACGTATGCCGAGGCAGAAGCATTTGTCAGTGAGAGATATGACTGGATCATAAAGAGCAGAAGGAAGATGCTTGAACGCAGGCAGCGGCATGAGGCGAAAAACTGGGAACAGATAAAAGCCATGACGCAGCCATGGATGCAGGGACGCGGCGGAGAGCTCTTCAGAGCAAAGGTGGACGGCTGGGCTGAAAAGCTGGGAGTGGACTACAACCGGCTGACTGTCAGAGATATAAGCACGAGATGGGGAAGCTGCTCAAGCAGGAAGAATCTTTCTTTTTCCTGGAAGGTGTTTGTTATGCCGGAGCATATGGTGGATTACCTTGTGGTACATGAGCTGGCACATCTCAGATATATGAACCATTCGCAGGATTTCTGGAATCTTGTTAAAACATTTATTCCGGAATGCAGAGAAATAAAAAAACATTTTGAGGAGTATGTATGACGAAACAGGAATTTCTTAATGGCCTGTCGGCAGCATTATCACCGAGCGGTTCAGCAAAGCTGATCGAAGATAATCTGGCTTTTTATGATGAATACATAGGCGGAGAGATCGCCAGGGGAAGGACAGAGGATGATGTCATCGGTGAACTCGGTGATCCGAGACTGATTGCCAATTCCGTTCTTCAGGCAGAAGGGTATAAGGATATCTTTGCAGAGGGTACACGGACGTATACAGCGTATGATACTCCTGACGGCGACCCGACCACATTTGCTCAGGGCAGAGAGTATAAAGGAAGATCGTTTGAAGAACAGAAAGCATACGAAGAAAGAAAAGCTAAAAACGATGAAACTATGCAGAAGGTCGGAGGCTCGGCAAAGAATGTAATTAAGATTGTACTGATTATACTGGCAGTTCTTCTGATAATAGGACTGATCGTTATGGCGGCGATAGGCCTGCTTAAGATATTCTGGCCGGTAATACTGATACTGATAGTAATTGGTTTGATTTCAAGATTGTTCAGGAGGTATTGAGATGACAGATTTTAAGAGTGTGTTCGGAAGAGATCCTGAGTTTTATTTTACAGCGCCGGGACGAATTGAAGTCAGCGGAAATCATACAGATCATCAGCACGGCTGTGTCATGGCAGCGGCTATAAATCTGAAGACTAAGGCATGGGTCGCTTTGAATGACAGGTTTGAGATAAATATGGTATCCGAAGGACACAAAGGCTGCAAGGTCGATCTGAATGATCTGGAATTCAGAGAGGAAAACAAAGGAACATCAGGGGCACTTGTTGCAGGGATAGCATATCAGTTTGCAAAAATGGGAGCAAAGCTGAAAGGCTTTGATATATATGTTGATTCAGAAGTGTTTCCGGGAAGCGGTATGAGCTCATCCGCATCATTTGAGGTAATGATCGGAAATGTATTCAATCATTTGTTCCTTGATGATAAGTGCACACCTGTGGAGATTGCACAGATAGGACAATGGTCGGAAAACAATTACTACGGAAAGCCTTGCGGACTGATGGATCAGACTGCCTGCTCGGTAGGAAATTTCATCGGAATAGATTTCATGGATCCGAAGAATCCGGAAGTCAGAAAACTGGATTTTGATTTTTCCAAATCAGGACATTCGGTATGTGTTATAGATACGGGAGCGGATCATGTCGGTCTTGATGATGAATATGCGGCTATCACACAGGAACTGAAAAAAGTCTGTGGTGTATTTGGTAAAGAATATCTCAGAGATATCGATGAAAATGAGTTTTATGAGCATATCGCTGATGTCAGAGAAACAGCGGGAGACAGAGGTGTGCTTCGCGCGATACATGTTTTCAATGAGAACAAAAGAGTTGCAATCCAGACAGATGCATTAAGCAGGGGAGACTTTGATACTTTCCTCAGGAATGCAAGTGAATCCGGAAAATCATCATGGAGACTTCTGCAGAATGTCATAATAAACGGACATACAGAGCATCAGGAAGTGGCACTGGCACTGCAGCTGGCATGGCAATTCCTCGATGGACGCGGTGCCGTCAGAGTCAATGGCGGCGGCTTCGCAGGTACTATCCTTGCGTTTGTTCCGAACGACATGCTTGATAGCTTTAAGAAAAAAATGGAGAGCGCGCTTGGAGAGGGTTCCTGCCTGATACTTCAGATAAATCCGGAGGGTGGTGTATGCTTAAATATTTCCTGAAAAGAATACTTCTTGCAATAGTGACGATGTTCTGCATCATCGCCATCACATTTTTTGCCATGAATGCTATACCGGGCGGACCGTTTGATGCCGATAAAGCGCCGAGTCCTGAGGTGAAGGCGGTCCTTATGGAGCGCTACAATCTGGACAAACCGCTTGGGGAACAGTTTTGCATGTACATCGGGAATCTCCTGAAAGGGGATTTTGGAGTTTCAATCAAGACAGGACGTAATGTTACGGACACGATACTGAGTTCATTCAGCGTTTCTGCAGAAGTAGGACTGAAGGCGGCCATTGTGGCCATCATTGCAGGGCTTATCCTGGGATGTATTGCAGCAGCGTATGTTAACAGGTGGCCGGATCGTCTTATCGTTACTATCATATCTGTTATTGTTTCTGTACCGAGCTTTGTTGTAGCATCTGTACTGCTGCTTATATTCTGTTTGAAGCTTAAATGGGTAAGTGCGTGGTCACCGGAGAATCCGAATTATATCCTGCCGGTTATATCTCTTGCAGTATTTCCGATGGCAAATATTGTGCGTTATACAAAATCAAGCATGCTGGATGTGTTGGGGCAGAACTATATACGCACGGCAAGAGCCAAGGGACTTGAAGAATGGCGTGTCATTTTCAAACATGGTTTCAGAAATGCTTCTATCCCGATTATCACATATATCGGACCTATGATTGCAGGTATTCTGACAGGAAGTGTAGTTATTGAAACTGTGTTTACAATAGGTGGTCTCGGATATCAGTTTGTAAACGGAATTACTAATCGTGACTACACCTTGAT
Source organism: Lachnospiraceae bacterium (assembly GCA_045616865.1). GTDB lineage: Bacteria > Bacillota > Clostridia > Lachnospirales > Lachnospiraceae > Darwinimomas. The sequence continues at coordinate 5,811 of JAZLHO010000055.1, read as the reverse complement.
TATGGGAACAACAATTTTTCTTGCTGCCATAATTATCTTTATAACATTGATCAGCGATATTCTTTATAAGATCGTAGATCCGAGAATCAAGCTGTAAGGAGGCTGTATGGGAAATACTGATTATCCAAAAAAGAACTTTCTCAGTGTACAGGTTGATTTGTCAAAGTTTCGAAGCCTTACTGATGAAGAAAAGCAAAGCACAGAAAAAATCGCACCGCATTCCACTTACATCAAGGATGCATTGAGAAAGTTCAGAAAAAATCCGATCGGAATGGTGGCTTTAGGAATTATTGTTTTTGTACTGCTTCTGGTTTTGACGTCGGCATTTTTTTGCCCTTATGATTACGATGAGATTCTTACTATCAACGGGGTAAGAGATATTACGGCAAAAAACCTTCTGCCATTCACATACTCTGAAAGAGAGATAGCGGCTATGGCAGACGGAGCAAAAATATTCCCTCATATTTTCGGAACTGATGAATTGTGCAGGGATTATTTCTCGCGTGTTATGGCCGGAACCAGGATTTCGCTTTTCATAGGTGTTTTTGCAAGTATCATAGTTTTGGTAATAGGATCACTTTACGGATCAATATCGGGACTTGTGGGCGGCAAGGTTGATATGATTATGATGAGAGTAGTCGATATCATATATTCTCTGCCGGATATGCTGCTTGTAATACTTTTGAGTATGGTAATCGGTTCGGTGTTCCCGAAAAACAACAGTGGGATTATAAGCAGACTTGGTGCCAATATGGTAAGCCTTTTTCTGGTATTTGCGCTCCTCTACTGGGTAAGTATGGCACGTCTGGTAAGAGGGCAGATACTTAGTATCAGAGAGCAGGATTATGTTAAGGCTGCCAGGATGATAAAGACGCCTACATCAAGAATGATTTCCAAGTATATTATTCCGAACTGCATCAGCATTATACTTATTTCGGCAACGATGCAGATACCTTCGGCAATATTTACTGAGAGCTATTTGAGCTTTGTAGGTCTTGGAGTTCAGGCTCCCATGCCGAGCCTGGGAGCACTCGCAAATGCCGCAAGAAGCAGCATGCAGCTGTATCCTTATAAACTCATTTTCCCGTCTCTTATGATCGCGCTGATCGTATTGAGCTTTAACCTGCTCGGCGATGCACTTCGGGATGCATTTGATCCGAAACAGAAACAGTAAGGAGGCTCGCTATGAATGATTATGCATTGTATATAGAAAACCTCCACACAGGGTTTTACAACAGAATAGAGGACAAGGTGAGCCCGGTTCTTAACGGGATTACCTTCGGTGCAGAACGGGGGAAGATACTTGGCGTTGTAGGTGAATCGGGCAGCGGAAAGAGCGTTACCATGCTTTCGGTTATGCGTCTGCTCGGACCGAACGGAAGAACCGAAGGGCGCATCATGATGGATGGAGAGGATCTGCTCGATTATACTGATGAGCAGATGCGAAGAATTCGTGGCGGCAAGATAGCCATGATTTTTCAGGATCCGATGACTACGCTGAATCCGGTATTTACGATAGGTGATCAGATACGAGAGGTAATCAGACTCCACAGACCGGATATCAAAAATGCTGATGAATATATCATCGAACTGCTTAAAGAAGTAGGCATCAGTGACGGAGAAAGGAGACTTCGCCAGTATCCTCATGAGCTTTCAGGCGGACGAAGACAGCGAATAGTTATAGCGATGGCTCTTGCCGGTGCGCCGGATATACTGATTGCTGATGAACCTACGACGGCTCTGGATGTAACGATTCAGGCACAGATACTTGAACTTATCAAAAGATTAACCAGAGAACACGATATGACGACAATTATGATCACACATGATTTGGGTATAGTTGCAAATCTGTGTGACAATGTTGTCGTTCTTTATGGTGGTCGTATATGTGAAATGGGGACGACCCGCGAAATATTCAAGGAGTCCGCACATGAGTATACAAAAGGACTTATAGCTGCGGTTCCGGGTGCGGTTCCGGGTAAGAGGCTTGTTCCGATTGAAGGAGTACCGGCAAACCGCTCAGCATTTACAAATGAGTGTGCGTTCTGTCCGCGATGCAAATATGCGATGCAAATATGCTCAGAACAATTCCCTCCGGAAATCGAACTGAGTGAAACACATAAAGCCTGGTGCTGGATGAATTATGTACCGGATGCAGAAAATGCAGCATCGGACACCGGAAATGCCATGGCGGGTGTGTCGTGTGCTGCAGAAGATAAGGAGGCCGCAAATGACTGACAAGGTTATACTTAGGGCAGAGCACATAAAGAAATATTACGCTGTCTCTGACGGCTTCCTTAAAAAGAAGGATAAGAAGATCGTCGACGATATTTCTCTGGAAGTGCATGAGGGAGAGACTGTAGGGCTTGTAGGAGAATCAGGCTGCGGAAAAAGCACGCTGGGAAAGACTCTTATTCATATCATACCAGCTACAGACGGGAAGATATACTATAACGGAGAAGAGCTTACAGACGAGACATACGGAAAGTATTACACCGAAATGCAGATGATCTTTCAGGACCCTCTGTCGGCACTTAATCCGCGTATGACAGTTTTTGATATTATTGCAGAGCCTCTCAGAGTCTGTCGTATATGCGAAGAAAGTGATATTGAAACACGGGTATACAGATTGATGGATGAAGTAGGAATACATCGTCATCTGGCATTCAGATATCCGCATGAGTTTTCAGGAGGTCAGTGTCAGAGAATCGGTATTGCCAGGGCACTTGCACTTAAACCAAAACTTCTTGTATGTGATGAACCTGTGTCGGCACTGGATGTTTCTATTAAAGCACAGATTATCAATATGTTCGGTGATATACAGGAAAAGAACAATATTGCCTATCTGTTTATTACACATGATCTGCTTACCGTGCGGTATATTGCGCATCGTATCGCGGTTATGTATCTGGGACACATAGTTGAAATCGCAAAGACCGAGGATCTATATGAAAGGCCGGTGCATCCGTATACACAGGCACTTCTGTCTGCGATTGCTGCTCCGGATGTTGATAAAAAAACAGAACGTATCCCGCTTGAGGGAGAAGTTCCCAGTGCGGTCAATGTACCGTCAGGCTGTCCGTTCAGGACAAGATGCAGATACTGTACGGACCAATGCTCACAGATAAGACCTGAGCTACAAGATATGGGAAACGGCCATCAGGTGGCATGCTTGAGGGCAGAAGAAATACTGAAGGGAGGAACAGGAGTTGAATAAGGCTTGTAAAAAAATTGTCGCCCTGACCGCTGCTTCTGTTCTTGCATTTTCACTTTCGGCATGCGGCACAAATCAGGACAGACTTCCGGGAACCGGCACAAAAGGAATTGTGGAGAAAATAGACTGGAGCGGATATGATGAACTCCTTGCAGAAAGTACAAGGGAAACTGATCCTGTAAAGAGAGCACTTATTCTGCACAAAGCAGAGGACATGCTTATTGATACGGGTGCTATCGCACCGATTACAAGCGGTAAATCATATATGCTTGTCAAAACATATATTACAGGCGTAGAATTTGCCAATGACGGTAATGTGAACCTGGCATATATGGATGGAGGGAACACAAAGACTATCGGAGTCAATTTGTGCTCAGAAGTAACAAAACTTGATCCTGTCGCCAATACAACTATTGATATTTCCCAAATCGCACAAAATACCTATGCCCGTCTTTTAAAAAAGGATGCAGACGGAAATATCTTACCGGATCTGGCAGAATCCTATACAGTATCAGACGATGGTCTGGTATATGAATTTACCCTGCGCGACGGACTCAAGTGGTCAGACGGATCAGAATTCAGTGCAGAGGATTTCGTGTATTCATGGAAGCGTGCAGCAGCATCAAACAATGCTTTTGAATATGGCAATATGTATGACTGTATCAGCGGATATCCGGATGATCTGGATGTAAAGGCATCTGATGATGGCAAGATCTTGACGGTAAGACTATCGAATCCTACGATGTATTTCCCGCAGCTCTGCTGTCATTCATCTTATACACCTGTTCAGAGAAAACAAGTAGAAGCAGCGTCCGGATATAAGGATGCATCAGGGAAAGTAATTAACCCATCTGCCTGGGCAACGGAAGGACCTGTAATATCTAACGGACCGTTTGTTGTAGCCGAGTGGAAACACAATGAAAAAATAGTATTAAAGAAGAATCCGTATTATTATGATGCGGATAATGTTAAGACGGAATCAGTCATAATGATGCTTACAGCAGATTCGGCATCAGCTTATTCAGCGTATCTTTCCGATTCAATTGCAGTTCTGTTGGATCGTGTGCCGTCTGATGTGCTGCCAACTGTAAGAAACAGTCCTGAATTTCATCTGTTTGATAAAAATGCAAGTTCGAGTATTATGTTTAATGTCAAAAGCCCGCTGTTTGCAGGGATGACCAAGGAAGAGGCAGCAACATTCAGAAAGGCGTTACGCTGGACTATAGACAGTCAGTTCATGGTGGATGTTGTAGGCTCCGGGAACAGAGTGACCTGCGGAACTTATGTACCGAAAACAATGTCAGACGGTACGGGCAAGAGGTTTTCAGAAACGGAAGGACACTCATATCCGGAAGAGGGAGGATATTACAATCCGCAGCCGGATCTGGACAAGGCAAGAGAAATGCTGGAATCAATAGGATTTGAATTCGGGGATGACGGTAAACTGAAAAAACCGATTACGATAGAATACCTCTATCCTTCAAATGCAGGCAATGAAGCAACTGCAGTTGCACTTCAGGCAGATCTCGCCCGTCTCGGAATCAATCTCTCATTATCGAGCCGTGAATGGGCTGTTTTTCTCGGAGAGGAATCAAACGGAAATTATGAGATGGCTATGACCAACTGGAATGCCGACTTTGACGATCCGTACAATTTCCTATCGCTCTATATTACAGATAATCCAAACAACCGCGCCCAACTCGGCCGTTGAGTATCATCGCAGTGTCAGCGGAACGGTTTTTTTGACGATATTTTGCACATAAACTTTGGAGGTAAAGTATGAATAAAGGAATATGCTGTGCAGGTTATATGTGTGTTGATTCAATGTACTATGTCAGTGAGTACCCTAAAAAGAGCGAGCTGGCGCATGTGGTTCCGCCGATAGAAAATGCTACCGGCGGCAGCGTATGCAACACCGGTCTGGATATTGCCATCCTGGATCCTTCAGTAAAAATGCAGGCGTGTGGAGTAGTAGGAGAAGATCTGTATGGGAATCTTATGACACATACACTGAAAAAGTATCCCAATGTTGACACATCCATGATAATAAAGAAACAAACAAGTGCCTTCAGTATAGTTATGAATGATTTAAGCGATAAGACGAGAACTTTCTTTGAGTGTGAGGGACCGTATGCAGAGTTCTGCGAAGACGATATCGCATTTGATAAGCTGGATGCGGATATATTCCACATCGGATATCTGCTTCTTATGCCGGCACTTGATGCCGATGATCCGGAATACGGAACAAAGATGGCAAGACTCCTTCACAGAGTTCAGAAGATGGGAATAAAGACATCTATAGATGTTATTTCAGAAGCAGGTGAAGAAGCAGAGAAACGTTTCAGAAAGATCGTTACACCGGCACTTAAATACACGGATTATTGTGTAATCAATGAACTTGAGGCGCAGAACGTAACGGGTATTACTCTTCGCGATGCTGACGGAACATTGCATACTGAAAATTTCAAGGCAGCACTTTTAAAACTGAAAGAACTTGGAGTAGGAACATGGGCAGTCATACATTGTCCTGAACTTGGAGCGGGACTTGATGAGAACGGAACTTATTATGAAAGTAAGAGCCTTTCACTTCCGAAGGG
>JAZLHO010000054.1:0-12717 GCA_045616865.1 Lachnospiraceae bacterium | reverse complement strand
TTTAGGCATATCTTCGATATGTCTGAGATTAGTCTCTCTTCTGATAGATATTCACATCGAAAGAAAAAATAAAACATGAAATCCACAGAAAAAGGAGCTGCGCACTCACGATTTTTTAATCGCTTGTGCGACAGCCCCTTTTAATCCTGCGAAGTACATCCAGCGTATATGTCTGTCAAATCGAAGCCCAGGTTTCATATTCAGCTCCTGTATCACTTCTTTATTTATGTCTTAAGCTGTGAAAGTCATATCACTAATTCTGAGGAACTCCGTTGATCACCCACTCACCTGATGCGTTGACTGTGTATCCGTCCGGTGTTGTTCTGTTCATCCAGCATGCTCCCATAGGATAACCGCCCTGTCCCTGAACAGGTGTGAGATAATACCATCTTGATCCTATATGCTGCCATCCTGTCAGCATATCTCCGTTATAATTGAAGTAATACCAGATTCCGTCTATCTGACGCCATGCGTTTGATACTGTGATTCCCGTCTCCTGATAGCTCCATCCGTTCGGAGTACGAACCCATCCTGTATTGTAGTTGGCGGGATTTTCATATCTTGCTCTTACTCTGTTTACGAAATCAGCATCAGCCTCAAACTCTGACTCACTTACTACCATATCATTAAGAACATTTGGAGAGTTCAACGGTGTGATGGAATATGTATATAATCCTTTGCCTTTAGCATAAATAACATCTGTTATATCAAGCCTGCTGCCTGTTACAGTCTTCTGTAAAACCACCTTTCCTGCAGCAGCTCTGGATGAATCGAGTGCTTTATGATGAACTAAAACTTTGTATCTGGTAGGTTCCTCACATTTGGTCCATTCGATACGAACTGTTCCCTTGTTGTAATCGGAATTCCAATCGTGCTCGTATATCGTATATTCATCTGCAAAAACAACTAATGCAGAAGCGACGATCATTATTGTCGCAACTAAAACCAATAATAATTTCTTCATAGATCCATAACCTCCTTTTTTATGGATTTTTTAATCAAGTTTTGATCTGCAATATGGGCAGAACTTAAAATCAGCTGAAATCTCTGCCTTGCAGAACGGGCATATCCTGTTACCTTCCTTTGCCACCGGTTCCGTAAAAGCAGCCTTCTCTGCATCTTCAATTGCCGGTACATCTGCTGTCTGGGTTTCCGGCTTAGACTGAGTCTCTTCTGCCGGCTGAACCGATACCTCTTCTTCTGTTTTCGTGCCTGTGTCAGCAGCCTGATTACGGGAATCAAGCGCAAGTATAGCCAGGAAGATAGTTGGAAGGAATATAAGTCCTATGGCAAATGCTCCGCCCATACCAAATGCATTGGAAAGCTTAACATCAAGCATTATCTCCAATACCAGCAGTACGATACCCGACGCCGTGATAAGAATGATCGGGATCAGGATATTGGCAACATTAATAGTTCCCAGAAACTCAATTCCCGTGATCGTTCCCAGCGTTCCGAATAAAACTGTATATGTTATCCAGGATGAACCGATGATCAAAACTATCTCCGCAATCAGCCAGACAATGAAAGTGGATACGCAGTAGATTCTTTTATAGATCGCATAACGATTATAGAAAGGAATCAGGCATTTCCATCCTGCCATTCCGAGTTTCTCATAAACCAGCCAATAGCATACTATCGTAAAAATCGCAATTGCCAATGAAATCATATTCCGTGTACCTCCATTAATATAAATCAGATTACACCCCCTCTGATCATATTATACCTTGAATTCCATTATATGTTTCTGAAAAAACTATGAATTATTTCCCACTGTCAGATCTTATACTCTCCCAGATCGACCAGCTGCATCTGCACATCTGCAGGACTATCCTCTATACATATCGCACAGCAGTATTCTGAAACAGTATCAAACTCCTTAAAATAAAACCGCCTGTCTGCCTCTTCTGCAGACCTCGCCACGAGCTCCGCAGTCACCGGTTCCGTCATCCCGTATGTCCTGATTTCAAACGCGTCAAGCGGCAGACTCATTCCCCGGCCCGTTACCTTCATATAGCTTTCCTTGAGCGTCCAGTAACGGTAAAACATCCTTCGTTTCGACTCTTCATCCGGCTGCATCGCTATAACTTCATATTCCTGCGGCAGAAAAAATCTCTCGGCAAGGCTTAGCTCTGCCTTTTCCATCTTCTGAATGTCGCATCCCGCTTCCCTGTCGGAAATCACACACATCACATAGTCTCCGGAATGTGAGATATTGAAGAAAATGTTCCCGTGCCCCGCGATATAAGGCTTCCCATTATCACCTTTCACGAAGCGTATCTCTCCGCCCTCACAGGCCCCTCTGTCAAATCCGAACCGGTCCAGTGCCTCATATAATAAAATCTCTGCTCCCAGGGAAAGGTACTTGTCTTTGGCAAATCTGTAGCCGTCTGTCTTCTTCCTTCTGTCCCCGGAAACACCCTTATAAAAAGCATTAAACAGACATTCATCAGATAGAATGTCTGTTTTTGCCGTAAGTATTATTGTATGATCTTTGTCATGCATTCAGCATTTATCCCTATACTGCCATACTCATCTGCGCCGCCGGTACAAGATTCGCCGGAACATTTCTGAGCAGGTAGTCTCTCCACTCGATATAACAGTTTGCCTTGATATGTACTCCGTCTCCGGATATATCACTTCGAAGAGCACCCGTTTCATCATCAAATATTGTATTTATATCAACATAAAACACCTTATTGCCATCGGCCAGCGATTTAAGTGCGTCATTGCTTTTATTAACAATTTCATTTTTAAAATTCGTCGTTGAGGATTTTTGCTGTGTCGTATGAAGTATGCTTTGGATAAATATGGTTGCGCCGGGCTGCAATTCCTGTATCTTCTTTATAACTTCACCATATCTCTGTGCAAATACTTCCGGTGCATCATTTCCCAGTTCATTGATGCCCAGCAGTATGTATACCTTGCCATACTGCTTCTGTCCAAGTGCGTCCCAGAGATTGCCCTTATCTCCGCCCGGCAGTGTAAAATCAACCTTTCCGAGGTTTTTGGTTCCTACTCCGACATAATAATAATAATCCGCATTAGGATTCTTTGAATAAATGCTCAATCCCTGAGTAAAGGAGTCTCCGATAAAGCAGGCATCATCGAAGTATGGCATATCTGCCGTAACAAATTCCGGCTGTGGTGCGGATGCCGGCTGTGGTGCCTGATTCTGATTTTCAGCCGCCGACCCGGCCGGTGGTGCTGGCTGATCGGTTTGTGTCTGGCCTGTCTGAGAGTCTGTCTGCTCTATCTGTGTCTGAACTGTCTGCGGAGCTGCAGGTTCTGACTGTGGTATTACCGGTTCTCCCGGTCCTATGCCATTGGTTAATGTACTATCAGCTATCTTCTCCTGAGGGCTGAACTCCTCGATTATTCTCTGAAGCGCATATGCAGGTGCCGGAGTCTGGGCATAATCCTGCTTATATGCTCCGTAAACCTGACCATCACCTATGACCACCAGCCCGAAAATCACTGACATACATGCCACTATCCAAACCAGATTATTATGCTTATTCATATATCAAACCTCCGCCGATATCAGCAAGCATTAAAAATTACAATACATAAACGGGTTGCTGCCCTGCTTCATTATCATATATACAGATACCCAGAACACTATCAGCAATATCACTACTGTAACCGGGCTTTTCTTATACTTCTCATACCAGTTCCTGTAAAATGGAAGGCAGAAGAAAATTCCAGCTGCCAGAACCGACCATTTTGATTTTAACACCTCGACATAATCCTGCATATAAACAAATTCATTCGCTTTTCTTAAGAATGGATACAGTCTTGAAAAATAACTTCCGATCTCATGTATATCCGGGATTGCAAAAATCACCCAAACCTGCAGCATGATAAAACAGACATAAATGTGGGCCAGCACTCCATGCCTTTCCAGAAAACCCTTTAGCAAAAATTTCTCCAGTAGTATAAATACCAGTACTATTATTCCCCACAGAATAAAATTCACTGTCGATCCATGCCATATACCTGTAAATAACCAGACTGCCGCCAGACTGATTATCATTTTCGTTTTACCGTTCCGGCTTCCTCCAAGAGGGATATAAACATAATCTCTAAACCAGGCCCCTAGCGTAATATGCCAGCATCTCCAGAATTCTGAAATCGATTTTGAGATATAAGGCATATCGAAATTCAGCGGAAGCTTATATCCAATCATCCTTCCGATTCCCATCGCCATAAGCGAATATCCCTGAAAGTCAAAATACAGCCTGAGTGCAAATCCGAGCGCCCCTATCCATGCCAAAGGTGTAGATATGTTTTCATAACCTATTGCCAAGACATGCTCCCAGACCGGAATCAGCGCATCTGCTATAAGTACTTTCATTCCCAGTCCTATGGTAAAGGTACAGAAACCGTCCTCTATATTCTCTCTCTTGATCCTGGGATCATAAAGTTCGGATTTGACTTCATCATATCTGACTATCGGTCCACTCACCAGTTTGGGAAACATCACCGCATAATCTGCGTATCGTATTATGTTTTTCTCTGCCTGTATCGTTCCATGATAGACATCTATGACGTATGATGCAAGCGTAAATGTATAGAAGCTGATCCCAAGCGGCATCACCAGACTGTTCGCAAACTCCTGTACCCGGCTTTCCGCAGAAACTGCTGTTGCGAAGGATCCCGCATACTTGAAAAACAGCAATACCCCGAAATCTATAAACAATATTCCTGTAAGCAGCAGCTTCCTCAGTATTCCTGTCGATTCCGCGATTAGCCGTGCAGCCGCATAGTTCAGCAGTACACTTCCGGCTAAAAAGGCAAGCCTGACTGTTCCTGCACCCGAATAATAAAAAAACATACTTGCAATCAAAAGAACGACTCCGCGAAGCTTCGTTCCTGCAACCGCAAATATGATCATAAATACCGGTAAAAACCGGAATATGAAATTCAGGTCGGATAATGCCATTTCCCCTGCCCGTCTTTTTATTGCCCTATACTACTCTATGTTAAATGCTCCAGTGCCCACGCAGCACCTTCCTCATCATTGGAAGGAACCACATGATCCGCGATTTTCTTTATACTGTCAGGTGAATTGCCCATTGCAACACCGACTCCTGCATACTCAATCATGGATCTGTCATTTCCTGAATCCCCGATTGCCATGATCTCTTCCCTTCTGATTTCAAGATTCTCTCCCAGCCACTTGAGTGCAAGCCCCTTATCTGCCTTCGGATTTGAAACCTCCACGCAGTATTTTCCGCACCATACCACTGCAAAGGGAAGCTGAGTTAATATCTTATAGGCTTCTTCAGCCTCCTCATGACTGATAAATGAAACATGGAATTTCTCTACCGGATCTTTCCTTTTATTTATGAATTCGTCGAGATCTTTTTCATACCGATACGGCAGATCTATAGTTGCCAGGCCTTCTATATATTCAGGGAAACGTCTGCATTTTTCTTCAGCACCTTCCACGGTGTATACCCAATGGTCTCCCTGTATAAACATAAGGCAGTCAAAGCGTGCATAAATATCATATATCCTTCGGGCATCGTCAATATCTATCGGAAGATAGTACGGACATTCACCCGTCTTCAGGTTAAGAATATATGTACCGTTTGCAAATATGGAGTATTCCATAGGCAGACGATCATAATAAAGTTCGCTCTCGGAATTTGATCTGCCTGTATTGAGTATGAATTTTATTCCTCTTTCACAAATATCACGGACAGCTCTCTCTGTCCGTGATGTAAGTTCCTGATTATTGGTTATAAGCGTACCGTCCATGTCGGCCGCTACCAGTTTGATCGCCATGATTATGTTCAGCCCTGTTCAAGTGCAAGTGTCTTTGTTGTGATATCACATACATCTGAAGGTCCGTAATACTGGATAGCACCCGGATATGTATATGCTGTCTCGACTGCCCATGATTCCCTGCGCTCCTCAAAATACTTAAATGGTTTGCCTTCAAGCTCTACAAGAGCCTTTCTGATAACTGGCTTATCCTTACCGTTTCTTCTCTCCATATTAAACATCTTTGAGATTGGCATACCTCCTGCAACCCACTCCTCAGCCGGCTTTGACAGATTGGAAACCTTTGAAAGATATCCTGTATAGCCATACTGGATGAGCATGAATGCATTGTATCCGAGTGAATAGCAGTAATCTGCATCAAAGTTTGACGGAAATGCACATCTTCCCTCATATCCGAAGAAGTGATGCTGTGCACTGAATTTGCCCTTGTATGTTCCTGCTTCCTTCATCTTTGCAAGCTTTTCTTTAACCATAGCTGAAAAAAGCTTTTCTGACTCGATAAGACTTACCTGTACATTGCCGTGAGGATCTCTCTCAAGGAACAGCTGCTGCTGTATGCCCTGAGGAAGTACTTCAAATACCTTCATAGCATCAGCTGAAAGGCCGGCCTTGATAAATGCATATTTCTCTTCCCATGTTGCAAGAGCATTGAACTTTGCAGTATTTCCGCCTGCCAGAAGCTCGTTGATCTCTCTGATGAGCATAGAGAATTCCGGAACGAACTCTACGATGCCTTCAGGAATGATCGCTACACCGAAGTTATCTCCGTTAGCTGCTCTCTTGGCTACTGAATCAGCGATCTGATCTGCTATCTGAGAAAGCGACATCTTCTTCTCTGCAACCTCTTCACCGATAAGGCATATATTCGGCTGTGTCTCAAGTGCACATTCAAGCGCTACGTGAGAAGCTGAGCGTCCCATAACCTTAACGAAATGCCAGTACTTCTTAGCTGAGTTGGCATCTCTTTCGATATTGCCTATAAGCTCTGAATATGTCTTGGTTGCTGTATCGAAACCGAATGAAATCTCGATGTCTTCATTCTTTAAGTCGCCATCTATGGTCTTCGGACATCCGATGACCTGAACGCCTGTCTTATGAGCTGCCATATACTCTGCAAGTACAGCTGCGTTTGTATTGGAATCATCTCCGCCGATGATGACGATAGCAGTAAGACCATGCTTTTCGGCAACCTTGGTCACTACCTCGAACTGCTCCTCTGTCTCCAGCTTTGTTCTGCCTGAACCGATGATATCAAAACCACCCGTGTTTCTGTAAGCATCGATAAATTCATCATCAAATTCGATAAAATCATCTTCTATAAGTCCGCTTGGACCACCCTTAAATCCAAGAAGAACATTGTCCTTGCCTGAAGCCTTAACCGCATCATAAAGACCGCAGATTACATTATGTCCGCCCGGAGCCTGTCCGCCTGAAAGGATAACTCCGACTACCTGTTTCTTTGGCGCAGCTGTATTTTTACCTTTTTCAAATGTAACTTCTTTCTTTCCGTATGTATTCGGGAAAAGTGCCTTGATCTGGTCCTGATCTGCAACGCTTTGAGTCTCAGCGCCCTCTTTAACACAGATATCTGCAATACCGTTTCTGAGCATTCCCGGAAGTTTCGGCGCGTACTCATATCTTGCTTTCTGAAGTGGTGAAAGTGTCATTTATTCTTCCTCCTGTAAGTATTCTGAAATTCCTGTAAAATTGTATCACAATTTATCTCATGGTGACAGCCCCAAATAAAGCATTTTTTAAGCTTCCAAAAAGTTTATCCGTTTACCTTCAAAAACTCCTCTGTCAGTGTTCTGTACCGTTCCTCTCCGAGGATATAGCTAATCCCGTGACCTGCATCCGCAAAAGTTTCAAACCTTATCATCTTCGGATTAGCCTCATAGAGCTGCCGTCCCATACTGCACGGGACAAAACGGTCATCCTCGCCATGTACTATCAATATCGGCACCCGTGTCTTTTTGACACTTTCCACCGCACTGCATTGTTCAAGATTGAAGTGCCCCAAAAGCTTCGCACCGAGCTTGACAAAAGGATAAAACAGCCGTACCGGATACTTCCTGTCCATCGCAATCTTTTTTATAATATCTGATGGTGAAGTAAATCCGCAGTCCGTCATGATTCCTCTCACATTCTGCGGCAGGTCAAGCTCCGCTGCCATAAGCACCGTGGTCGCCCCCATAGACACACCGCTCAGATATATCTTCGCGTCCTCCCCGAAATGTTCTCTTACAAAACCGATCCAGCTGAGGCAGTCGTGCCTCTCGTTTATTCCAAATGTGATTGTATGCCCCTCGGATTTCTCACATCCACGCTGATCGACCAGAATCAGATTATATCCTTGCTCCACCATATGCATGCCTTCACCGCAGTAATCATGCACTGCCATGCTTCTGTATCCGTGAAATCCTATGATAAAGGGCTTGTCCCCTTTTCCAGCGTAGAATCTTCCCGCCAGCTTCAGTCCGTCATATGACATCGTCTCCACCGGCACATATTCCACATTGGAAAAATCAAATATCATCCTCGCCATTTTCTGTCTATAGGGTGCATACTGCTCATTGTTCGGGATTTTATACAGATCACCCTGCGTCGACAGCGGCGAATAGAAACACTGATGATACAGAATCAGTGTCAATACTGCAGCCGCTATAATCAATATCAAAACAACAATTGCAATAATCCCTATCGTCATTTTCCGCCAGCCTCATAAAAACTTTCTATCAGCCCAGAAGCCTGAGCTATCGGGTCTCCTGTCATATCTATCCAGTTGATGTCGTCTCTCTTTCTGAACCAGGTCATCTGTCCCTTTGCCAGATGCCGGATCTCCATGAACAGCTTGTTGTAAAAATCATCAAAACTCTTAAACTCTCCGCGAAGATACATAAGTATATACCTATACTCAAGTCCCAGGCCGTACAGGAATTCATCTGTCGCACCCTCTGCGCGCAGCCTCGCCACTTCATCAATCATTCCCTGATCCAGACGTCTGTCCAGGCGCTCATGTATTCTCTCATACAAGACATCTCTCGGCCATGTAACCCCCATAACCAATGTCTCATATCTGGGAGTGTTGACTCTCTTTTCGGTATCACCTGCAAGTGATCGCTCCGCCGTCCTCTCAACTCTCTGGGTATTCTTCAAATCAAGCCCCTCAAGCGCCTGCGGGTTTTTCTCCTTTATTATTTCAACAAGCTCCTCTATGGTTTTCGTATTCAACTCACGGCGCAGCTCCATGTCCGGATTCTGTAACCTGATATTATATCCGTCAACGACTGCATTGATATAAAGTCCGGTACCTCCTACAAGAAACGCTTTCTTCCCGCGGGAGAGTACATCGTCAATCGCCTCATATGCCTGCTTCTGGAAATCAACAAGCGAAAAGAAATCATTCGGTTTTGCCACATCAAGAAGATGATGCGGAATACCCTGCATCTCTTCCTTTGTTACCTTACCCGATCCCAGGTCAAGTCCTTCATAAACCTGCCTGGAATCAGCAGAGATTATTTCCGCATCATACTTTTTCGCTAATTCTATTCCTAGTCCGCTCTTGCCGGATGCATTGGTTCCGGTTATGACTACGAGCCTGCCTTTCACTGCGCCTTCTTCTCCATTTCTTCAATAAGCTTCAAGTTCTTCTTCTCAACTTCTGAGAACACGCTGTAATCGAACTTGTCAGCATCGACAGTACCGTTGTACCAGCTGCATGTTCCGAAACGTTCCTTCAGGTCAGCCGAATCAAATTTTCTTCCGTGACGGGCATATATTTCATTTCTTGCGATTCTGAGGTCGTCTTTGCCCATCCATGATATATCATCCTCTGTAAGGACGATCTGGTCGCTGTACCAGCAGATATACTCACTTGCCTTACCATTGTTATTGATGAGGTCTCCCTTGAAATGAAGATAGTCTTCAGGTTTTGGAAGGTTTTCTCCGAGATATATCTCCATCTTGTCGGGCGTGACATCAAGCGCTCTGTTTACATAGAAGCATTCACCTTCCATACATTCATAGTTTGCGGGCATTGCCTCAGCCGGTGTGAAGATATCTGTACAAGTTCCAATCACAAATCTGGCGCACTCCGGTCCCTCACCGCTTGCATAGATATAGTCAGAATATTCCATATCCACATACAGAACACCATCCTTCAGCTTGCCTGTTCCGGTGCCGTCTCTTCCTTCTCTTGCACTGATTGAGCCCTGATATGTGACATTGACAGTATCCTCTCCGGTTTTTTCAATATCCCATCCGCTGCGCTCAGCTCCCCAGCTGCCCACGAATCTTTCAATCGTAACCTCTGCCGTCTCCGGAGCTGCTGTTTCTACCTGCGTTCCCTGTGTCACCTGAGTTTCAGCCGCAGCTGATGCTGCTGTCTCCTGCTCTGACCCGGTCGTATTATTTCCGCATCCGCATGCTGAAATAATCAAAACTATAAGCACCAATGCTAATGTTGTTTTTCTCATTTTCAAGCGCTTGTCCCCTTATTCGTTTTCTTCGCTATCATCGGCATGATAAGTCCCAACCCTATCAGGAAAATCGGAACCACGATGTTGATGATAAATATAGTACTGTCCTCGTTATACATACCCATCAGACATGCGATTGCCGTGATTGCAAAGCACCATCCTCCAACTATCTTTCCGAGGACCGGATTTTTGATAAACCTGTACTCAATCTGCTTTTTATCTCTCTGCATGATCTTTTTCAGTGATATATACGCGGCAAATACCCACAGATATCTGAGCGGCATGCAGACCGAATTGATCTTTACCAGCCATACGACCAGATCATTCATTCCTCCGACACCGAATACCGGAAGAATGATTATGATGCCCGCGATGACCCCGACCATCTTTACACCGTTGACATATATACCGTTTTTATTCTTTTTAAACAGTTTCTCCGGTATATACTTCCTGTCTGCATTATCCAACAGCATCTTAAGCGGTGCATCGATAGATATTATTATCACAGTTACCTGCGCGATAAGCTCACATGCTGCATATACTATCACCAGCGAATTGCCGATTCCGAAATGCTGTCCCATCAATTGGAAAGCATAGTATCCGCCATTGGTCATCATATCTGCGGGAATATTGTTGGAATCGAACATCATGCCCATCGCAACAGTCCCCAGAAGTGCACTGACTGCAGTCATGATTGCCAGCATTATCATACCCAGTGGAAAATCTCTCCCCGGTTTTTTCATCTGGTTGACGTACGGTGAGACCTTCTCACAGCCTCCGACAGCAAATACAAGTATAGACAGATTGAAGAAAAACATCGGATTGATATTCGGCTTAAATGTATCGAAGCTCCATGTGATATTTCCGAAAGCATCACTGTTGATAGCTTTTGCAGTAAATAGCATCACCACATACAGTATTGATATAATAAATGCTGCCATGCCCGCAACTGTTGCAATCTTTTTTAAAAATCCGATTCCCTTAAGCGCCAGTATGATAGCCAGTGTCAGTAAAGCCAGCGAAATAACAGCTATCAGATACGGCGGCAGATTTTGGGCCCTGTTGTCCTGAAATAGCATCCATCCGGCAGCAACTATGATTTTACTCGGCTTTTGTGAGATATATGGCATATGGACTATCCAGTATGTCCATCCGGCAAAAAATGCCAGTTTTGGTCCCATCGTCTTTCCGATCCAGGCGCTGACTCCCGCACCCTCGGATGGAAATGCCGATCCCAACTCTCCGACTATCAATGAATACGGAACAAAATACAAAGCAAGTATGATAATCCACGGAAGGATCGCTCTGACACCGCCGTATGTGGCAAAACCATTGATGACATTTCCGAAGCTCCATACTCCAGTAAATGCCATAAATGCCAGATTATACCATAAAAGCTTTTTCTTATCCATCTAAACCCCCTGTTTCTGCTGCTATTTCTTTTCTTCTGAATGTATTATATTTCAGGATGCCTTCTTTGCAGCCTTGACGGCAGCATTTTCCCGAACACCTATCAGCCTGAGCATATTTCCACCTGTCAGCTTGTCTGCCGTCTCATCTGACAGAAGTTTGATGAGCGGTGTATATTTTGTAATTTCCTGAGGATAGGTATCCCAGTGACCCACCTTATCACTTCCCAATATAAATCTGTCCGGATATTTTTCGATAAGCTTTGCCCAGTCTTTAAGTGACTTGTCGTCCTTGTTGATGTAATCTTCGAATACTATCCAGGAGATATCATAATACAGGTTGCTGTTTTCCTTTAACATCTTGTCGGCAACCTGCAGAAGCGTCGGAACAGTTATCCTTCGTGAGATTCCCACATGGGCCCAGATAACATTGGCTTTTCTGTTATGTGCCAGTGCATTCTGCATTTCCTTCAGATATATGGGTTCCTCTATATTTACTCCTGAGATATTGTGATGAATCAAAACCGGAATGTCATATTCCGCAGCCAGATCAAATATCTCCAGAAAAGCCGGATGATCTGCATGCGGCGGCTCTCCATATGTCAGAGCTGTAAGATCATCATGTCTGCTCATCACTTCTCCGATACCGTATATCTCTCCCGGATACATCTCAAGAAGATTCCTTAGCTGTGAAGCCGCATATCTGTCATTAGGATTGATGCCGCATATGAACGGATAAAATCTTTTTTTGATGCTTTCCGGTTGTTTTCTCAACGCCTGAAGCAGGAGATGATCTGTCCCCGAATAATAGTAGCAGCGTGAATCGTTACTGAGATAGTATGTCGGCGCTGTCTCCGTATTCTCATCCCACTGCTTTGCCATGGCCATTCCGAAAATTACGGCACTGTCCACTCCACATTCATCCATCTTTCTTGTCAGCTTGAAAAATCCGTCTGACTGCTGCAGAAAATCAAGATAATGCAGATGACCGTCAACGATCGTATCAGGCCACTCCGCTGCTCCTGCAGGAAACGACA
>JAZLHO010000053.1:0-3011 GCA_045616865.1 Lachnospiraceae bacterium | reverse complement strand
AAATCTGATCGCAGAAAACATTGATGTTGTGGGCGAATACGATGGGACATCAATGGAGAAAATTATTAACTCAAGTCTTGATATCATAGACGTAAGAGCTAAAGATGCTTCTTATAACGAATCATCCGTACTGGTTTTCCCAGAAGATGCCTTTGCATGTACGGAAGACAAGGCTGAATACTTCATCGGTGAAGTAAAAAGAATTGCAAAAGAAAACAATGTCAATATTCTGTTCCCGCTTCTTCGCTTTCCGGATGTAGAGGTACAGGACGACGGAGATGTCCTGAATTATGTGGTTCAGCTTGAAACCCGTGTTGCCGAAAGCGGGCAGAAGAAGACGAACACTTTGAACTTCATTGATCACAATGGAGAACTGCAGAACACTTATGTGAAAAATCACCTTGTACCGGTCGTGGAAGAACCGTTCACCGCAAAGGGCGACGGCAACACACCGATCATTGAAGTGGATGGCGTAAAATACACCTACCTGATCTGTGCCGATTACACATCAAACAAGTATGCCTATAACGGACGTGAGGCGGACATATTCCTGAATCCGTCCTATGACTGGCAGGCATTTCAGTACTTTACTTCTTATGGCGTACAGGCACGTGCAATCGAGTGCGGATTCTCTGTCCTCAGAAATCCCGTAAACGGAAATATTATTCTCTATGATTACCATGGTCGTCCTCTCCACATGGCGAACGCCATGAATGTGCATACAGGAATGCTTTATCTTGACATCCCGATGGAAGGAAGACAGACCTTCTACGGGATGACCGGCAACTGGTTCCCGTGGGTCTGCGTGGTATTTTCCGTCTTTGCTGTATGCAGTGGATTCGTTTTCAGGAAAAAGTCAACCATTCACCGCTTATGTGTAATCATGATATGCGTTATGGCATTCACCATGATTGCTTGCGAATCCAAAGCAGAAGAAACAAAGGAAGAAACAGAAAAAGAGTCAGCGTCTGAAGTTGTTGAATCAGAACCTAAAACCAAACCAGAGGAAGTAACCACCCCTGAGCCGGATACTACCGAATCCAGTTCGAGTACAGATACGATCACCATCACTCAGTTTGGTAGCGACAGCTTATATCAGGAAGTTATATTCAGCTATCCAAAAAATCTTACAGTTTTTCTCACCGAAGCTCCTACTAAATGGAAAGCGGAAGATCAAAATGGAATTCTTCTCCTGAGCAAGAATAGTTCTGGTACTATTCCTTTCATCTCTATTGAAGAGCTTGGATGGGGAGTTAAGTCTCCAGAAGGTTTTATAACAAGTCAAGCAGATGCATTTAAGGAGAAATACGGAAATCAAATGGCAATGCCGCCTGAATTGTCAAACATAAAAATTGCAGGAATGCCGCTTTCTGGATTTACAGCAAAATATTCTACTGACGACGGCTCTGGAACAATTACAAGAATAGAGTATATTGAGGTAATCAATGATCTTTCTTATCATTTTATCTGTGAATATCTTAGCAGTGCATCTGGAGATCAGCATGAAGATGAAACAACATATTTTGAATTTATGCATGTACTTGAAAGTTTGAAAATCCAGGAAGGATGATAAGAAGATGATAATATTTATGGATAACACAGAAAAAACACTTCTTATTGGCTGCCTTATTGCTCTGATTGCTCTAGCACTCTTTGCTTTTCTCTGCATCAGGTATGTTAAAAAAGCACAAAATATCCCTCGTCTCGAAACCGAAGGCACTCTAATAAAGGTTCATTATGTCAGTCGCAGGGAAGATGGAACAATGTTTGATGTCAAATACTATGTTGACGGAAAAGAATATGTTGCTTTTCTGAGCATAGCTGGTGCAAAGGGAGTTAGCATGGCGACCCCGGTTGGAACAAAAGTGGTTGTTCTCTATAACCCTGATAATCCGCAAGATGCCTACTGTGAGTTGCGTGACTAATGCTCTATGAAATGATAGTTATAACGGGTACTGACATATGAAAAAAATTAAGTTAATATGTTTTGGCATTGTGCTGCTGGCTGCAATCGTGATATCTGCCTGCGGAAGAGCAGAAAAAATAGTTGAACCTTATTCGAAGCCGGTTGAAACAGACGCTTCGGGAATTCCCCTGAATTCAATCCTGTATTACAACGAAGATCCGGATTCTGCGGAACTGATGAAGTTTTTTGAAGACGGGAATGTGCCGGAAGAGGCGGATATCCTCTACGATCAGATGGGCAGTAATCCCAATATCATCATCTCCGATCCGGAGATTATCAGAGAGCTGTACAACCGGCTTGGCAAGGTGACCGTTGAAGGTAAGTCCAACATGTCGATTACAGACTGTTATCATCACGTGCAGTTCAAGCTATCAGAGGATAAATACATATATTACTCTTTTGAAGGCTCCGAACTCTGGTGCTATAAATCACAGAATTATGACATCGCTAACGGTGGCAAGCTGTTCAGTTATATGAGAGAGCTTACCGAGGATTATTGGGAGCAGGAACTGAACTAACTTGACAGTCAGCCGACATAGGTACCGATTGATCATGAGATGACCATGAACCAGCGAATCGGCAGCATTATTCTCACTAATTGCAAAAGAAAACAATGTCAATAATTCTGTTTCCGCTTCTTCGCTTTCCTGCTGTCAAGGTACAGGACGACGGGGATGTGCTGAATTATGTTGTACAGATTGAAAACCAGGTTGCCGAGAGCGGACAGAAGAAGACCAACACGCTGAACTTCATCGGCCGCAACGGAGAGTTACTGAACACTTACGTGAAAAATCACCTTGTTCCGGTCGTGGAAGAACCGTTTGCTCAAAAGGGCGATGGAAAGACTCCGGTCGTTGAGGTGGATGGTGTAAAATATACCTACCTGATATGCGACGATTATACGTCGAACAAGTATGCCTATAACGGCAGAGAAGCCGATATTTTCCTGAATCCTTCCTATGACTGGGAGGCATTCCAGTACTTTA
Source organism: Lachnospiraceae bacterium (assembly GCA_045616865.1). Lineage (GTDB taxonomy): Bacteria > Bacillota > Clostridia > Lachnospirales > Lachnospiraceae > Darwinimomas. The sequence goes on along the minus strand of JAZLHO010000053.1, from coordinate 59 downwards.
CTTCTTACGGCATACAGGCGCGCGCAATCGAATGCGGATTCTCGGTTCTGAGAAATCCG
>JAZLHO010000052.1:0-4052 GCA_045616865.1 Lachnospiraceae bacterium | reverse complement strand
TGTCCATTCCAGTATTTCTGCCGTTACGGCCTTGGACTCCGTCCACGTAAAGCGGCAGAACTTGATCCCGCTCAGACAGGTACAACCATTCACCATGTCCTCGAACAGCTTCTTAAGTTAAAGACCATCGATGACTACATCGCAATGGATGAAGCAGCCCGTTATGAGGCAATCGATACCATCATCGACGACTATCTTGAAGAAAAGCTTGGAGGAAGAAGTGGCAAAACAAACAGATTCCTTTATGTTTTCAACAACATGAAGTTCACTCTTTATGATATTCTTGACCGTCTCTGTGATGAGTTCAGCATGTCCCTGTTCAGACCTGTAGACATGGAACTCGGCATTGGTGACAAGGGCGGAAATGAGGAACCGATTTCAACATATGAACTCGACCTTCCGGATGGCGGAAAACTTCGACTTCATGGTTCTGTTGACCGCGTAGACACCTATACAGATGAGGAAGGCAAAACATTCATTAAAATTGTCGACTATAAAACCGGTGGCAAGAAGTTCAGCCTTAATGACGTACTTTGTGGCATAAACCTTCAGATGCTGCTCTATCTTTTTGCAATTCAGAAAGGCGGAAAAGATTATTATGGCGATAATCTTGTACCGGCAGGCATCTACTACTATCAGGCAAAAAAGAGCACTATAAACTACTCGGGTCGTGGAAACGGTCTGTTTTTGGATGATGAGAAGATACTCAATGCCATGGAAGATGGGCTTGGCGGAAAATATCTGCCAATCACATATAAAAAAGATGGTAGCTTTAAAGAAGCCGATTTTCTTCTGACCGCAGAACAACTTGGCAAACTCAACCATAAGCTTGATACCATCATCATTGACATGGCAGAAGAATTACACAAAGGTACCATCCCTGCTCTGCCTTATGGAAACAATGAACAAACGCAACCATGTAAGTTCTGTGATTACAGAGCCGTCTGCAAGCGCGAAGATGGTGATGCAAGACAAGTACCTGATTTCTCCAAAGCCGATGTTTTGAAGGCTCTGGAATCAGAAGACAATAATTTTTTCGGAGGTGAGACAAGTGGCAGAAACGAAATGGACAGCTGAACAGCTGAATGCCATCAATTCTCTTGACGGCACAGTAGTAGTAAGTGCTGCCGCAGGCTCAGGCAAAACTGCCGTTTTAATTGAGCGTATTATTAACCGTCTCACCAGAGAAGACAATCCCTGCAATGCTAATCAGCTGCTCATCGTAACCTTTACGAGAGCAGCCACAGCAGAGATGAGAAGCAGACTCAGCTCTGCAATCAGTGAAATGCTGAAAACTGATCCTCATAATCAGCATCTTCAAAATCAGCAGCTTCTTATCCCCTCTGCCGACATCTGCACCATTGACTCATTCTGCTGCAACCTTGTCAGAGATAATTTCAACGAACTCGGAATTGCTCCCGATTTTCGTCTTCTCGACAGCACAGAATCCGACATTTTAAAGTCAGATGCTCTTAACGAAACAATCGATTATTATTTTGAGAATTATCCCGAAGAATTTACTGAGCTCGCCGCCAATTTCAAGACCAATTTTGGCGAAGGCAGTATCGGAAAGGTAATTCTGAATCTTTATACATATTCAAGAGCTTATCCGTCTCCTAACGCGTGGCTTGACAGCACTTTAGAACTTTACGGTGACAGTCTTGATACTGATAATCCACTCTTTGATTACTTCTTTGACTATATTTATGAAACAGCCAGATACTATTCTGATAGTATTCCGGCAATTATAGACTACTTTGAATCCGCAAAGAATTTTGAACCAAAAATAGCAACAACCTGTGATAAGAAAATTGACCTGTTTACAAATGAGCAAGTTTATCTCGAAAGTGTTGCTGAGGCTGCAAAGATCAGAAACATTGATCGTATTATTGAAGTAGTTTCATCACTTTCATTTCCAATTTACTCTGCGATAAAAAGCATAAAAGATGAGCAGGAATACCTAAACAACAAATGGATTCGCAATCAATACAAAGAATTTCTCAGCAATCTATCTAAATTAATTCCTGTAACACTCGACAGAACCAAAGAGATTAATATTGAAATGCGTCCAATGGTTGAAACACTTATAAATGCCGTAAAAGCATTTGACAGAAACTATATGGACAAGAAGAAGCTAGAAAATGCTCTCGACTTCAGCGATGCAGAACTTCTTGCATTACAGCTCCTTGTCGAGGACCCTGCATCTGACACTCCTGTTCTTACCCCTCTTGCCGGGGAACTCAGTGAAAAGTACGAAGAAATACTCATAGACGAATATCAGGACACAAACCGTCTTCAGGACATGCTTTTCTGTGCAATATCAAAAGATGAGAACAACATGTTCATGGTTGGAGACGTAAAACAGAGCATTTACCGTTTCCGCCAGGCAATGCCGGATATCCTCATTGGTAAAAAAGACCGCTTTACTCCATTTAACGAAGATGCTCCGGTATACCCTGCCGCTTTGACCCTCGGCAAAAACTTCCGAAGCAGAAAAGGTATTCTCGATGCCACAAACTTTATATTCACTCAGATGATGAGCCGCAAAGTCGGTGACGTTGACTATGACGAAAACGAAATGCTGTACTTCGGAAAGGCAGGCTGTGAAGAAAAAGCCGAAGCGGATGTCGATTTGCATATCGTTGAAACCGGCGATTTAAATACCAAAGAGGCCTCCATCATCGAAGCAAAAGAAATAGCAAAATATATCTCCGACGAAATAGAAAAGACTCAGCATTCTGCCGAGCCTCTTACATTCAGAGATTTCACTATTCTTTTGCGCTCACCGGGCAGTAACGGCAAGGATTATGCCGATGTCTTATCAGCTTACGGTATTCCTGTCTACCTTGAAAAAAGCGATAAATTCTTCCAGTCGGCAGATGTCATTACCATTTCTTCAATGCTTAAGGTAATCGACAATCCGCTTTACGATGTTCCTCTGTCATCCGTTATGCTTTCCCCTCTTTTCGGATTCACACCGGATGATCTCGCATCTTACCGACTGGACAGCCGATACGGTTCTCTTTATTCTGCAGTATCTCATGCAGCAGAATCAGGCGATGCCAAATGTAAAGCATTCATAGAAACAATCAGTTACTACAAAACCCTGTCCATATCACTCACCTCCGGCGAGCTGATAAGACAGATATATGAAGACACGGCTTTGCCGTCAATAGTCGGTGCCATGGAGAATGGCAACGCCAGAGTTGCAAACCTTAACGCACTCATCTCCTGTGCCGATACCTACGACTCTGTCAGCTCATATGGGCTTTCAGGTTTCGTCCGTTACCTTCAGCGACTCGAGGATTCCGACAGTGATCCTGCTGTTTCGGGCACTGTTTCATCGGAAGCCAATGTTGTAAAGATTATGTCCATGCATAAGAGTAAAGGCCTTCAGTTCAGGGTATGCATTCTTGCAGGACTTTCCAGAGATTTCAACAAGAGAGCTCTCAGTGATTCCCTTCTGCTTCACCCGAAATATGGTATAGGCATAAAAATATCCGAAGACAAGGCAGATGGCCTCAGAGAAACCCTTCTCTACAGTGCAATAAAGACAGAAAATTCCCGTTCTGAGCAGAGCGAAAACCTTCGTACACTCTATGTTGCAATGACCAGAGCAAAGGAAAAACTTGTATTGTTCGGTACTGTAGGATACCTTTCATATAAGCCTAATGGGGATCCGGGCGAATTACGAAACATCGCATCAGCCATTAATTTCATTGGGGCCAGAACAGGAATCCCTGCATTCCTTCTCCTTGACAGTTCAGTATTGTTTAAAAACTTCTTCCAGATGCTTCTTCTCGGATATGCCAGACACCATTCAATGGCTTACCTTTTCGATGAAGAAGGAATCGATATAGGCCACAGCTTACCAGGTGAAGAAGATATACTTATCACCGTTCACAGAAACTGTACCGAGGCAGAGGAAAACGTCGAAACTGAGCAGTTAACAGCAGCTGAGCCTGACGCAGAATTAGTAGAAGATATAAGACATAGACCCGACTATGTTTATCCTTATGCCGAGCTAGCAAATACTGTTTCAAAGCGTTCCG
>JAZLHO010000051.1:0-19646 GCA_045616865.1 Lachnospiraceae bacterium | reverse complement strand
TTATAATTCATTTGATGACCTCCCTTTGTATGCGGTAATCCCTGTTACCTGGTTTGTTTTTTGCAACTACCATTATACAGGTAAATCCACGTTGTTACAAAGCGGAGGTCATTACATATTGTCTAGTTGAGGTGGAATTTACTTTTTCATTTAACATATCGCAGAAACCCGCTCGCATGAATGCTCGCGGACTTGTTTATCACCAAGTAGATATACAAATAAGGCACCGTTTGAATGCAAGCATTCACGGTGCCTTATTTGTATATCTGTTTCTGCGATTTATTCATCCCAGTTATGATACACGTTCTGCACATCATCATCTTCGTCCAGGAGGTCGATGATGCGGTTCATTTTCTTTATATCATCTTCATCTGTCAGTTTTACATATGTCTGAGGAATCATAGTAACCTCTGCCTCTGCCATAGGGATACCGGCCTTCTCAAGAGCCTCACGAACCTCAGAGAATGAATCCGGATCTGTAGTGATTTCATAGCAGTCGTCTTCTTCAGAGAAATCCTCTGCTCCCGCATCAAGTGCCTGCATCATAAGCTCATCAGGATCTATCTCACATTCTTCCTTGTCGACGATGATCTGACCTTTCTTATCAAACATGAAAGATACGCATCCCGGTGTTCCGATGTTTCCATATCCCTTTGAAAAAGCAGCACGCACATTTGATGCCGTTCTGTTCTTATTATCCGTAAGAGTTTCCACGATGATAGCAACGCCGGAAGGTCCATAGCCCTCATATGTATTCTGCTCGTAGTTAACTGAACCCAGATCGCCTGCAGCCTTCTTGATTCCGCGATCGATCGTATCATTAGGAACGTTATTTGCCTTCGCCTTGGCGATAACATCACGAAGCTTTGAGTTGTTAGCCGGATCAGGTCCGCCTTCCTTGACAGCCACTGCAAGCTCACGTCCGATGACTGTAAAAATCTTGCCCTTTGCTGCATCATTTTTCTCTTTTTTATGTTTGATATTGGCAAATTTGGAATGTCCTGACATAACCTACCTCTTTCCGTATTTTTCTGAAAACTAATTTTATCATATATGAGCTTCAAGCTCAACATTCAAGTTCCTGAGCCACTTTCCTGTCCTGATCCTTGCAAGACTCACGAAAAGCTTGATAAACTCATCTGACTGCTGTATCAGATACACTGCCCATAAAGGCCAATGCAGCCAAAGTCCGGTTATCATGACAGCCGGAACCGATACCAGCCACATCGGAAGCAGATCGATAAGCGCACACGCCTTGGTATCGCCTCCTGCTCTGAGTATTCCGACTATAGTGATATTATTATCTGCTCTCCACAGAAGTGATATCGCAAGTATCATCAGAGTACTTATCGTCATCTCCATCGCCTGAGGTCCGAAATTGTAGACACTCGCAACAGGTGCTGCAACAGCAAGTGTGATAATACATATCACTATACCTATCATAAAGCCGAGAACCATATAGTACCTTGAGTATTTTTCCGCCTTCTTCAGATTGTTCGCGCCGAGCTCATTTCCGAGTATTACCGCACACGCCGTAGACAGTCCCAGCAGTCCTACGATCTCTATATCGCTGAAGATACTGACTACGGAAAATGCTGCCGCTGCCGACTCTCCCATCCTTCCGTATGTAAGAGCATGCAGACTGTAGCCGATGCCCCAGAGCGTATCATTGATACATACAGCGATGGATCTGTTCATAAACTGTGACAGCATCTCTTTCGTGAAGCCGAAGTATTCTCTGATATCGCACCACAGAGGTGACTTCACTATCTTCAGACATGCAATCATCAGTATCGTCTCAACTACTCTGGCGATAAGTGTAGCAATAGCTGCACCTGCTACCCCGAGTGCCGGCATGCCGAGCTTTCCGAAGATAAGAATATAATTGAAAACCACATTTACTGCAATCGCAATCCCGCTGACTACTGCCCTCGGTTTTACGACATCCATCGTACGAAGTCCTGTAGCAAGCGTCTCGGATAACGCCATAAAGGGCCATGCCAGTGCTGTGATTCTCAGATATACCGCGCCGGTTTCAATAAGTCTCGGAGAGTCCGTAAACACAGACATCGCCTTTTCGGGAAAAACAATACACAGCAGCATCAGAATAACTGCAAAGCCTATGGACAGGCAGCTTCCGAGTCCCACTACTCTTCTTATATTCGGAATATCATCATTTCCCCAGTACTGAGCTGAAAGAACCGACATTCCGCTTGAAACACCGAATACAGCAACAGTTACGATAAAAAACACTTTACCCGCAAGTCCCACTGCACCCATCTCAACCTCACCGAGCCTTCCGATCATCACATTATCTACAAGGTTGGTAAGCATGGACAGCATCTGCTGTATCGTGACCGGCAGAACTATTAGCCAGGTACGCTTCAGGAAATCGCGATCTCCGAACAGGTCTTTGAAAAAAGTATTCAATCGCTATTCCTCCGATTATTTATTTTTCACTATTATAATTCAGCTTATATGAAAGCTTCATAAGTGATTCCGAGAGGTGAACATTTTCAACTATGATATCCTCCGGAACATCGAGATCAAGATGTGAGAAATTCCATATAGCCTTGATCCCTGCTGTAACCAGACGCTTTGCAACTTCTCCCGAATGAGTCTTCGGGATGCATATTGCAGCGATCTTGACATCATTTTCGCTCAGGTATTTCTCAAGCCTGGAAAGAGGATAAACAGGCGCACCGTTTACGGTGTAGCCTGCAAGGTCCGGATTGATATCAAAAAGTGCCTTGATGACAAATCCTCTTTTGCCGTAATTAGCATAATTTGCTATCGCCTGTCCCAGATGCCCTGCACCTATGACTATCATGCTTTGAGTGAGACCGATACCGAGTATCTTACCGATCTCATCGTAGAGATTTCTGACATTATAACCGTATCCCTGCTGTCCGAATCCGCCGAAGTTGTTCAGATCCTGACGTATCTGAGATGCTGTGACTTTCATTCTTTCACTGAGTTCCTTCGAAGATATCCTCTCGATTCCTTCTTCGAGAAGCTCGCCCAGATAGCGATAGTATCTTGGAAGTCTTGTTATAACAGCTCCTGATATTTTCTTGGCCATGGTCTCCTCCTATATTGTTAAATAATTTCAAAAAAGTATAGCAATATGAGAAAAATTTGTCAATATCGGGCGTTATTTATATTGTTTTTGTTAAATATCTATCTATTTTCTCTAATAATTCAGAATATTTGTCAATGTGATTGATTTCATCCCTGAAGGCCGACGAGCCCTTGAGGCCGTGCGTATACCATGCGATATGCTTCCTCATTTCGCGCACAGCGACGAACTCACCGTTGTACTCAGCCTGCAGTCTGACATGCCTGAGTACAGTCTCCCTCAGCTCCCTTCTGTCCGGTCTGTATCCTGCAAATACCCACGGATTGCCGAGTGCGGCTCTTGCGATCATAACTCCGTCACATCCGGTCTCTGCTGCCATACGGTCCGCTGTCTCCGGCGAATCCACATCGCCGTTTCCTATGACAGGTATCTTCACAGCTTCCCTGACCTGCCGGATGATATCCCAGTCTGCCTTTCCGTGATAGTATTCCTCCCTGGTTCTTCCGTGTACTATCACCGCCGAAGCTCCGGATGCCTCCATACGTTTTGCAAACTCGACTGCATTTACATCATTAGCTGAAAAACCTTTTCTGAATTTCACGGTCACAGGCTTTTTCATGACCCTGGTCATAGCGTATATGATATCACCTGCCAGCCTGGGATTCTTCATCAGTGCGGAGCCTTCATTATTATTGACTATCTTCGGCACCGGACAGCCCATATTGAAATTAATCGCACGCCACGGTCCGTCCTCGATGCGGCGGCCTATCTCTGCACATATATCCGGATCGCTTCCGAATAACTGCAGTGATATCGGCAGCTCTTTTTCATCATAACGCATCAGATCATCAGTGTTTGAATTATTATACAGTATCGCTTTGGCGCTGATCATCTCGGTGCAAACCTCGTCGGCTCCCATTTCTCTGCATAACAAGCGGAATGGCAGGTCGGTGATACCTGCCATTGGTCCAAGATACAGTTTTGTTCCTTTATCCGTCATTGTGCTTTTACGATCTTATAGAACAGCTCCAGCTGTCCGAACAGCTCCTCTTTCTCCCGTTGAAGACGGCTTATCTGTATTCCGCTTTCTATTTCATCAAAATAATAATCGCTGTCATCTACCTGGACTGTAAGCTTGAGCTGTCCTGCCTCGTCAAACTCCACAAGCAAAGTTCCGCCGACATCCTCTGTGAAGGTGACACACATTATCTGAAGCTCCTGCTTTATGTTTTCAGGAAGCTTTGCAAAGTCATTGTTGAAATAGTATTTCTGTTCGTATGAATTTGCTCCGCAGAGCACGGTCTTCTCACTCATGTTCTTACCAGTCTTCTCGGGTTTAAGTATTCAGCCTCCTCCATAACCTGTTTTGAAGCATTTACAACCGAGATATCCACTCCGACAGGAAGACTGTTCTGTAATACTACAACTTTATTGACTTCACCCTGGTCTATCAGTTCAACAGCCATCTCTCCGAAGATACTTGCCGCAACTCTGTCACGACATGTAGGTGAACCTCCCCGCTGCAGATATCCGAGTATCGTTGCTCTTGTCTCTATACCTGTAACTGACTCGATTCTTTTTGCCAGTTCATCACTGTGTCCGATTATTTCGGCATTTACTATCATATGATGTCTCTTGCCGAGTGCACGGTTTTCTATGATATGATCTATGATGACCTGCTCGTTTCCGTCATATGTTTCCGTACACAGTACATCCTCTGCACCGCCTGCGAGACCTACCCAGAGTGCGATATATCCTGCGCCTCTTCCCATGACCTCGATGATGCTTACTCTTTCATGCGAAGCAGAAGTATCCCTGATCTTATCAAGTGCATCAAGCGCTGTGTTTACTGCTGTATCAAATCCTATGGTATATTCCGTGCAGGCAACATCCATGTCTATAGTTGCCGGAATACCGATGACCGGGATGCCTCTCTTCATTATGGATTCAGCACCCTTTAAGCTTCCGTCTCCGCCGATTGCCACCAGACAGTCGATTCCGTGCTTTTTGAGTATATAAGCTGCTCTGTCCTGACCTTCAGGTGTCATCATGCTCTTTGAACGTGCTGTTCCGAGTACGGTTCCTCCTCTGTGAATGATATCGGATACACTGTTTGAATGCAGCTCCTCGATTTCTTCTTTGAGCAGTCCGTGATATCCGCGTCTTATTCCTTTAACTGCATAGCCATGAGTGATAGCTGTTCTTGTGACTGCTCTGATCGCAGCATTCATTCCCGGAGCATCTCCTCCGCTTGTAAGAACACCTATGGTTTTGATCTCGCTGTTCATCATATACCTCTTATTTTTTTACTACATTTGCCTGCCCGCAATGCTCTGACAATTTTTTCATCAGCTCATCGTCTGCATTTACCGTCATGTTTCTTCCGAGTTTTTTCATCTGCTTCGTGGCAGATATGTATATTATTACATTATCACTTCCATCGCTTTCACTCAATATCTCCATCAGATTTTTTTCATCCTCAGTCCATGCCTGTATAGTATCATATCTGATCCAGATATCATGAGTTATTCCTGAGAACTCGCGCACATTTTCACATATCAGCTTGCCGACCTCATCATCACCGAGCGAGCAGCGTCCTGTGATATATACCTTTTTATCGACCTCAAGCTTTTCATGGAACTTCATATAATCATTCTGGAATACGATGACCTCGACACTTCCGCACAGATCCTCGACTGTCACAAATGCCATGATCTTTCCGGTCTTTGTCGATTTGACTGTCTTGTCTGTTATCATTCCGCCGATAGTGTATTTCTTATCATCCTCGGCTGCAGCCGTTCCGGTCTCTTCGTCAGGAACAAAATCTGTTGCTCTTGCTGTGACGGTCTTCTCCCATACTTCACTGTACTCATCAAGCGGATGTCCGCTCAGATATATTCCGAGTACATTTTTCTCGGCCTGCAGAAGCTCCTGCTTATCGTACTCACCGATTTCAGGAAGTCTCATTCTGAAGCTTTCACGTGTGCTCTCATCCCCGAAATCAAACAATGACATCTGCCCTGACTGTGAATCCTTGGCAGCCCTGGCTTTTGCTTCCATCATATCCGGAGCTATGATGACCTTCTGTCTGCGATTTCCGGGAAGCGAATCCAGCGCTCCCGCCTGTATGAAGTTCTCCATGCTTCTTCTGTTGATTTCCCTGCCGGTCATACGCTCGACGAAGTTATCCATCGAATTGAAGGGACCGTTTTTCCCCCGCTCTTCGACTATCATGTCTGCAACGGCAGTACCTATTCCCTTGATGGCAGACAGTCCGAAGCGTATGCCTCCGCCTGATACAGAGAAGCCTCCGTAACCCTCATTGATATCCGGAGGAAGTATTTTTATTCCCATCTGCTTGCAGGTAAGAATATAATTTGAAACTTTCGCGGTCACATCCATGACAGAGGTCATAAGTGCGGCCATGAATTCCTTCGGATAATAGTATTTGAGAAATGCTGTCTGATAAGCCACGTATGCATAGCATGCCGCATGCGATTTGTTAAATGCATACGAAGCGAAATCTGTCATGTCATCAAATATCTTATTGGCTGTCGCTTCGCTTATTCCGTTGGCTACACATCCGCACACACCCTCCTCAGGATTTCCGTGTACGAAATTCGCTCTCTCCTTTGCCATGACATCAGCCTTTTTCTTACTCATGGCACGGCGCACCAGATCAGCACGTCCAAGCGAATAGCCTGCAAGATCCTGTACGATCTGCATTACCTGCTCCTGATAAACTATACATCCGTATGTCGGTGCAAGTATATGTTCAAGCTGCGGTGTATCGTATTCGACCTTCTCATTGCCGCCGCTCTCACTGATTTCCTTTCCGCGTATATACTTCGGAATGAAGTCCATCGGACCCGGTCTGTAAAGAGCGATGCCCGCGATGACATCCTCCAGATTGTGCGGCTTGAGCTCCTTCATGAAGCTGGTCATTCCCGCAGATTCAAGCTGGAATACGCCATCCGTTTTTCCGGCGCTTATCATGTCATAGACAGCCCTGTCATCGTAATCTATCTTCAGCATATCCAGCTTCACGCCGTGAGTCTTCTCTATCTGATCTATGGCATCCTGTATGACTGTAAGCGTACGAAGTCCCAGAAAATCCATCTTCAGAAGTCCGAGCTCCTCAAGCTGTGTCATCGTATACTGGGTAGTGATAGAGCCGTCATTAGCCTTGGCAAGCGGCACATATTCATCAACTGATTTTCTTGAGATCACGACTCCTGCTGCGTGCATTGAAGCATGTCTCGGCAGACCCTCAAGCTTAAGGCTCTGATCCACGATTCTTCTGACCTCTTCATCTGAATCGTATGCTGCCTTCAGTTCACTGTTCGATCTTCCAAGTGCATCTGAAAGAGTGATATTCAGCTCCTTCGGAATCATCTTGGCGATGCTGTCACATTTTGCATATGAGATATTCAGAGCGCGTCCGACATCACGCACCACGCCCTTCGCCTGCAGAGTACCGAAGGTTATGATCTGAACGACTCTTTCCGTACCGTACTTTCTGACTACATAATCGATGACATCCTGTCTGTGTGCAAAGCAGAAATCCACATCGATATCAGGCATAGATACTCTCTCCGGATTCAGGAACCTCTCAAAGAGAAGCTGATATCTGATCGGATCAATGTCCGTGATACCCATAGTATAGGAAACGATACTTCCCGCTGCCGAGCCTCTGCCCGGTCCCACCGGTATGCCGTGGCTCTTCGCATAATTTATATAATCCCAGACGATAAGGAAATAGTCCACATAACCCATTTTCTTAATTACGCCCAGCTCGTATTCAAGTCTCTTTTGAAGCGACTCATCCGCATCCGGATAACGCTTCTTCATACCCTCCGCGCACAGACTCCAGAGGTAATCATACGCATCCGCATAACCCTCAGGTACATCATACTCAGGAAGCTTCGTCACGCCGAACTCGATCTCCACATTACAGCGCTCCGCTATCCTGTGGGTATTCTCGATCGCCTGCGGTGCATACGGGAACAGCTCCTTCATCTCATCCTCGGATTTGAGATAGAACTGTCCACCCTCATATCTCATGCGGTCCTCATCATCAACGGTTTTCTGAGTCTGTATGCAGAGCAGAACATCGTGCGCCTCCGCATCCTCTGCGTGCACATAATGCACATCGTTCGTCGCAACTAACTCTATGCCGGTCTCTCCGCTCATCCTGACGAGATTCTGATTGACCAGCTTCTGTCCCTTGATGCCGTGATCCTGAAGCTCGAGGAAGAAATTACCTTTTCCGAAAATGCTTTCGTACTCCAGCGCTTTATCACGCGCTGCTTCATAGCTGTCTCTGAGTATCAGCTTCTGCACCTCTCCTGCGAGGCAGGCGCTAAGTGCTATGATTCCCTCGTGGTATTCTCTCAGAACCTCTTTGTCAACACGCGGCTTATAGTAAAAGCCGTCTGTATACCCCCTCGATACTATCTTCATCAGATTGTAGTATCCGGTATCATTTTCAGCGAGCAGCACCAGATGGAAATATCTGTCCTCATTCTCACCCCGTCCCGCCTCTCTGTCAAATCTGGATTCAGGCGCGACATAGACCTCACAGCCTATGACAGGTTTTATTCCGAGCTTACGGGCCTTTTTGTAAAAATCTATCACACCGAACATCGCACCGTGATCTGTGATTGCAAGCGAATCCATCCCAAGCGCCTGCGCCCGGGACAGCATCTCACCGATCTTTCCTGAACCGTCAAGAAGTGAGTACTCAGTATGAACATGTAAATGAGTGAAAGACATAATTTCCTATTATTGAACAAAGCATATCGCTTGCGATATGCTCGCGCCGAGCGCGGTCGCCTCAGGCGACATATTTCTCATCGCGCGAGTGCGCATCCCGCGGAGCGTTTGGTATAATAGGAAATCCGGAGGAATTTCCTATTATACCAAAAAGGCGGCAGTTCGCGCTGCCGCATCTTCTTTGAAAACCTATTGTGTGAGGAATTTCTCAAGGTCTGCTGCTGCTTCTGCCGCATCCTCTCCTTCTGCTGTAATGACAAGCGTCTGACCCTTTTCAATCGGCAGTGTCATAACTCCCATGATACTCTTTGCATTGACCTTTCTGGTTCCGCATCCGATATGAATCGAACTTCTGAACTTTCCGGCTCTCTGTACCACCAGCGCCGCAACAGACACATCGGTATCCGGTACATAACTAACCATTATTTCTTTATTGATCATTGCTTTTCTCCCCTTTTTCACGAATCTGTGCTGACATCTCTGACAGCCTTCTCAATCTATGATTCACTCCGCTCTTTCCTACAGGCGGATTTAAAAACCTTCCAAGCTCTGCCAATGAAACATCCGGATGCTTCAGTCTGACCTCTGCCATCTGCGCAAGACCCTCCGGCAGCTCCTTAAAACCTATAGTGTCACGTATCAGCTCGATATCCTCTATCTGTTTTCTGGATGCACTTACAGTCTTACCGATATTTGCTGTCTCACAGTTGGTTCTGCGGTTGACCGAATTGCGCACACTCTTTATGATACGCACATTTTCCAGTTCCATATATGACAGCGATGCCTCCATGATTCCAAGCATATCCACTATCTGGTCGCTGCCCTTCAGGTAAGTCACATATGCTCTCCCGCGTGTCACTATCTTGGCATCCATCCCGTCAAACATATTTATCAGATCACGTATGAATTCCGCTTTCTGTTTTGTGGGACACGACACTTCAAAATGATAGGACTTCTCCGGATCGGACATCGTCCCGGCAATAAGAAATATCTCTCTCAGAAACGCTCTCTTGCAACATCTGCGTTCAAGTATATCTGCATTTATTGTATATTCTTTTTTTATCAAAGTAAAGTATTTATGAGCCTCAGCCGCAGCAGCGATACAGTGCTCCGACTTCGGTTTGATCTCAGAAAGCTCACTCTTTACCTTTGAGGCAAATGAAATCGTCATAATACTTTTATTTCTCTTTCAAGTGTTATTCCGAATTTATCTTCCACAGCTTTAATCACATCACATGTCAGCTGCCAGATATCCGATGCTGTCGCACCGCCCTTATTGATCACAAATCCCGCATGCTTTTCCGAAACCTGAGCACCTCCGACACTGTAGCCCTGCATGCCCGCATCCTGTATGAGCTTGCCGGCGAAATACCCCGGCGGTCTCTTGAATGTAGATCCTGCGCTCGGATACTCAAGCGGCTGTTTCTGCGCACGCCTTGAATTAAGCTCCTTCATTTTCGCGCCTATCTCTTCTTTGTTTCCGGCCTGCAGCTTCATCACCGCAGACACGACCGTCATCTCTCTTTCCGGGATATTGCTGTATCTGTAATCAAGCTTTAATTCTTCAGCACTCTCATCGTGATAATCTCCGTTCTTATCCATGAGTCTTACTGACACAAGCACATCCTTCATCTGACCGTCATAGGCTCCTGCATTCATGACACATGCACCGCCGAGATTGCCGGGAATTCCAGAAGCAAACTCAAGTCCCGTAAGCGATGCATCCCGCGCAGCTGCTGCAATCACAGCAAGTGAAGCTCCGGCCTGTGCAGTGATTACATCACCTTCAACAGATACACGGCTCATCTGCCTTCCTATCTCGATGATTACCCCGTCAAAGCCCTCATCATGCACGAGAAGATTACTTCCGTTGCCGATCACATAGTATCTGACTCCGGCAGCATTGCACGCCCTGACCGACGCGGAAAGCTCATCCTCATTCTCAGGAATGACATAAAGCGCAGCCGGTCCTCCCGCCTTGAATGTAGTATGCCTTCTCATGGGTTCATCACTGAGGACCCTTTCATCTGCGCATATCCCGCACAATCTGTTTTTCAGTTCTTTATAAAGCTCCGTCAAAATGCGTTCCCTTGTCTATGTTATACTGAACTCTGTTATACAGCTCTCTGGCTGCATTATAGCCCATCTTCTTCTGACGATGGTTGACCGCTGCCGTCTCACATATAATTGCAAGATTACGTCCCGGTCTGATCGGCAGAGTATGGCATACGACTTTATTTCCCATAAACTCTATATAATTATCATCCATACCGAGGCGGTCATACTCCTTCTCGCGGTCCCACTCCTCTATCTGGATAACTATATCTATCTGCTGCGAATCCTTGACGCACTCGACACCGTACAGAGCCTTTACGTCAATGATACCGATACCTCTGAGCTCTATAAAATGCTTGGTGATGTTCGGTGCTCTTCCGACTATGGTGACATCTGAAACCTTGCTGAGCTCGACCACATCATCCGATACAAGTCTGTGTCCTCTCTTGATAAGCTCAAGCGCAGCCTCTGATTTACCGATACCGCTCTCTCCCATGATCAGTACACCTTCACCGAATACATCCATGAGAACTCCGTGAACTGTGATACACGGTGCGAGTTTGACCTTCAGCCACCTGACTGCTTCATTTGATATCTCAGTAGTACCTCTTTCCGTCAGAAGACATGGCACATTATATTTATTGCATTTCTTCACAAAAACAGGATCCGGTTTATTATTGCTTGTAAATATCACACACGGAGGAGCATATGCAAGTATCTCATCAAATGCCACTTCCTTGATAGGCTCCGGCATGCCTTTTATATACTCGACCTCTGCATTGCCGATCATCTGAACTCTCTTGCTTTCAAAATGCTCGAAAAATCCGGTGAGCGGAAGCGCCGGTCTGTTAGTCTCCGGAACAGTGATATAGATATCCTCTATGCTGACCTCCTGATTGATAACTTCAAGCTTATACTGTTTTATAAATTCACTTAAGGCTACGCCTCTCTCGTCCTGCATGATCTCTCCTATCCGTATATTTTATTTGATTCCCTTACAGGCTCCTGTGTCAGATCCATACCGAGTTTTTTAAATGTTCTCTTATCTGCAGATGACAGCATGACCGTGCTGTGCGCCTGACAGCCTCTGAGCAAATGCAAAGTATCCAATGCTCTCTGACACTGAGGATCATGTGCCGCACACATCGAGAGTGCTATAAGTATCTCATCTGAATGAAGTCTCGGATTCCTGCTTCCCAGATATGCTGTCTTAAGTTTCTGAACCGGCTCGATGACTTCAGGGCTGATGAGATTGACATCATGATCTATTCCTGCAAGCTCCTTTACTGCATTAAGCAGAACTGCCGCGCTTGCACCCAGAAGTGGTGATGTCTTGCCTGCAACCAGTTTTCCGTCAGGAAGCTCTATCGCAGCTGCCGGACATCCTTTCATCTCTGCCTCTATCAGTGCCTCTGCAACGACCCTTCTGTCATTGACCGATACTCTTGCCTGCTGCATGAGAAGCTCTATCTTATCGACCTCGGTATGTTCACACTCTCCCTCTGCCTGGCGGTTGAGACTCTTGTAATATCTCCTTATGATCTCCTGACAGCTTGCTTCACGGCACGCATCATCATCAGTGATACAGAAACCGCACATATTTACACCCATGTCAGTAGGTGACTTATACGGAGACTCTCCGAAAATCGCTTCAAATGTCGCATTAAGCACCGGGAATATCTCCACATCTCTGTTATAGTTTACAGTTGTCTCACCATACGCCTCGAGGTGGAACGGATCGATCATATTGACATCATTGAGATCTGCTGTGGCAGCCTCATATGCCAGATTGATCGGATGCTTCAGCGGCAGATTCCATATCGGGAAGGTCTCGAACTTGGCATATCCCGCCTTGATGTCTCTCTTGTTATCATGATAAAGCTGGGACAGACAAGTAGCCATCTTGCCTGAACCGGGACCCGGCGCAGTGATGACCACCAAAGGCCTCGTGGTTTCGATGTATTCATTCTTCCCGAAGCCCTGATCCGATACGATATGTGAGATATTATGAGGATAACCCTCGATATTATAATGACGGTATACCTTGATTCCGAATGATTCAAGCTTCTGCCTGAACTGCTTTGAAGAAGCCTGGTGATTATATCTCGTGATTACTACGGAACCTACATAGAGACCATAGTCACGGAATGACTGGATAAGTCTTAATACATCGCGGTCATATGTGATGCCGAGATCCTCTCTGACTTTATTCTTTTCGATATCATCGGCGGATATGACTATAATCACCTCTGCCTGATCCGCAAGCTGAAGAAGCATCTTGAGTTTACTGTCCGGTTCAAAGCCGGGAAGTACTCTGGATGCATGCATATCGTCAAAAAGCTTTCCTCCGAACTCCAGATAAAGCTTGTCTCCGAATTTGCCTATTCTCTCCTTGATATGCTCTGACTGAATATTAAGATATTTCTGATTGTCAAATCCCTTATTCATGTCTGCCTCCCGATGTCATATACTGATATATACCATATACGCTGTATCTGCACAGCTGCTATACACTAAACAAACTGAATGCACACTAAGTCATAGTAATTATATCATAATCGCAAATATGATGCTATAATCTTTCCATGGGCTTTAATATTCCTGAAGAACTGAAAAAACTGCCGAAAAACCCTGGTGTATATCTCATGCACAATAAAAAAGATGAGATAATCTACATCGGCAAGGCTGTCAATCTGCACAACCGTGTGCGGCAGTATTTCATGGACAGCTATAACAAATCATCGAAGATACAGCAGATGGTCAGCAATATAGCTTACTTTGAGTACATCATAACTGACTCGGAACTTGAAGCTCTCGTTCTTGAAAACAACCTCATCAAGGAAAACCGTCCGCGCTACAACACCATGCTGCGTGACGATAAAACCTATCCTTATATCAAAGTAACTCTGGGTGAGGAATTCCCGCGCATCATATTGACACGGCAGATGAAGAAAGACCGTTCAAGATACTACGGCCCTTTCTCAAGCGCATATGCCGTACGCGACACTATCGATATGTTGAGAAAATCCTGCCGCATCAGAGACTGCAGCAAGGTGCTCCCGCGCGATATCGGCAATGCCCGTCCGTGCCTCAATTACTATATCCATATGTGTGATGCCCCGTGTATCGGGAACATTTCTCAGGAGAAATACAAAACCAATGTAGACAAGGCGATGGACTTCCTGAACGGTGATTTCGACCCGACTATAAACAGCCTTCGGGAACAGATGACCGCAGCATCAGACAGTATGGACTTCGAGACTGCGGCTCAGTACAGAGACCTGCTCAATTCGGTACTGCATGTGGCACAGCGTCAGAAGATCACCTCCGCTGACGGGCAGGACCGTGACATCATCGCACTTACCAAGGATGAAAATGATGCCGTGATTCAGGTCTTCTTCGTGCGCGAGGGTAAACTCATCGGACGCGAACACCATTTCATCAGAGTAGCAGTCGATGATTCAAGAGGTGAGATACTTGAAAGCTTTATCAGGCAGTTTTATGCCAATACTCCTATGCTGCCTCATGAACTGATGCTGCAATATGAGATACCGGACCGCGAACTTATTCAAGAATGGCTTTCTGAAAAACGCGGAAGATCTTCCGTGCAGATTATCACACCGAAAAAAGGTCAGAAAGAAAAGCTTGTTGAGCTTGCATATAAAAACGCATGTATAGTCATGGAGCAGGATCGTGAACGCATCAAACGTGATCAGGCAAGCAGTCTGGGCGCTGTGCATGAGATTGAAAATCTCACCGGTCTTTCAGGGATACATCGTATGGAGGCTTATGATATCTCCAATATCAGTGGTGTTGAATCCGTGGCATCCATGGTGGTTTATGAAGATGGTAAACCGAAGCGTCACGACTACAGGAAATTCAGAATCAGGACAGTCAAGGGTCCCGATGACTATTCCTCCATGCGTGAGGTACTTACAAGAAGATTTACCCATGATGAGGAAAAAGATGATATGAGCTTCAATACTCATCCGGATCTGATCATGATGGACGGCGGCAAGGGACAGGTCAATATCGCTCTCTCGGTTCTTGAAGAGCTCGGCATAGATATTCCGGTCTGCGGTATGGTCAAGGATGATAACCACAGAACGCGAGGGCTTTACTATAACAACACTGAGCTTCCTATAGATACTCATAGTGAAGGCTTCAAACTCACCACGCGTATTCAGGATGAGGCCCACCGTTTTGCCATAGAATACCACAGGAGCCTGCGCAGCAAAGATCAGGTGCATTCCGTACTTGATGACATCAAAGGCGTCGGCCCTGCCCGTCGCAAGTCGCTGCTTAAGACATTCAAGGACATCGACGCCATACGTACTGCCACTGTCGATGAACTGGCAGATACTGTAGGCATGACACACGCAGCTGCTGAAGCAGTGTATGCGTATTTTCACTGATAATAAAGCATATCGCGCAGGTGCGCATCATAAAATAACAGCCGCCACCGGTTTTCAGTGACGGCTGTTTATCTTTACAGTCTGCTTAAATATTTTTCTGAATACAGCTCCATCCACTCACGATACTCCTCGGACTTTTTCTTTTTCATATCCTTTTCATATTCATGGTTGGCTATCGTATTCTCATTGATCTCTATACTTGTCAGAGCTACGTTGCTGCTGTGCGCTGATATTCTGACATAATCATTGAGCATATCATTGAGTACGTAACTGTGTACCAGTTTGGATTCTCCCGACTTAAGTCTTTCAACATGATGTGCCTTTATTGTCTCGCATACCGCCTTTATGGTTTCCTCAAGCGGTCCGCAGCAGAATGCTGCCTCCTCATTATTATCCTTAAAGCCTTTGACCGTCATGCTCACATCTTCACATACTGCCTCGGCAAGCACACGTATTTCCTTGCCGCCCTTCTCTGAGAATGTCAGATTCTTTTCGTGCAGCTCTCTGATGGCATATGCGAGATTTCTGCCGTGATCACTGATACGCTCAAAATCAGAAAGCATGTGCAGATACTCTGTTACTGCCGCATTCTGAGTATCATTCATCTCTTTTCCAATAAGCTGCATCAGATAGTTTCCGATCTTATCCTCGTATTTATCCACCTGTCTTTCAAGACGCTCTATCTCTTTGATTTTGTCCTCTGAATATTCATCCAGAAGCTCCCTTGACAGATACACACATTTCTTTGATCCGGATGCCATACGGTTCATTGCCAGCCTGCACTGCTCGATAGCAAGCGGAGGATAGGCAAGGAATCTCGGCTCCAGGCTGTTGATCTCATTATACTCGCGTATCTCCTCCTGGCTTCTCTTGAACAGCTTTTTAAGCAGCTTTTCAATCTGATTCACAAACGGCATCAGAACGATGATAGTAGAAATTCTGAATACAGTATTGAGCAGCGCTATGCTGACCATATTCATAGTATTATCCAGAAATGCAAAGTGAACAAAGGCATTGATACCATAGAATACTGCAGAGAATATGATAACTCTCAGCACCTCTATGATCGGATATGAAAATGCTGTCCTCTTGCCGTCTGTTGTAGAGCCCACAGATGAAATCATGACAGGAACCGAAGCGCCGACTGCAATACCCAGAATTATCGGAAGTGCTATGTCAAATGTGATTGCACCTGTACTTGATAAAGCCTGCAGGATACCCACACTCGCAGAAGCGCTCTGTAGGATCGCTGTAAAAGCAAGACCAATCAGTATTCCGAGAAACGGATTTTTGAAATTTGTCAGGAATGCTATAAATGTCGGATCATCCTTCAATCCTGAAACTGCCGCGCTCATCGTCTTCATACCGAACATAAGCACTGCAAATCCTAAAAGGATATCTCCAAGATCCTTGAAATGCTTCTTTCCGGCAGTCATTCTCAGAAGTATACCTATGATAGCTGCCAGCGCACTGATGGATTCTGTTGACAGAAGTCCTATAGCACCGTTAGCATCGCCTCCCAGCGATGACAGACATATGATCCATCCGGTGATACTGGTTCCGATTATGGCACCCATGATGACCGGAATAGCCTGTCTGACCTTCATCATCTCTGCATTGACGAAGCCGACTACCATGACGCTTGTGGCAGATGATGACTGGATGATCGCAGTCACACCTGTGCCTAAAAAAATACCCTTAAGCGGAGTCCCTGAAAGCTTATAAAGAATCAGCTCCAGCTTGTCGCCGGCTACCTTCTTCAATCCGTCTCCCATAAAAGCCATTCCGAACAGAAACATGGCTATCCCGCCTAAGAGTAATACTATATCCGCAATATTCATTTTTTCTCCCTCTGCTGCACCTTCCCCAAAAGTACCAGACACTGATACTTGTGTAGCTCTAAAACAATCCACAATTTACACAATTATCATAGCACACAAGAGGTTGTAAAGCAAGAATTTTTGAATTTATACGAATAATCAAAAAAATCAGAGGCCCCTGCGAGCCTCTGTAATAACCTTTATACTTCTCTGAAATCATCTTTGCCCGGTGTATCATCCGGTGCGACCTCTGCGAACGGATCATACCTCAGTTCCGGTCTGGTAACCGAAGTATCATCCATCTTCGGTTCCTCCGGTTTTATGTCCTCTTCCGCTGAACCGGAAATACTGTTCTCCGCCGGTTCATCCCATCCCTTGATCTTTCTCAGGATGTCCATGAACTCCTTGCCGGTGATGGTTTCCTTCTCAATCAGATATTCAGATATGCGGTCAAGTGCATCTCTGTTCTCTTTCAATGTCTCAAGAGCTTTTTCATAAGAAACCTTGAGCATCTTCATAACTTCCTGATCGACCTCAGTAGCTGTGTCATCACCACAGTCCATGACTGCGCGTCCCGACAGATACTGGTTCTCGATTCTGGCCAGACCCATAAGTCCGAACTTCTCGCTCATACCATACTGAGTAATCATCGCCCTTGCGATCGCCGTAGCCCTCTCGATATCATTGGATGCACCGGTCGTTACCGTATCAAATACTATCTCCTCTGCCGCACGTCCTCCGAGCAGTCCGACTATCATCGTCTCAAGTTCCTTCTTGGACTTCAGATAAGTCTCCTCCTCAGGAACAAGCATCGTATAACCTAAAGCCCCCATAGTTCTCGGAACTATAGTGATCTTCTGAACAGGCTCTGAGTTCTTATCGAGAGCTGCTATAAGCGCATGACCCACCTCATGATAGGCAACGATGTGCTTCTCCTTATCATTAAGGACTCTGTCCTTCTTCTCCTTACCTACAAGCACTACCTCGACAGCCTCTAAAAGATCATTCTGGCATACAGCCTTGCGCCCGTTCTTTACAGCCAGGATAGCGCCCTCATTAATCATATTGGCAAGATCAGAACCTACTGCACCACTTGTAGCAAGTCCGATAGCTTCGAGGTCAACTGTCTTGTCCATCGAAACATCCTTTGAATGAACCTTAAGGATGGCAACACGCCCCTTGAGATCAGGCTTCTCAACGATAACTCTTCTGTCAAAACGTCCCGGGCGAAGAAGCGCCGGATCAAGTATCTCAGGTCTGTTGGTAGCACCGATGACTAAAAGTCCCTTGGATGAATCGAAGCCATCCATCTCTGAAAGCAGCTGATTGAGTGTCTGTTCACGCTCATCGTTGCCGCCGCCGTATCTGGAATCACGGCTCTTACCGATAGCATCAATCTCGTCTATGAAAATGATACAAGGAGCATTCTGCTGTGCCTGCTTGAAAAGATCACGCACACGCGATGCACCGACACCTACGAACATCTCTACAAAGTCAGAGCCTGTAAGTGAGAAGAACGGAACTCCGGCCTCACCAGCGACTGCCTTTGCAAGAAGTGTCTTACCGGTTCCGGGAGGGCCTACTAAAAGCGCACCCTTCGGAAGCTTCGCTCCTATCTCAGTATATCTTGCCGGATTGTGCAGGAAATCGACCAGCTCTACCAGGCTTTCCTTAGCCTCATCAACACCTGCAACATCAGCAAATGTGACACCTGTCTTCTTCTGCATATAAACCTTGGCATTGGACTTGCCGACACCCATGATGCCGCCTCCGCCGCCCATTTTCTTGGTCATGATGCTGAAGAGGAATACAAAGAAAAGTATAGGCAGGAGAATATTGGCAATACTCAGAAGAATATTGGCCGTGTCCTTCCTCTCTCTTCTCATCTCTATACCGGCATCATAAAGCCTGTCCACAAGATTCGGATCTTCATCAACTCTTACCGTATAGTATTCTGCAAGAGGTGAATAATTGGCCGCATTTGCCTTCGCCTTTATCGATATCTGATCATTCTGGATGATTACAGATTCTATTTGCTGCTGCTCGACCATCGTCATAAACTCATTATAAGGAAGCTCCTCGGTATAGCTCTCGAGAAGCCTGCTCTTCATAAGCGTCATAACGATGAAGGTAAGCAGAGCCGCTATTATGATTGTCTTGAGCACCTTTGGGCCCGGGTTGTTTCCACCATTCATATTGTATCTGTTCCTGTTGTTATTATTCATATTTTACATTATAAAGTCTCTAAACTGCTTTAGCAATAAAAGCACTATGAAATCTTTCTAAAAAAAATGGGTCAATCATTTTTTCTATGTGATTTGTAAGCCGCTGACCCTGCGGCATTGTACTTTGATAGTTGCATAATAAAGGATCTTCCTGTAAGGTTGAGTTGCATCTTTCGCGGGATGTACAAACCCAATCAACAGGAGGATCCCATATCATGGATTATATACGAACTGAAGCAAATGGACAACTGACTCTTACACAATCAACAGAAAATCT
>JAZLHO010000050.1:0-2486 GCA_045616865.1 Lachnospiraceae bacterium | reverse complement strand
AGTCCCGGCATTTATCGAGATCCAAATCCATAAGACCAAAATCATCAATGACCAGCATGTCAAGCTTAGCCATATGATTGACGTAATCAAGATAGGTTCCCTTGATTCTGGCCTGATCCATTTCACTCATCATGGTATTAGCCCTGATGTATTTGACAGTTCTAAACTGTCTGATAGCAGCAACACACAATGCATTTGATATAAATGATTTACCTGCTCCTGTAGCACCGGTGATGAGAAGGTTCCTTCCTTCGTCCAGCCACTTGCAGGTGGAAAGTAGTTCAATAGTTTCGGTATCAAGCATCCGGTCCGGCTCGTAGATGGTTTCATCAAAGGATGCCTGAGGATAGCGGAGTGTAGCTTTCTTTAGGAAGCGGTTGAACTTCTTATTAAATCGAAGTTCCCACTCGAAGTTTATAATGGCAGAAAATCTGTCCTGAAAGCTTATCAGATCCGAGTTCGGATTGAGCAGCTGTTCCTCATAAGCTTCAGCCATACCTGACATTTTCATCTGCTTGAGGCGGTCTGCAATGACCATTTCTTCAGCGGTTAATTTATTGGTTTTCATTCGTATTCACCTTTACTTGTAGAAGTCCTTTCCTCTGATGTTTTCGTGGCTTGGAAGTGACTTACCTCCGCCACCGGAATCGATGTTATTTACAACGTTTCCAAGGACTCTTTTAAAGTATGAATACTTGCAGGCGTGCATTTCGATGCACTTACGGGCCGCTTCCTCGACAATTCCGTGAGGAATAGCCTTGCAGGAATGAAGAATGCCTGCACAACTGTTATAAGCCGGCTCCTCATGCTTTGCGGAGCGCAGAACCTGATCAATCAGTTCGGCAGTGCACTCACCGTAGGCAGATGCCCATCTGCGGTAATAATCTCCGTCACGGGCATTGACCTCTTTATAGTAAAGATGTTCAGGCTTCATATGACTGTCATCTGTGATGTATTTCGGAAAGTCTTTGTATGAGCGCTTATGCTTGCATATAAAGCGATTGTTGCGGTCACAAATCATTATCTCTGTAGGAGTAGCCTTTAAGATTGCGGGCTGCCCACGGTATGTGTACAATACAGAGTAATAGTGGCCATCATACTCAAGATGATAGTTATCAGGAATCTTAAGAATGTACTTGTAGTCGCAGGTTGAATACTTATCGCCTGGCAGCGTTTTCATTTGCGGCTTGTCGTACCTTAGGTATGCATCCATTCTTGAACCAATCTTTTTCTGAAACTCTCGTCTGTTGATGTCCGCTATTATTTTTTGCGTCGCATCATTAAGAGCTTCAAGCGAGGTATAAACACCTTCTTTCAGCCTCTCAATCAGATGGGTTTCAAGATACCTTACATGGTTCTCGACAGACGGCTTGCCCTTTGGCTTACGCGCTGGAGGCTGCAGTATTACTACGTTATAGAATTCTTCAAGGTCCTGATATGCGGTATTTAGTATAAGCTCATCCTTTGTGTGCTTAGTTACCGCAGTTTTGCAGTTATCCGGAACAAGATACCGAGGCACCGCATCATAAAAAGAAATGGCATTAATGGTTCCCTGCATAAAGCTTGGCAACTTCTCATCAAGGAAACATTCGGCATAAACAAGACTGCTTACTCCAAGTGTGGTGGTGAATACATGAACTTTTCTTACTTCACCTGTGTGAGGATCCACAAGAAGTTCCGGCTGGTCGCCAACCCAGTCGATATACATCTTCTCGCCGGGGATACGTTCCACTGCCATGGCAACTTTGTCGCCACCATAATTCTTTTCTATGAATCTCTTAAAGTATTCATAGAACTGCGAACTCTGGTAACCGTTTGGATGCTCGCTTTTGTAATCGAGCCAGCAGTAAAACATGTTTACGCGGCTTCCTTTGGCCATCATCCTCTCATAGTAGAGTTCAAAATCAGGCATAGGAATATCATCCTTCCTGATATTTTTCGGAGGATAAATAAGCTCCTCCACCTGTGAAGGCTCCAACTTCAGGAAGTCTTCCCAGGACAGACCGGATTCTTTATACCGGTTCATGATTAGGTCTATGCCACTGTTGCCAATGCCATAGCGCTGACGTATCGCCGGGTATGAAACCTTATCGTTTCGAAGGCTGATAACGCCAACAATTGTGTTGTAGTCATGCATAATCATAGCTCCTTTCGTAATGAATTTTTAACTACGAAAAGAACTATATCATATATAAAAAATATTTCCCGTTTGGAGCGGAATGGCTTCCCGAACGGGCGGAAAGGATTATCCCGTTTCAAGCGGAATTAGTTTCCCGTTGGAGCGGAATATGCAACCAAGACTAATAGTAAGAGAGCCTGTTGGTCTGCATCTATGAGTAACACCTTTTCCTCTTCTCTTGCGAGTCCAACACCAAGATTTACGCTCGTGACAGTCTTGCCGACTCCATCTTTCTGATTTGCAACTGCGATAACTTTACACATGTCTGTTCTCGTTGCAAAATTGCTCCCATAACGCAAAAAAGACG
>JAZLHO010000049.1:0-4825 GCA_045616865.1 Lachnospiraceae bacterium | reverse complement strand
TGTCTTCCAGTTTGCCGGGCCGCTAACACTGTAGCCGGTTACGAAATCGGCAGCGGCTGACGAACTTGAAAACAGGATATCTTCGGTGGTTGTCAGATCCTTTACTTTGCCTGCATTAAAATGCTTCTTTCTGAGGGCGATGGCTCCCTTACTGAGGGACTTCTCGGATGTTTTTTCGTTGACAGTTGCTCCGGCAAGGAGCACAAAACCTTCGGTAGTAACCACACCGGTAGCTTTGGCATTACCCATGCTCAGGTAAAGCTTTTCATCATCCTGTGAAGAACCGAGGGTGTTTTGAACGGTCGGCTCCAGAACTTTATAACCGAGGGCATTGATAAGAACACGAACATTGTCAATGAATTCTTCCATTGCGGCAGTCTGGGATTCTTTCATGACCGTTTTGCTGTATGTGTTCTTTGTAAGTACTTTATATCGCTTGCAGTCCCGTGCAATCTGAACGAAGCGATCTTCAAGATATCGTATTAAGGCTTTGTTCAAATCTCTGCCCAGGAAGATAACAGCTGTAGTCCAGTAGAACTTTTCTTTTTCTGCTCCGTAGTCTCTGATGTGCTGCATGAGGCGATCATATACGGCTTCGGATTCACCGATGTAGACAGAATCACTGTCATCTTCTTCTTTACAGAACAGGAAATAAACACCGGCTCCCTTTATGTCAGTCCGGGTACATTCTGCAACTTCTATTCTTGGTATTTTTATGGCCTTGCCATTCCAGTTGGACAGTTTTGCCGTAATAAGGCTGTCCGCTGTTCCGTTGGCAAGGAACAGTTCTATTGATTTTCCGTATGCCATGATCTTACCTCCATTAATATCTCTCATGTGTTCCGAGAGTTTTTACATCTATCTTCTTTAAAAAGTCATTACACTCATCAATATCTTTCCCATAGAAACCAGTAAAAAGATATTTATATGCCTGATGTTCACGGTCGTTTGGATTGAAAGTCATTCCTCCCAGTGATAGCACATGTTCCATTTCGTTGAGATCAAGTCCAAGGCCAACGCCCATAGCAATTAGAGGACGCATAGTGAAGTTATGGGTTCCTTTCTGAACTCTGGAATAATTCTCTTTATCAAGAAGAGTTTTCTCTTCAAAAGTATATTCATACCAGCGTTCTTCTTCCATACGCCTTTTCATCCATTCTGCTGGTTTCAGTGCCTCGGCCTGGGTTCGTTTGAACTTTTTCTCAAAGTCTTTCGCTTTGTTAAACAGTTCAGTGTTTTGAGTGTTTGCGTCAAAAGAATGCTCCTTTTTGAAAACACTGTCAGAGCGAAACATCATCTGACTATCGCTGTGCATCAAATAATCCGGTTGAAGTTTAATGGCAAAATCAAGGGTACATTCAGCGAGATTGTTTCTTGCATAAAGCGAAAGACTGTCTTGATAGATGTATTTTGGGTCATTCAGTACAAAGTAACCTTCGATGAAGCGAAAGGCTCCGGTGTCCAATGTTGCACGTAGGAAGTCATTGTACTGGTATAATTCAAAGGCTTTTTCCGTGCTAATCGGTTGGCGGTGTGTTTTTGCCTTTGTAGATTTGTGGGAATGGCTCCCTGCGCCTGCCGGTATCTCATACACATCGCTGCAAAATGACTGTGCTTCTGGATATCCGAGTTCCAGCATTCTAATTGCAGCAGATTGGTTTGATACCTCAAAAAAGCTTGCTATGGAATCAATTACAAGTGCGGTGACATCGGCTTTTGTAGTTCCCGGAGAGTCTGAAAGAAGACGCTTATATGTAATATCAATTTTCTTCTTTGTAGCTTTGCGAGGCATTAAAATTTTCGGCGCGATGGTTTTTGCCTGCCATTCCATCTTGTCGATATCGGTCCATTCCCCTGTAATAGAACTCCCTCGGGTGCTTTGCCGTTTATTGCAGCGAAATGCGAATTCCGTGCCGTTTTCATGTATACGCTTGAAATTAAAATAATTTCGATGTGCCCACCAATGATAGCATTCATGCGCAATTGTGTTATTGATACGTCCTTGATTCATTATATCGGCATCAATAAAAATTGCAGGGAAAGCGACATCATATCCGATGTATTCCTGAGCATTCCAATCAAAGACCTCAATAACACCGTCCGTAAATGTTATGGCACCCTGGATGCTGCCGTCTCGGGATAGGTATTCCGAATCAATGATATCTAACG
This sequence comes from Lachnospiraceae bacterium, assembly GCA_045616865.1. Lineage (GTDB taxonomy): Bacteria > Bacillota > Clostridia > Lachnospirales > Lachnospiraceae > Darwinimomas. Next base: position 2,656 of record JAZLHO010000049.1, on the reverse strand, counting down.
ACATAAGTCGTTTGGCGATGTCGGCAATAGGAATAGGACGCGGATTCTCGATGGCATCAGCACATTCATATTTAGTTAAAAATGCTTCAGCTTCTTTTTCGAAGTCCTCCACATATCGCATGAATGGATTACTCATCAATCGGACTCCTCATCTTTTTTTAATCCGTATTCGACCTGTGGTTCGGCAACCTTATATGTATCCGAAGATCCGTCAAGAGTATAGGTATAGCTACCAGAAACAGGAACAGGTCCTCTTAATATCTGATATACTTCACGCATGAATACATTTGCAAATTTTGCGCGGACCTCCTCATTATTCAGTAAAAGGGTATAGAAATCTGCATTTTGATCGTACCCTTCAACTAAGGCGTCCTGAACACAATCATCATATGTGAATTTAAATTCATTGAGAGTGTTATTTTTAGCACTCTTTTCAAGACGTTCCTTTAAGGACTGATTCTTAAGAAGAAGATCGCGAATCTGCATTGCCGCCTTTGTCGTGAAGTCCGGTTCGTAATCCTTATCATACAATGCATTGACTTCATCGATAATCTGAGACAGAAGTTTTTTCTGTTCCTCTTCAATGCTTGCAGGCTTTGGTTTCTTGATCTTCACTTCAGGCTTTGCTTCGATCTCTTCGCCGCTATGTTCCTCCATCTGTTTCTGCCGGAATTCGCTGACGGTAATTTTATCTGCAATATCAAAGTTGTTACCGCCACCGCCGGGATTCAACTCCTTGATGAGATAGGACAGGAAGTTATATCTCTTGTGGAATTCAAGATTTTCATATGCGGTAGCCTGGATAAGGAAACAATATCCTTTCAAGAACCGGCGCATAGTGATTTTAATTTCCATCTGTTCCTTTTCCGGATGCTTTAAGATGAGTTTCAAGGCTTTATCAAGCAATGCCCACATGCGCTGTTTGTCTTTTGCGCTGCGGCTTGGTTGATAAAGGTAAGTATTAAACTCGTCAATATCATCTGCGTCCAGAAAATCATAAGCTTCTATCTGATTGTCAAGGTCGCGAATATCAGAAGGAGAAATCGTCTCGAACAGGATGGTGTCTTTATAGTAAGGCTCAAATGCTGCTTTGATGTCATCGTAGCTGTTCTTGAAATCGAGAACGAAAGTAATCTTATCGTATGGAGGACAGATTCGGTTCAAGCGGGAAAGGGTCTGCACAGCGGCAACACCTTTCAGACGCTTATCTACATACATTGCCACGAGCTTCGGCTGATCAAACCCGGTCTGATATTTATCCGCAACGATAAGAACCTGATAACAGCTGCGGTCAAACTCATAGCGGAGGTCTTCTTCCTTGATATCATTCATTCCGACTTCGGTGTATTCTTCATCATTTAGCTTTACCTTGCCGGAGAAGGCAACAAGTGCCTTAATTCCAGAATAGCCCTTTGCTTTAATATAGTTTTCGAATTCCTGACGATACTTCACAGCGGCAGGGCGTGATGATGTGATAACCATAGCCTTTAGGCAGGGAAAAACATTTACGAATAACGCTATCGAAAAACATAGGGCACGTAATCGTGGCGAAGAGCCGATGTATTATGCAAAGGATCATCATGAACCGATAATCGATAGAGAAATCTGGGATAAGGCCCAGGCGATACATAAAATAAGGATAAGGGGCAGGACTATGGGATCAACAGAAAAGGTAGATAATTATTCAAGAAAATATGCATTCAGCTCGAAGCTGGAATGCTATTTCTGTGGTTCAAGACTGACCAGACGTTCATGGCATGGCGAGCTGGAGGAAAAGTATAAAAAAACCATCTGGCACTGCTGTACTTATGTAAAAAGAGGAGCACAGCATTGTCCGGATAGTAAGGGCATCGAAGAAAGAGTCATAGAGACTGCTTTTATCGAGGCTTATAATCTCTTATGCGGAAATAATCAGGATGTGGTAGAAAAGTTCCTCAGCAGAGTAGAAAAGACGCTTGATAAAGAGAAACTGTCATCGAAAGAGAAGAAGCTGGAGGAGAAGATCTCGGTTATTTCAAATAAAAGACAGAAACTTGTAGACAACTATCTGAATGGGACAATAGAAAGAGAAGTATACAAACCAAAGGATGATGAGATCAAAGCAGAACTCAGTATCCTGCAGAAAGAATATGATCAGGTAAAGGCGCAGGCAGTTGATAGAGAGACTATGAAGAAAAGAATCGAGAGTTTCAGGGCGGTTCTTTCTGAGGGTGGAGTCATGACTGTGTTTGATCGAGATATCTTTGAGAGGATGATAGATAAAGTTATTGTCGGCGGATTGAATGAAAATGGTGAGAAGGATCCATACAAGCTCACTTTTGTTTTCAAAACCGGCTGGAAGCAGGACGTCGACAATTCAAAAAACAAACTTAAAGAAAAAGACAAAGCAGAAAAGTGTTCTCCGGCATTAAACGAGGGAACAGATACTGTGTTGCCCGATAAGAACCAGGACATGTGGAGTGCGTTTGTCTGCTTACAAGAAACAACTGAAGATAGTGCCTGAAAGTGCCGTAAATGATATGCTCCCCATATGGTAGACAATGGAAATATCCAAAAATCTATCATGAAGGGGAACATTTCTATGACCAAGAAAAGAAAATTCAGCAGGCGCGGCAATTCAGTTCAATGTATCTTATGGTCAGGTATATTCATGGGT
>JAZLHO010000048.1:0-3454 GCA_045616865.1 Lachnospiraceae bacterium | reverse complement strand
CTTTGTTGCCCCGTATACAGAGCATCCGCCAAGCATAGCTGTTGCGTTATGTGAACCGATATTGATGATATTTCCGTTGCGCTCTTTAATCATATGCTTTCCAACTTCCTGGCATGTGAAAAATACACCCTTTAAGTTGATGCTCATGATTTTCTCGTATGTTTCCTCTGTTACATCAAGAAGTCCTTCTCTCTTATTGATACCTGCAACATTGAAAAGGACATCAATTTTCTTATAATCACTGATGATCGCATCTACAGTGGCTTTGATGCTGTCCAGCTTTGTAACATCCATGATATAAGCTGAGCACTTTCCGCCCTCGCTTTCGATTGCTTCCTTAAGAGCTTTAAGTCTTTCTTCACTTACATCACATGCACAGATGGTGCCACCTGCTGATGCAAGGCCTTTGCAGATTTCCGATCCAATACCGCCTGCTGCTCCGGTCATCATGATAATCTTTCCTTCAAGAGAAAACATTCTCTTTAATGCTGATTCAACTGACATTTTTATATCTCCTGTAGTTTATAATTTCTTTTTAACCAGTCTGCCGTCATAATCGTCACCGTATTCCGGTACGAGAGGGAATTTAACCGGTTTGTTGTCTCTGTTGGAACGGTAAATTGCCGTAATAAGTTCTACTGTCTTTCTTCCGTCTTCAAGAGTAATCATCGGATCCCTGTTATCCTTTACAGCCTCAATAAAGTCATTGATCTGCTGAGTGAAATAGTAGTAAGAATTATCAACAGAGTTAAATTCGTCCGAATCCTCTTTTACATACTGATCAAGTTTGTCCTCTTCTCCTTCCACTGTCCACTCGTTAAGCACAGGAGGTTCTGCTATTGCTGTCATACCGGCAATAAACATTGAACCGCCGTCTGTCTGGACACTGACTGTCTGACCATTAGAACCATATACTGCCACTCTGCTGTATAATGCGGGATTAACGGAATTCGTTACCAATATGTTTCCGATTGCTCCGTTCTTAAACTTAACGATTGCTGCCGCAGTATCATCAACTTCAAGTTCAGGATGATTAAGAGTATCCCACACACCATATACTTCATCTACCTCTCCCATATACCAAAGAAGAAGATCCAGCTGATGAGGGGCCTGGTTGATCAAAACTCCGCCGCCTTCTCCGGCCCAAGTTCCTCTCCAGGGATCTGAATGATAATAGTTCATATCCCTCCAGCTGTACATCTGGACTGTGCCAATGATAGGCGTACCTATTTTACCGTCTGCTATAGCCTGTTTTACTCTCTTGCAGGGCTCATAGAAACGTCTCTGTGAAATAGTTGTACCCTTGACATTGTTTCTTTCAGCAGCTTCAAGAATTGCATCACAATCTTCAAGTGAAGCTGCAAGCGGTTTTTCGATTGCGATAGATAGTCCGAGATTGCAGCATTTTACTGCAAGCTCTGCATGGCTTGGATGAGGAACACAAATTGAAACTGCCTGCACTCCTGTTTCCTTTACCATTTTTTCGAGATCATCATAGGCCCTGATATTGTATTTCTTTGCAAAGGACTCTGCCTTCTCGATATGTCTTCCATAGCAGGCCACCAGTTCTGCATCAGGACAATCCATATATGCTTTTGCATGATAATCAGCAACCTTACCTGTGCCTATTATCGCGGTTTTTACCTTAGCCATTTACTTCCCTCCAGATTTTCCTGATATTCTCGCCTGCCATCCGGATTCCTTCTGCACCTGTATTTGAACACTCCTCTATGCAAAGCCATTTATCCCATCCCTTATCATAGAGCCACTTTAACGACTCCTTGATCGGGCATGCGCCTGTTCCAACAAGACAGGGTTCGAATTTGCCGAGTTCTGTCATATCAGATACATGAATAGTCTCGATCTTGTCAAAGCACTTATCCATAACATCTATAGGATTCATTCCAAATGCCGTAATATTCCCAAGGTCAAAATTTACTCTGACATTGGTATCTTTTACTCCGTCGAGAACCTTAAGAAATACTTCCGGATCAAATGTAACGTCGATATAATCCCATGCACCCGGTTTTGCATGATCCTCCAGGCACAGTGTTATGCCCTGCGAATCTGCAAACTCAGATACTTTCTTAATGCAATCGACTGCATTTGCAATCATATCTTCCATTTTTACTCCCGGATGATTTTGTCCTGCAAGTGTTCTGACATACTTGAAACCAAGCTGGGCACAGGTTGCAATATCTGTGCAGAAGTATGCGATTTCTCTTTCTCTTTGCTTTGGATCGGGATTTGTGAAATCAGGATATGTGCATACCATGACTTTTTCGATATCGATTGCATCCAGTTCCTCTTTGAGTTCGCGCATAGCTTTCGCCGAATGTGCCTTTACAAAACTCATACTGATATCCGCTCCGTCAAATCCATAGCCTTTAGCCATCATAAGCCACTCTGCTATAGACATTTCTCCTCCGATAATTTCAGAGAAAAGTGAGCATGGAAGAATACTTAGTTTCATAAATTATCCCCTTTTGACTGTTAAGCCATTTCTTCAATAGCTGCTTTAATTGCGTCAACTGTAAGTCCCATGTACTCCAGAACATCCTCCCATGCATGAGCTGATGTGCCAAACTTATCATGGATACCAACCATCTTCATCGGAAGCGGGGCAGATGACATAACCTCAGCTATTGCCGAACCAAGTCCGCCGAAGATATTATGCTCCTCTACTGTTACGATAGCCTTGCATCCTGCAGCAAGCTTCTGAATGTAATCAGGGCACATTGGCTTTATTGTGCTGACATTAACAACCTTGACTGACACTTTGCCTTCCAGCTGCTTAGCTGCCTCAAGTGCAAGATTGAGCATATATCCCATTGCGAATACGCAAACCTCTGTTCCTTCCTTAAGTACTGATGGCTTGCCGATCTCGAATGGAGCATCCTCTGCTGTTGTATTATCGTATTCATTTCTTCCGCAGCGGATATAAACCGGTCCGTCATATTCAGCTGCTGCCTTAACAACCTTGACCATCTCGTTTGCATCTGCCGGAACAAGCACAGTCATGTTAGGAATAGCTCTCATAATAGCAACATCCTCTACGGACTGATGTGTTGCTCCATCACCAAAATCCGAACAACCGCATGAAGAACCGCAGATTTTAACGTTCAGCTTTCCTATGCTGATCGTCTGTCTGATCTGATCAAATGCACGTCCTGCTGCAAATACTGCAAATGATCCCGCGAAAGGAATCTTTCCTGTTACAGAAAGACCTGCCGATACAGAGAGCATGTTTTGTTCTGCAATACCGCATTCGATATGGCGTTCAGGATATGCCTGTTCAAAAAGCTTGCCCATTGTTGAACCGCCAAGGTCAGCATCAAGTACTACAATGTTCTTATTTGTCTTTCCAAGCTCAACCAGTGTTTCACCGTAAGCTGTTCTCATATTTGTATATGCCATGATATTATCCTCCTTACGCTAACTCTTTCATTGCCTG
>JAZLHO010000047.1:0-2792 GCA_045616865.1 Lachnospiraceae bacterium | reverse complement strand
AGGTCGTCGGTTCGAGTCCGATTCGGGTCGTAAGATGGGGTGTTAGCTCAGCTGGGAGAGCATCTGCCTTACAAGCAGAGGGTCATAGGTTCGAGCCCTATACGCCCCACTTAAGGGGGAATTCCCGAGTGGCCAAAGGGGACAGACTGTAAATCTGCTGGCACTGCCTTCGGTGGTTCGAATCCACCTTCCCCCATTTGATAATTTAATACTTTTGGCATTGAATTAAGAATTATGCCGATGTGGCTCAATTCAGGCAGATTGCCTGATAGGGCAATCTGAGGCAGAGCAGTCTGATTACAAATCAGCTGCATGATTAGTGAATACGCCGATGTGGCTCAATTGGCAGAGCAGCTGATTTGTAATCAGCAGGTTGAGGGTTCGAGTCCCCCCATCGGCTTGTCTTTTGTAAGACAAAGGTGTATAGTATACCTTATAAATAGTATGGCTATTTTCCTCAATAGCTCAGTCGGTAGAGCATGCGGCTGTTAACCGCAGTGTCGGCGGTTCAAGTCCGTCTTGGGGAGCTACTTAAATGACTCGAGCTGCCGCATAAGCAGCTTGATTTATTTAGGGGCATATGATAACGCGGGGTGGAGCAGTCTGGAAGCTCGTCGGGCTCATAACCCGGAGGTCGTAGGTTCAAATCCTACTCCCGCAATTTTAAAAGAACAGGTAATTTGCCTGTTCTTTTACTTCTAATAAATAAGGATGGTCAAACATGATAGAAGAATTACAGGAATTTACTCCTGAAAAAATGCAATATCTGCGCCTTCTGGCACAGCAGTTTCCGAGTGAACAGTCAGTCTGTACAGAGATTATCAACCTGACAGCTATCCAGAATCTTCCCAAGGGAACAGAGCATTTCATGAGCGATATTCATGGCGAGTCGGAAGCATTTGAACATATCATGAATAACTGTTCAGGAGTCATCCGTGAGAAGGTTCTTCTTGCACTGGGGAAAGAGCTTTCAAAAGAGGAGATCAATGCGATATGTACATTGATTTATTATCCGGCGGAGAGGCTGGAGTTTCTTGAAAAGGACGGAAAATTGTCATATGACTGGTATAAGACGACTCTTACCCGGCTTATACGTGTTGCAAGAACTGAGTCAAGCAAGTACACCCGTTCCCGTGTAAGGAAGCAGTTAAAAAAAGAATATGCTTATATTATCGACGAGCTGCTGCATGTCGTTCCTGACGAGGATGACAACCAGATCGTATATCATGAGAAGATTATTGATACGATTATTCGAATTAAAAACGGTGATGCATTCATTATCGCACTATCTGAATTGATTAAAACGCTGGCAATCGATAAGTTCCATCTGGTGGGAGATATTTTTGATCGTGGTCCCAGGGCGGATTATGTTATGGATCGTATCCTTCGGATGAGCCGGGTAGATATACAATGGGGAAACCATGATGTACTGTGGCTTGGAGCGGCCGCCGGAAGTATGGTGTGTATAGCCAATGTCATTCGAAACAACATCCGTTACGACAACCTGCGCATACTTGAGAGCGGCTACGGCGTATCTCTTCGGGAATTGACGTCATTTGCTTCAAAGCATTACAGCGGAGATTCGTGGGAAGCAGCAATAAAAGCGATAAATATCATCACATTAAAGCTGGAGGGAATTGCAATCAGGAAACATCCTGAATGGAAGATGGATGAAAGACTTCTTTTCGAGAAAACTGATTTTGAGAAAGGCTCAGTAGTTATTGATGGAAAAGAGGTCAAGCTTAATACAACAGAATTTCCGACCGTCGATCCGGAGAATCCGTACAGTCTGACAGATGAAGAAGTTGATGTCATGAACGGATTGGTATACTCGTTCAGGCATAGTCTCCGGCTGAGGGAGCATATGCAGTTCCTTTTAAAGAACGGTTCGATATATCTTATTTATAACAACAATCTGCTGTTCCATGGCTGCGTTCCGCTTGATGAAAACGGTGAATTTTTTGAACTGGAGTTCGGCGGAAGGAAGTATCGGGGAAGAGGTCTTTTTAATGCCTGTGAGAAACTGATCAGGGAGGCTTTTGATAAAGACAGAAAAGACACAGACCTCGACCTTATCTGGTATCTGTGGGGAGGGCAGCATTCACCGGTATGCGGAAGGGTATTGAAGACATGGGAAAGAATTCTTATAGACGATAAGGAATACTGGAAGGAACCGGAAGATCCGTACTATTTATACTGCAGGAAGGAAGAAACCTGTGACAGGATATTTGAAGAATTCCGTATCAATCCGTATAATGCGCATATTATCAACGGGCACACTCCGATAAGAGCAGCAAAAGGAGAGAGTCCTGTCAAAGCAAACGGAAAACTGATCGTAATAGACGGAGGTTTCTGCAAAGCATATCATTCGAAGACCGGAATAGCCGGATACACTATGGTATATTCATCGCATGGCATGGCGCTGAAAGTGCACCAGCCGTTTGCCGATATTAAAAAAGCAATTACAGAAAATGCAGACATTGCCTCAGTAACAGATTTTTTTGAACCGGTTACGACCCGGGTGATGGTACAGAACAGTGACGAGGGATCAAAAATAGATAATCAGATATCAGATCTCAGACAGCTTCTTCAGATGTACCGTTACGGAGCGATAAGAGAGAGAGAATAAAAATATAATTATCGAAAAAACAGGGGCTGTCGCACTATAAATAGTGCGGCGGCTTTTTCTTATTGGTTTTAAAGAGGATGGATGTTTTATGACTTAGATGCCAGAACCGTTGAGCTTCTATCCCAGATGCCTCTTCGCTAAGGACAAGCTGCGTCGCGCAAAC
>JAZLHO010000046.1:0-3414 GCA_045616865.1 Lachnospiraceae bacterium | reverse complement strand
CTATGTTGGCATATCTCCGATATGTCTGTTGGTAGTTTCTCTTTTGACAGATATCCACAATAAAACAGGAAATAAAGACTAAAATCCACAAAAAAAGAGCTGTGCACTCGTGATTATTAAATCACTTGTGCGACAGCTCCTGTGCTGTATTACAAATCACATCTCAATATATCTTCATAGGTTTCACGTCTTACGACGACAGAGCTTTCCCCGTCTTTCAGCATAACTATCGGAGGACGCGGTATACGGTTATAATTTGAAGCCATTGAATAGTTATAAGCTCCGGTTGTGCATACTGCAGCGATATCGCCCCTGACGGTGGTTTCCGGATATATACCGCCTTTCTGGATCACATCGCCGCTTTCACAGCATTTTCCAACAAGAGCCGCGGCCATAGCGCACTCCTCATTCATCCGGTTTGCTATATAGCAGGTATATCTGGCTCCATAGAGAGCATATCTGGGATTATCAGTCATACCACCATCGATAGAAATATAATTTTTATAACCGGGTATCCTCTTGACATTACCTACGGTATAAAGAGTCATACCCGCATCAGCTACGATGCTGCGTCCCGGTTCCATAAGTATCTTAGGAACCTTGATTCCGAGACTGTCACAGGTTTTGTTTATGGAATTTGCGACATCAGCAATCTTGGATGCAATATCCAGAGAGCCCTCTCCGGAATAATATGCAGTTCCGTATCCCCCACCCAGATCAAGGTATTCGGTCACATATCCGTATACATTTTCAATCATGGCTGAGAAATTCAGCATAATCTCAGCAGATCTTTCGAATACATCTTCAGCAAAAACCTGTGAACCTACGTGACAATGGAAACCTTTAAGCTCGATATTCTTGAGGCTCAGAGCATATTCTGTAAATTCTTTTGCCTGACCGGTCTCGATGGCTGCCCCGAATTTCGAATCGACACGACCGGTACTGATAGCTTCATATGTATGCGGGTCGATTCCGGGCGTAAGCCTTAAAAGAACCTTCTGACGAATTCCTCTGATTCCAGCCTGTCTGTCGACCTCAGCAAGCTCAGACATATGATCTACTACGAACTGACCGACTCCGCAGTCCATTGCATAGGAGATTTCGGCATCAGTTTTATTATTGCTGTGGAAATAAGTCCGGGAGAGATCAAAGCCGGCTTCTTTGGCGGTAAATATCTCGCCGCCGGAAACCACATCAGCGCCAAGCCCTTCTTCAGCGATTATATTGTAGATTTTTTTGAAGGAATTTGCCTTGCTGGCAAAAAGAACCTGCGATCCCTCCGGAAAACAGCTCCTGAAAGCATCAACATATATCCTGCATTTCTCTCTTATCCTGTTCTCATCAAGAAGATAGAGTGGAGTTCCGTATTTTGATGCAAGTTCGACAGTATCCTGACCGGCAAAGGTCAGATGTCCCTTTTCATTAACATTTATATTATCACAGATATATTTCATATAAGTTTTCTAAGCTCCTCTGCTGTTTTGGGTGACAGATCTGCAGGGGCGATGTCAAATACTGTACGGCTTCCGGATTCACCGCGTTTGTTCAGCTTGACTGCTGCTCTTGCCAGAGCTGTTAATACAGAGCCGGTAAACTGCGGATTAGAATCAAGATTCAGACTGTACTCGATGACCTGGGTGTTTTCGTTCGCAGCACCGGTTTTTGCGGAACTGATAACCATACCACCGTGCGGAAGACCTTTGTGTTTCTCATTCAGTTCTTCCTGAGAGATAAAGGTTACTGTAGTATCATAATCTGCAAAATAGTTCGGCATGGTTACGATGGCTTTTTCGATTGCAGAATTATCCGCGCCTTCCTCTGTCACAACATAGCATTCTCTAGTATGCTTCTGTCGTGTTGTCAGCACCGGATTGTTTCCGCTTCTTACGGCATCGACAGCCTCGGAAACAGGAACTGTATACTGGCGGGCATCGGCGACACCGGGTATACGTCTGATAGCATCCGAATGCCCCTGACTGACACCGCGTCCCCAGAAGGTATAGCTCTGTGTGCCCGGAAGAACAGAATCAGCATAAACTCTTGCCAGAGAGAAAAGGCCGGGATCCCATCCTCCTGAGATGATAGCCACCTTTCCTCCTTTTTGAGCAGCCAGATCCGTTACCTGAAAATGTTCTTCAACATTTGCATGAGTATCAAAGCTGTCTACAACATTAAAATCAGCGGCCAAAGCAGGTGTCATAACGGGAAGATCCGTTGCGCTGCCTCCGCAGATCACAAGAGCATCTATTACATCCTTATATTTCGTTACGTCGGCAGCGGCGTAAACCGGAGCACCGGTAACCGTTTTTACCGAAGAGGGATCTCTTCTGGTGAACACACCGAAAAGCTCCATATCAGGATTTTTTCTTACGGCACATTCTACACCTCTGCCCAGATTGCCATATCCATAAATTGCTATTTTCATACAATCTCTTTTCTGAACCCCGGGTTTTCAACCGCAGGATTTCTGTATCATTTATTATATACTGTTTCAACAGTCAGGCATTCATCATGCTTTCCATGTTGTAAAGCCCGGGTTCCTTTCCTTTTAAAAATGCTGCAGCCGTCAGAGCTCCTTCTGCAAACAAAGCTCTCGAATGAGCCTCATGCTTTAGCGTTATAGTCTGGTTCTGAGTACCGATTATAACCTCATGAATACCGGCCACATTGCCTATACGTACAGAGCTGATACCGATATCATCAGGTTCCCGCTTGCTCAGACCGCTTCTTCCGGCTACGATTTTTGATCCCTGTCGGATGTCCTGAATTGCCTTGGCCAGAGTAAGAGCAGTACCGCTTGGAGCATCGATTTTCCTGTCATGGTGAACCTCGACGATCTCAACTTCTGCATCAGGAAGGGCAGCAGCCGCGGTCTTGGCCAGCTGTACTAAAAGAGCTATGCCGATAGAATAATTGGAAGCAAAGAACAGCGGTATATGCTCTGATGCTTTATGAATCAGGGCAAGTTCATCCTCTGTCTGTCCGGTTGTTGCGAGGACGAGAGGGAAGTTGTTTTTTACGGCAAATGAAGTCAGAGCCTCTGTTGCCGCATGATTGGAAAAATCAATTATTACATCTGCAGAGCGAACAAGCTCAGGATAATCACGCTCCAGTGCCTCGAAGCTTTTACTGCATGTAAAAGGAAAATCCTTGCTGTCTGCGACAGGATCTACGCCTGCTGCAGCAGTCATCCCCTGATAGTTTTTTTCTGTAAGCTTTGCGACCTCACGGCCCATAAATCCGCCTGCACCACTGATAATGATATTCATACTGTCTCCTATAAAAAGTCAAACAGTTTTAAGCTGTTTGCTGTATTTTGTTAATGCTACGCATCAGTTCAGGATTGAATTTCTCCCTTGTCTGAAGCATCGCAAATACTATCCTTGATACTTTTCGGGTCATTGCTATTATTGC
>JAZLHO010000045.1:0-2517 GCA_045616865.1 Lachnospiraceae bacterium | reverse complement strand
TTATGTCGGCGGAGCATCAGTATCAGGAGGAGCAGGAAGTATCGCCCTCGCTCTTATCGGATGTTTCGTAATCGCGATCCTGAACAACGGTATGTCAATGATGGGTATCTCAGCTGACTGGCAGCAGACAGTAAAGGGTATCGTAATCCTTGCATCAGTTGCACTTGATCTGGTTCCGAAGAGAAAGAGAAAGTAATATTATTTGTGCAGCACGATACCAACCTGTACTAAAGTTGTGTTTAGTGCAGGTTAGTATTGATTAAGTTTTAGTTTAGTTGTGTAATACTAAATAGAAAAATATATTTTTCAGTGAAGGAGGAATTCACAATGGCAGCAAAGAAGTTCAAATCAAGATTCAGATTCACATGTGGTCCATGGAATGTTAACGAAGGCGTTGAAGCATTCGGACCAGGCGTACGTCCAACAATTGATATCCTTGAAAAGTTTGATGCTTTCAAGAAGATCGGTCTTGATGGTGTACAGTTCCATGATGATGATGCAGTTCCGGATATGAACAACATGACAGAAAAGCAGATCATCGCTTATGCTAAGGACGTTAAGAAAGAGCTTGACAAGAGAGGTCTTGTAGCAGAATTCGTAGCACCTAGACTTTGGATGGATCCACATACTACAGACGGTGGCTTCACATCAAACAGCAAGGAAGATTATGAGTTTGCTATGTGGAGAGCATATCGTTCAATCGATATCGCTAAGGCTCTCGGAGCAAAGAACATCGTTCTCTGGCTTGCACGTGAGGGTACTCTTTGTGCAGAGTCAAAGGATCCGGTTCAGAAGATTGGTCAGCTGATCGATTCTATCAACAAGATGCTTGGCTATGACAAGAAGATCAAGGTTCTCATCGAGTCTAAGCCAAACGAGCCGATCGATCGTTCATACTGTGGAACAATCGGACATGTAATGGCAGTTTCAGCAGCTTCTGTAGATCCTAAGAGAGTTGGAGCAGTTCTTGAGTCAGCACATGCTATCCTTGCAGGTCTTGATCCGGCAAACGAAATGGCATTCGCTCTTAAGTTTGGCAAACTTGGTTCTGTACATCTTAATGATCAGAACGGCTGCCGTTATGACCAGGATAAGTCATTCGGTGCAGAGTCACTTAGAAGCGCATTCGATCAGGTTAAGGTTCTTTGCGATAACAACTACGGTTCACAGGGACAGATGGTAGGTCTTGATGTTAAGGCTATGAGAACACAGAAGCCTGAGGATCAGTATCGTCATATCATCAATTCTATGGAAATCGTTAAGTTAATGGAGCAGAAGGTTGCTAAGTTCGACAAGAAGTTCCAGGCTAAGTGCATCAAAGAGCGTAACTACGAAGCACTTGAAATGTATGTTAACAAACTCATCATGGGTGAGGCTTAATTCACACCAATACATGAGTTTTGCAGGGGCGGTGCAAGCCGCCCCTGATGATTAGAAAAGGAGGATAATGATGCGAACCGTTAACTGGGGTATTATCGGACTGGGGCTCATTTCAAAGGAATTCATGATTCCCGAGATGCTTCATTCTGATATATGCAGAATAACTGCATTAGGCTCACGGTCGAAGATTGCGGATGATTACCTTCCTGATGCCAGACATCTGAGCTATGATGAGCTGTTTGAAGATCCGGATGTTGAGGCTGTTTATATCGCAGTGCCGAATGCACTTCATGCAGACCTTGCAATCAAGGCAATGAAGCATGGAAAGCATGTTCTTTGCGAAAAACCTATGGCCTGTACCAAAGAAGAGGGTGAACTGATGGCAGCAGTAGCGGCAGAGAATCATGTGCTTCTCATGGAAGCATTTATGTATCGCTACGGAAGCAATTTCAGAAAACTGAATGAGATGTTCTCATCAGGGAAGCTTGGAAATGTAGTCGGAATGCAGGGCAATCATGGATATACACTTGACTGGACCAGCCCGGCAAGAGAGGATCCTGCATTGGGAGGCGGCTGTCTGTATGATGTGGGGTGCTATGTCATAGACTGTATGAATCATGTCATGAAGGCACAGAATGCAAAAATAGCATCCGGTTCTGCAAGCCTTAAGATAAAGGGCGGAGTGGACTGGCACGCCGCAGCTGATGTTCAGTATGATAACGGAGTGTGCGGATGCATACAGAGCTGGTTTGACGGAGCACAGGAACAGAGAATCCTGTTAGTCGGTGAAAAGGATGTCTGTGTGATTCCGAATATTTTCGAACCGGGTGAAGGAGAAGAACTCTACAGGGTAGAAGCTGAGGAATTCAGCAAAGCAATCTGCGGAGAAGAATCATATATCGTACCGATTGATGATACTATGAGAAATCTTGAGGTACTCGATATGCTGCTTAGTAAATAATTCATGTTTTACATGATTATTTTATAAATTATTATTTTTTATATGGAGGTATTTTGTTATGGCAGGTGGTCCAGGTAGATACGCGTGGGGCGAAGAGGAGAAGGCTGAACTTCTCGACTTAATGGAGACAGGTAACTTATTCCGTTACGGTGAGATCGGAAAAGACGGTTTCAAGG
>JAZLHO010000044.1:0-75732 GCA_045616865.1 Lachnospiraceae bacterium | reverse complement strand
CCTTTCATTCTCCTTACAGATCTCTAAGACCAGACAAAATGACGAACTAGAATCTACTCTGTCTTCCTGTTGTCTTAAGTTTACAACAGTTAACCGTTCTTGTATCAACCTCACTGTTTACTTTTTATCATTCCTCCTTATACTGTTTCTTCTATAATATAAATAGGTCTTCTCTTCATTTCCCTGAAGATAACAGAAATATACATTCCTATTATTCCGACAAGCAGGAACAGAACACCAAACATGAAGCACATCAGAACAACTATCGTTGCGTATCCGTTCGGCGCACCCTCACGTACCCATGTAATGATAGTATATATCGTCATGATAATTCCGATTATTATTGCAAATATTCCTGCATATATTCCAACCTTAAGCGGTGCATCAGAAAAGCACACAATAGTATCCATCGAAAATCTCAGAAGCTTTCCAAATGAATACTTACTCCTTCCTCCTGCTCTGTCTCCTGCTTCATATTCGATTCTATCCTTCTTAAAACCTATATTCTGAATATAGCCCCGAATGAATCTTACTCTCTCTCTGTAATCTGATCTGAGTACATCTGCCACACGTGCAGAGATTCCATAAAAATCCGAGGCATTCTTTTCCAGATGAATATTTCCCATTTTATTTATTATCGAATAAAATGCTTTTGAAGAAACATTCTTTATCGCGCCTGCTGCATGATTCTTTGTGCGAACCATACTGATTACATCATTCCCGTTTTTTAATTTCTCAAGTATTTCCGGAATACAATCAACCGGATGCTGAAGGTCTGAATCCATGCAGATTATGAAATCCCCGTTTGAATTATCTATACCTGCAAGCATAGCGGCTTCATGTCCGAAATTTCTGGAAAAACTGATTACACGCACCTTATGATCATTGTGTGCAAAGCCTTTAAGTATTTCCTTTGAGTTATCTGTACTTCCGTCGTTAACAAATACCAGCTCATAGCTTTCACCCAAACCATCCAGACACGGTTTTACAGCATCATAAAATATCTGAAGCACATTTTCTTCATTAAAGACCGATATTATTACCGACAGAACTGTTCTTTTGTCATTTTCTGAATACATTCCAGCCATTCTCCTCCAGTATTCTGAGGGCATTTCTCGTTTTTTCAGGATCATGGTACTGCAGTACCTTTTTCAGTGTTTCATCAGTTTCATTCTGATAGTTCACTGCTACGGATCTCATATTTTCAAAATTCTCTTTACGGTACTTTGCTATCCTTATCTCTCTGCCTGTAGTACACAGATGACCGGCAAGAATAATTATGATAAATGATACCGATAGCGGTTTGATCACAAAATGTTTATCTGTCTGTGCAAGGGTCAGTATTATACCCAGAACTCCGCTTTGAAACTGAAGTGCGTATCTAGAGCTCATCATGTAATCATCACTTTTGAATATCCATCTGGTGAGAAATACTATTCCATGACTTATAAGTCCCGAAAGAATAAGCAGCATAGGAAACGCCGTCTCCTTGTATAATCCCGATTTGAAGTTAACATATATAGCATATATATACCCCAGAATAACAATCATTCCAAACAGACATACTGCGGCTCCCGGGATTCCCCATTCCGTAACTGTCTCTCCTCCCAGCACCATGGATCCGAAGGCCTTCAGAATCATTTTTACAGGAAGAAGTATATCGGATGTCATAACCGTCATAAATGAGTCCGTAGTCGCCCCGCTTATTTCCTCTGTCGAACTCATATAACTTATAAAATACAGTATGAACGGTACAACTATACATGCCAGACGTGCAATCAGTTTTTTTAATCTGACAGATACATCATATTTTCTGAAATAATCGATGAGATATACTATTGTCAATGATCCGACATATATTGGACAGTAGGCACCGGAAATCAGCAATATCGTTATTACCGGAAAGATAAACAGCAGTACCTCATCACCCTTTCCGGCCTTTCCGTTTCTTACTCTGTCATAAACAAGATAATGATAGTAAAAACACACGAACGCCCAGAAATGGACCCATCCGGTTCCGTTGGTTATCATTTCCCACTTGTCCAGTGAAAAAATAATCAGCATAAGAATTGCAATTATTCCGGCTGAAATATTTTTCCTGATTGTATATGATCCGATAATAAGAGCAGAAAAAGTCAGTCCCAATGCGCCCAGTATCATATCAAAAACAGTACTGTATCTGAACAGGACTATATTCAGTATTCTTTCAAGATAACATACCGGTGTTCTCGTCAGAATATCAGCCTGCATATACGGCTTAACGCTTAAAAAATCCGGTAAATACGAATTGACCAGCCTGATATAATCCGTATAGACTACATCCACTGTCGCACTCCTGATATATGCAGTTAAGAACAGAAAACCGAATACCGGTAACAATCTCGCGGCAAGTTTTTTCATATCACTGAATTCCTATCTCCGAAAATGCATTATTTGAAGGCTCCTCCTGCAAAATGATATCTCTTCCCCATGCCTCTTTTGGAATCTCGTCCATCAGATCAACATGGATTACATTTAACCCTTCTGCTTTCCCCTCTTTATCAAATGTTTTAAAGAAGGTGTCTGCAGTAAAGTCACTCATTTCATATGAATTGCTGATAATATAGATATCCTTGTCAAATATCGCTTCTCGGTATTTTCCCCAGGTATTGTCTGAAAGTGAATTATACCTTTCCTGATTAGGGAAAAGATAGATATTTTTCCAGCTCTGCCTGTAATAAATATCTTCAGTGCTGAATAAAAGCATAAGCACTATTACTACGATCATCAGAACAACCGGCTGTTTTTTCATTCCCTTCCTGATGTACCCGTACATATAGCTTATCAGGAAAATAAGTATTACAAAGCCTGTATATATCCATCTCATTTCGACTCTTATCGTTACTGATGATGAGACTGTCAGTCCGATTATAAATCCGATAAAGAATATCACGTTTCTGATTGCCGGCCATGCTGATTTTCCTTCTTTTGCAGTCTTGATCAATGCGATGATAAAACGTACTGCTATAATAATCATCAATGCTATACCGGCATAGACCAATGCTTTGATTCGATGATCCACATTCTCCCATGGAATTCCGCACAGATACTCCGGGCCTGCGTTAAAACCTATAAGATATTTAAGTTCAGATAAACATGACTCCAGGAATCCGCTGACTGTAAATGTCTCTGCGACCTCAGTTCCTCCTGTTCCGGCCGGAAGCAGCGTTCCTATATAATGCAGTCTTATTCCAAGGATAAGAACAAATGTTACAGCTGAAAGCACGTACTTTATTATGCTTTTATCCTTTATCACAATAAGTGTATAAAAGAACATCGGAATAAGAACTATATATCTCTCATGCGTAAAGCTTACCAGAATGTAGAATAATAAAGCTATATAGAATCTGATGCTTTTCCCGTCCTGCATATATTTATAAAGCTCTATGCATATGACAATCGCAAAAAACATCGACATGGATTCAAGCAATCCACACAGCTGGCTGACATCATAATAGGAAAACCTGCTTGTAATTATCGCAAATGCCGAGAAAAATGCTATGAGTCTTGATTCACTTATATCCGAAATAAAGAAATAACAAATAACTGCCGTGAAAGCCAGAATAACCAGATTGATAGGTACGATAAGCCATATCCTGTTTCCTATGACTGCCAGTTCGATCCATGTTGCCAGCCAGTATACAGGTCTGAATCTGGAGCATCCAAGCGGAAGAACAAATTCTTTCAGTGTCTCATCCTTAAAACATGACCATAAAAACAGATCATCCATATACAGTCCGCTGATACGGATCTGCCTGTTTATAAGAAATGTCCAGACTATAAGCAGAACGATGCTTACTATATCTGCAATGATATTCTTTTGTTTTTTACTTTTGTATGTACTCATACAACCGGTTGCTTCCTTCGTCTATTATTTCTGTGAGACTTCCGTCTTCAATCATATATTCAATAATGTCTCCTGCACGTTCATGATTTTCCAGAAATCCGTCATTGACATATATATAATCAGTTCCGGCATAATTCAAAAATCCCTTAAAGAGGTCCAGTGTTTTTACAAGATAAACATTGCCTCCGTTTCCCTCTATGTCCGTATAACTCTGAACATTGCATTTAAATGCCAGGCAATCCGGCTGATCTGCAAAGGCTATCACTCTCTGCATCTTATCGCGTGCCAGAAACTCATATATTTCCTTATTTCCGGTACTCACGAATCTGTCATACATGTCAGATTCATGATCATAAAATCCAAGATGCTGAAATCTGTCAGGAGTCAGGCCTATTGATCCCGCCCAGTTAGTGGTCCCGCATATCACGATATTCAAAGCAATAACCGGCAGCAGCCAATAGCATACTTCTGAAAATGATATAAAGAAAAGAACAACTGACAGTGCATATAAAAGCATGAAATAATTTCCGTCTACCTGATAAAGCGTAAAAATACACACGATACTTGCTGTCAGTATTACGGCCGTTAACAATTTCAGAAACAAGCCGGCTTTTTTTGAAAGCATCCCGAACATAAGCATAATCGCTGTTCCCGCTCCGCCCCACGCGATATACACATGGAACAGATCATCAGTAACCGGGCAGAAAAAGAATCCTGCAAACCGCTTTAGCAGGCTTACATTCTCCGGTGTTCCGAACCCGCTTACACTGTCAAAGGGATATTTGGGTTCAAATCCTATTGCTTCCCATATTTGTGATGCAGCTGCCGTTATAGGCATGCCTGACAAAATGACCGTTCTTGCTGTAACAAGTCCAAATGCAAGAATGACAGGTATCGCCAGATACCATCTCTTCACGCATATTTTTTCTTTACGAATTATGGCAAAAACAATCGCGGTGATAAAAATCAGTCCGGAATACATAAGCGCCGTGGGCTTCAAGGTCAGACTCATCAATAGTGCAGACCCTGCCCACACGTGATCACTTTCAATAATATCAATAATTGCAATAAGCTGAAACAGCAGCGTGATTATGTCCGTTTTCGCAGATATTCCCATATTCATGATTCCGGGAACAGTCGCTGCAAACATGATTGCATACACACCTGCCCTGCGGCAATTAAACTTTCTTACCAGATAATAAATACACAGAAGTACTCCTGCGCACATCCACCATGAAAATGAAAGCACAAATCCATATGTAACATCAGTAACCAGTGGAAGCAGGAAAATTTCCAAACCTTTCGGATAGACATAAACATCGTTTATACTTCCCAGATTTTCCAGAAATCCATGCCCGTTATCAAGTACATACTGGCTTCTCAATCCATAATGAAGTGAGTCATAATCAAGCGTTATATTGATCCGGCCTGCCTGCAGGAGCATCATAGCCCCCATTACTGCCAGGGCGATGCATATCCAGATTCTGGAGTTCTCTTCCTTTTTTATCTCACTGTCAGAAGGAATCTCCGGACATGGAATCACAATCCTTTTTTGGGAAAATCTTATGACACCTATATATATAGCAGATACTGCAAATAATGATATCGCAATTATTCTGGCAACAGCTACGCCTCCTATTTGGAAAACACTCAGAATACCCGCTGCCGTCAGATGTACTGCCATTCCCGAGATGAAATCATGCAGAGCTCTTCTGATCCGGTCTTCCTTTCTTTCGATACCAATGATATTTAAAAATGCTTCTCCGACAACAACAGGATAAAACATATACAAACCGGACAGAAGTACCGGAAGCGCTATTCTATGCATCCACAAATATATATATACAACTACAGCAATTACTGTATAGCTTATCCATAGAGACGGGATAAAATATAACGCTGCAAAGATCCACAATCCCACAATCAGTATTTCCAAATACATAAATGTGGTCTCCGGCATGACAAGGATATCTCCCGCCGCTGTCTTTTTCAGAATAAAAGCCGTACTGACCAGCGTCAGTATCCATATGATAATCTGTATTATTATGCCAGCCTTTTTATTCTTTATAAGCGTCATAGGATTTCTTATATGCTTTCCTCAATATTCCGGATACCTTGTCTGAATGCATTCTCTCAAACATTTCTGTTTCTTCGTATTCACGGACATTGTTTTTTATTGCTTCCCCGGTTGCAGCATCGGCATGTACGCGATACATGATAAGAGGCTTTTCAATACATATCCAGCGGCCTTTCTCCGATGCAAGTCTGTACAACGCATCCCAGTCTATAACAAACTGATATCTTGCATCGAAAAGATTATCTCCGCAAAGCTTCTTGTCATATGCACATGAAGGACATATGATAGGATTTCCATATGAGATGGCTGCTCTCTTAACCGCAGAAATATGATTAAGTCCTTTAATTCTCAATGGAATACGTAAAAGCTTCTTCACAATTTCTATTTCACCGAACTCAATCAGTTTTCCATCCTTGATAGTTATGGATGAAGTCATAAAAACACTCATATCCGGATATTTCTCTTTTACATCCAACAGAGTTTTAGCATAGTCATGATGGTATATATCATCCTGATGAGCTATGGTTACCAGCTCGCCGTCGGCCCGGGCATATGCGAAATTCCAGTCATATCCTATGCCTGCCTCACCCTTTCTGATATATAGCGGTATTTCATATTTTTCTGCCATCATATCAATATAACTGCTGGGAGTGGATGTGCAGATGATAACATCACTTCTAACTGACTGGCCTATAAGAGACTTGATGCAACTCTCAAGATAAGGCGAATCCCCATATGCACTTATTGCAAATGTATGCTTCATTCAAAATCTCCTCTTACAATATCCCACACCGCATCTGTACAGTTATTCCTTCTGATATACGCAAGTGCTCTCTGACTCATATCCTTAAGCCTGCCTGTATCCTCATACAATTCCTCCAGAGCTTCTGAAAATTCCTGACTGTCATCCTTTATTATCATAACATCGTCCGCATTCGGTATTCCCTCTGCTCCTACAGATGTTGTCACAACAGGACATCCGTAATATAATGCTTCGACAGTCTTACCCTTTACTCCTGCGCCATATCTGAGCGGAACCGCCACAATTCTCACATGATCATATAAATCATGCAGCTCCTCTTCTGAAACAAATCCCCTGACGCAGATTCCTTTTTCCGGTGAGTCAATAGCCTTTATCTCATCATCTGCATTAGATCCGACCACATACAGTTTTGCCTTTTCACCAAGATGCATTCTGACCGAAGGCCATACCTCATTGACGAACCACATCAGACCGTCCTTGTTTGGCGGATGTGCAAAGCCTCCTACAAACAGAATTCCTTCCCTTTCCTCAAAATCTTCATGTAAAGGATTGTGGAATTCATCATAAACATACGCTGTAATAGCCTTGACCTTTACAGTAGGATCAAGTCCTCCTATAGCATCGGTCTCAACCGATGAAGGATAATAATTCATATCTGTCTTGTGCATGATGCCGAATTCGACTGATTTCCAGTATCGGCTCTGCTCAAGTGCCTCCATATCTCCCGTAAGCTCAAATTCTCTCTGCAGACGAAGGAAGTGAAGATCATGTCCGTAGAATATTATTTTTAATGTTGTATGTTCTTTTATATAATCTATATATTTGGCTGCTATGTGCGGTCTGTTCATATATACAAGATGAATATCCTTTGCATGCCTGTCTATCCATGGCCATATATCAGTCTCCATTCTTCCGCCATACAGTATCTCTATACCCATCTGCTGAAGAACAGTTGAATATGGTTCATCATGATGATAATTGGCTCCAAGGAATTTTATCTCATATCCTTTTGCAAGCAGCATTTTCAGATACATGAATGTAGTCTTTGACCCTGCATCCTTATCAAATGTCGGAACATAATGATCTATGAAAAGAATTATCTTCTTTCCTCTGCTTCTTTCTCTTGCTCTGAACGGGTCCGGATTGCCTGTATTCTCATACTGCTTTGCAAATTCATCAGACCATTTTTCCTTCAGCTTGTTTGAATTTTCAATCTGATAATGCTTCAGTCCTGTCCCGTTTACATCAGTTCCGTTTGAAACTCCCTCATAGTGAATAACCTTTGAAAGCGGCTGATATACTACTCTATAACCTGCCTTTCTGACTTCAAATGCCAGGTCACTGTCCTCGCAATATGCCGGAGCATATCTTTCATCAAAACCGCCTATCTTTTCCCAGAGTTTTTCTCTTATCAGGATTGCTGCCCCGGAGATATAATCCACATCACGAACATAATTGTACCGGCAGTCCTCCGGATCATCTCCGCGTCCGTAGTTCCAGCCTGAGCCGTCACTCCATATGATTCCTCCGGCCTCCTGTAATCTTCCATCCGGAAATACAAGCTTCGATCCTGTCATTCCGATCGTACTGTCACGTTCCATCAGCTCCACAAGTGAAGACAGCCATCCCTCTGTCACTGTGGTATCATTATTCAGGAACATGAAATATCTTCCGCGGGCTGATCTGGCTGCATTATTACAGTTCTTTAAAAAGCCCAGATTCTCTGAGGTTCTGCAAACTGTAACTCCGGTCACAAACTTCTCAAGCTCTGCTGTCGCATCTGTAGACATATCATCTGCAATGATAATCTCATAATCAACATCTGTGGTGTATTGCTTGATTGACGCCAGACATCTGTATGTATATTCGATTTGATTGTATACCGGAATGATGATAGATACCGTCGGATAACCTGAACCGATAAAGTCAAGTCTTCCTGTTTCTCTGTAAATGGAACCTATCTTAAAATCCCCTTCTACAAGATTCCTGCCCGTTTCTGTATGCATCAGCCTGTGATACTCTGCAGGATGTAAAAGAGACATCTTTCTGTATTCAAGCTTCTTTCTGGCTTCTGAGCCCTCCGGATACTTTTCCTTGATGATTTCTCCCGCTTTTCTCTTTGCCTTCGACCACGCTGCTTCATGAGAATTCAGATACTCCAGAGCTTTTGCTTTCTCATCGATCTCCGCTTTTAAATTCTTTATGGTTATTTCAAGATTTGCTACGTGATTATCTGTAAGACGCTTTATCTCGGTCATCTTTTTAATTTCCGCTGTTTTATCACGCAGCTGCGCGAGGAGACCTTCCCTCTCCTCAATTGCCGCACTTAGGTTTCTGCTTTCCTCAAGCAGCTCGCCTGCAGTCTTTACATTGATCCTGTAATTATCCAGATATATTGCCTGAACATCTCCGTGTATCTGCTGCTGGAACTCATGCTCCGGCTGCCAGTATGAAGCCGCGTCATCAGGTGTAATTCCGAATTTTTTAAGAAATGCTTCCTTTGAAACGCCTCCCAGGATGACATAATAATTGTCATAAAAGTCCGACAGTACTCTGTAGGTAATGTATTTATTATCCTGTTCTGTCTCACTTACCCATTCATAATCAATACCGATAAGGCTGATTTTTCTTCCAAGCTTTCTGCCTGCGAACATAAAATTACCAAAAATCGAATCTATATTATGAACAGGAGTATTTCCTATCACATACTTCAGTCCGTTCCTGATCTCATCATATGCATCCGCACCATCGATTATGGCTCCGGCAATTTTTTCTGCAAGAGTCTTACCTTCTACATACTCATATCTGACTGAATATCCGTCCTCGCTTAATTCCGGTTTTACATATTCGATATCCCTGTATTCTCCGGTCAGAATGTTATACTTGTCGACCAGAGAAGCAATATGCCTCTTTCCGGCTTCATACAGTGCTGTTTTTTCGACCTCGCGTGAGCCATCTGGTTTTCTGTAAATAACTGTTTTTATCTTATATTCGTCTTTACGTGTCCTGTTGTATTTTACAAAAATGACTTTTCTGTCAGTGTGATTTCCCTTTGTTATGATATACACGAAGGAATTGGCAAATTCGGCAAACCGTCCGTCTCTACAGACCTCATCATATTTCTTACCGAGATCCATAGTTGAAAACTCGTTATCGTTATATGCAGGAATCACATGTGCCAGCTCGCCCGGTCCCGGAAGGTATTCATCAGAATAGACACTCACCGGAAGCAGGTAATCCTGCATCGGATAATACCATGATTTTTCTGCGTTATCTGCAAATTCAAATTTCTTTTCAAGATCGGCCTTGCTGAATAAGCAGTTTCCTCCCTGTGCACCGCTCCACCATTTTATTCCGTATCTGTTGTTGCATGCTGAGATAAAGCATCCGTTCTCCGCAAGCATATCATAGAATCTTTCTATATCATCATCCGATAAGGTATGCAGCGTTCCTATGGAAACGATGTAATCGTATCTGCCCTTGATATCCTTTTTATCATAAATGACATTAATAAGGCTTATCTTATCTTCATATCTGCACAGAAGCTTCTCTGCCTCGAATTTATCATTTTCCAGCACATCGAGACTGCAGTTTTTCCTGAGCCATATATCCGCAACTGCTCCCTCGCCTGCACCTATAAGCAGAACACGGCTTCCCTCATCAAAAGGAAACCATTCTATTACGCCTTCGCGCTGATTTGAAAATGCATACAGGTTCTCCAGAGATGGATTCTCCCTGAGAAGTGTCTTTTCATCTCTTCCGTATCTGAGTATTAAACTTTTAAAGTTATCAAGCTTCATGCTTAACTACTTTTACCTCTGATTCCATGTCGAAGACTCCGACAGTATTTTTATTTGAAATTACGGTGATATTAGCAACATCATACAATCTGTGATATACGGTATGTACTCCTCCTTCAAAGCTCGTGCAGCTCATCGAAAGCAGATAGTCTCCTCCCTGAAGCGTCATCTTCTGTCTGAATTCAACTTCATATATATCTCCGGGTTTTGCCGGTTTTACATCTGCTGCTTCATACATCGTGTTGGTGCCGGTAAGCTCAGTACCTTTACGATCCTTTATCGTATATGTGAAAATAGGAGCTGCTATGTTTTCGTGAAAGCGTACTTTTTCTCTTATAACGAAATATTCACCCTTAAGCAAAAGATTCGTTGCCTCTCCTTTTTCATCAAAAAGTCCGAAGTCTATTATTCTTGCTCTTCCGTCGCCATATTCCGTACGATTAGGATTCACCGTTATCTGAGATGAAACCGGTTCATCCTCCTTTGTATCCTCCTGTCCGTATTTTCCTGCAAGTATTTTTTTATACAGGTCAACCATCTCTCCGGCAGGTCCTTCCGCAACCTTATCACCCTTGTTGAGCACTATGACCTTATCACAGTACTTGATGATCGATCCCATATCATGAGTAACCATAAGTATGGTGGTCCCGTTCCGGCGTATTTCCTCCATTCGTTTATAGCATTTTGCCTGGAAGAAAACATCGCCTACCGACAATGCCTCGTCAACAATCAGAATATCAGGATCGACATTGATCGCCAGCGCGAAAGCAAGTCGTACAAACATACCTGATGAATATGTTTTAACCGGTTGGTATACAAAATCACCTATTTCTGCAAATTCCAGAATATCATCGAGCCTGTCATCCATCTGGGCACGTGTAAATCCCATCATCGTACCATTCATATAGATATTCTCTATTCCGGTATAGTCCATATTGAATCCCGCACCCAGCTCAAGCAGTGCTGAGATGTTTCCTTCTGTTTCGACGGTTCCGTCTGACTGTGAAAGCACTCCGGTTATGATTTTCAGTACAGTTGACTTACCGGAGCCATTGGTTCCGATTATTCCTACAGTGGACCCTTTTTCCACCTCAAAGCTGACATCGTTCAGCGCATTGAACGGACGATGATACTGTCTGCGGCTCAGGCTCTCTTTAAGCCTGTCTATAGGCTTGTCATAGAGCTTGTAGGTCTTGGTCACATTATTAACTTTTATTGCAAGTTTTTTATCCATTTTACAAAACATCCGCGAAATGCGGTTTTAGTTTCCTGAATATGCTGATTCCTATTACCAGCAGAACTACAGTTATGATCCAGAAGTATATTGTAAGTCCCGGTCTTTGCCAGAAATAATTTCCGGCCAGCATCGAATCACGATAACCGGTAACTATATAATACACAGGATTGATCTTCAATACAGGTTCAAGCCACCCGGGGCGATTCGGGAACATGCTGGGATCCCACATAATTGGGGTAAGCCACATTCCGAACTGCAGCACTATGTTGACTATCTGTGCCATATCTTTAAAGAATACATTTATTGCTGAAGTAATATATGAAACCGCCAGAGACAGCACCGTAAGTGCGAAGCTGTAATAAACTATCTGTATCCATGAAATCATCGGAAGTCTTCCGTAACAGAAAAACATCGCAATCATGATTATGAGGAATATTCCATGTATTATCAGGCATGAGCACAGCTTGATAACGGGAAGCAGCTCAACATTGAACACCACCTTTTTCACCAGATAATGATATTCCTGAAGACAGCCCGTCCCGCTGTTAAGTGCTTCATTAAAATAAAACCATGGAACTATTCCCGGAACAAGCCAGAGAACATAAGGAACTCCTGGGATCGGAGGAACTGATTTAAATCCCAGCTGAAAGATGCAGAAATAAATCAGGACTGTAACTATAGGCTGAATAAACATCCATGCAATGCCAAAATATGATCCGGCAAAACGCTTGCGAAAATCCGCCTTTGCCAGGTCAGTTATTATCTGATGTTTATTCGCGATTTCTTTAATCAGTTTTATCATTTGAATTTAAATGTTTCCTTGAAGCTTGGTTGTATTTTATCCTTATCTGAAAGAAGTACCGTCATGTCATCTGTAACGGGCCACTCGACTGCGATATCAGGATCATTCCACATGATTCCTCCCTCATCTCCCGGATGATAGAAATCAGTTACTTTATATGCAAAAACAGCTTCATCGCTGAGTACCAGAAATCCATGTGCAAATCCTTCGCTTATATAAAACTGTTTCATGTTTGCAGCCGAAAGCTCAACGCCAAACCATTTCCCGTATGTCTTTGAATTCTGTCTTACATCAACTGCAACATCGAAAACTCTTCCCTGAAGCACACGGACCAGCTTGCCCTGAGGAAACTGTTTCTGAAAATGAAGACCTCTCAGAACTCCTTTGGTGCTCTTTGACTGATTATCCTGCACGAATTTCATATTCAATCCTGCCTCTTCAAAATCCCTTTGATTATATGTCTCGACAAAATAACCTCTGGAGTCTTCATGCACCTGCGGCTCGATAACATACAAGCCCTCAATATCACATTTTGTAACTTTAATCTGTCCCATTATTTCTTATCCCCTTATGTTTCAGTTTTATCAGTTCGGTATATATAAGCAGATCATTGAATACAATCTGTAAAGTGCAAATGCATCGCAGCAAATCATGAAAAAGAGAATGTAATTATCAATGTTTTCAGTAAGTGCAAATTTTCTGTTTCTGATCAGAAGCAGTGCCGCCGGAAGCAATGGAATAAAATACCTTCCCTGAACTCCCAGGATTACCGGACTTGAAATCGGAGTCCATGCTATCATCATCGATCCAAGCAGTAATGCGAAAATCACTATACATACCAGCAGGATGATGATTCGGTCTCTCTTGAACAGCTGTCTGTCCTGTTCACCTGCCGAAAGCGGCAGCAGGAATAATCCTGCAGAAAGTATCATAATTATGAAATACGGAACATCCAGCGATTCGCATATATTTCCGAGATATGCTCCGATCATAGTCTCATGATAATACTCACCCTGATACATAAGCGTGTCATATATAACACGCAATGAATCCAACGGATGATGGAGCACATATGATACTGTAAATCCCGGCTCTCCTGACCATGGGACATCGCTTACCGCCGTGGTAGCATAGCCGGCTATGACGGTAGCATTTACCAGAAGCATCGAACCTATAGCAGCAATAATGCATACAGCCCAGGCTGCGGCATACATTCCTGTGTTTTTAAACTTATTCCGCGGAACCAGCAGAAGCAAAAATACAATAACGCTGTATACTATCTTACACGGGCTCATGACCGCAAGTATGACTGCAAGAAGGATGATGTTCTTCCATTCAACGGTTTCCGCCCCATAAGCCAGGTGAAGTATTTCAGCAATAAACATGTATGCACATCCGATCAGCATCGCGTCGTACGACATGGAAGCCGCCAGATTTATCGTCATCGGAAGAAGAACCGAAGCCATCATGATGTTCTTTCCGAACGGAATCCTGATCACTGCCCAGAATACCATCATACAGAAAGCAAGCAGATTCAGTATCTTGCCGAGATTGAGAGTCGTCAGTGCACTGCTGTTAAACATCCTGCCCAGACATATACCTATGGCCTGCGGAAGATAAACCAGAGGTGTAGTAACTACACGTATATGTGCCGATGTGGACATTCCCGGTTCTGCTTCATGATCCCGGTTCCAGTTTCTGACAGCATAATAGTTTTCTTCATATGGTGTCTGTCCGAACACCTCCGCATCATCTATATATGCATATTCATTTTCTGCCCGTTCTCCTCCGGCATCTTCAAGTGCCACATCCTGTTTGCGTATTATCACCCTGCCTTCTTCATCATCCGGCTGGATCATCATCAGCTGATTTGAAAGATAGTATGCGCTGGCATAATGTGAAGGTTCATCCGGAGCAGATAATCCCGGCATCACTCTGATAAATGATATTCCCAGCAGAAATACTGTCACTATCCATATCAGTTCTTTTCTATAGTTTGTGCATATCATAAAAATGCCCGCGCAAAGCGACAGCATGATAAGCCCTATAGCCAATACACTGTATTCGGTCAGCAGGAAGCCATGTCCGGTGGCGTGCATAGCCATAATCACATAATATCCATGCCAGAGTGCAGGCACTGCCATAGCAATAAATGCGCCGACAAATAGTTTTTTATGCTTGCTCAGTATTTCGTCCATATATCCCTCAATACCTTAACCATATATTTTGCAGCCTCTGCCGGAGTCAGATAGCTTACTCCGCCTGTTCTCTCATCCATCACTGCAGGAATCTCAGCAACCCGTGCTCCTTCTTTTATCAGATACGCCAGTGTTGACGGCTCCGGAGGAAGATTCAGTCCTCCTGCAAATTTTTCTATCAGCTTCCTGTTGAACATCCTCATGCCGGAGGTAGGATCTTTAATATCAGTCCCTGTCTTTTTTCTGATAGCTGACTGTATCATGTTGCTCCCGAGCATCCTCAGCGTCACAGGCTTTTTAGTATTGATGAATCTTGACGCGATTACTATATCATAGCCCTCATCCATCTTCTCACGCATCGGAACTATGAATTCCGCGCGATGCTGTCCATCCCCGTCAAATTGAGCGCAGTATTTATAACCATTATCACATGCATACTTCATCCCTGTGTGAAAAGCAGCTGCCAATCCCCTGTTTTCAGGATGATCAATGATGTTATAATTCTTTTCATGGCATATCCGGCTCGTTGAATCAGTAGACCCGTCATTTATGATCACATAATCCAGATTGCTGTGATGCTTTATGAGCTCGTCTGTAACCTTTTCAATATTAGCTTCCTCATTGAAAGCCGGAATTATAAGTAGGATGTCATTCATCTGATTTGCTTTTACTTCTCCTTGACGGTATCTTTCCTGCTCTGTAACCCAGATACTTCATTCCGCTTGTAAATATCAGCTCCGGTATAAGATACAGCTTCCCCTCCGCTTTGAGTATTCCTGCGGTTTCCTTTACAAGCTTTATTCCCTCGGATTCCGATTTAATCCCTCCGAAAACCTCAGGGTGTTCTGCCTGGGATACGGCAAGATGATAATTCCTCTTAAACTGCTGAACCGGGGTATAATTATGCGAATGCATGACCTGCGCATCTGCACAATAGCTTATCAGATATTCAGCTTTTACAAGCTTTGAGGCATAGATCATATCTTCATTGAAATCTGTTTTATCTACAAATCCTCCCAGCTCATCAAATATTGCATGATCATATGCACAGCATACATTTGAAGCAAAAAATGTCTTGATGCCAAGTTCGTCAATATCCTTCAGTCCCTTTATGACCGGATCATCCGGATAGTTGAATTTTCTTGTGATTTTTTCAATATCCCTTGCGTCATTCTTCGGTATCTGGCGGGCATATACCATTTTGACTTTTTCACCCATTTCACTGATGAGCTTTTCGATTAAAAACTCATCTGCCGGTATCGCATCCTGAGTCATACAGATAAAATAATTCGCATCTGAAAAACCGGCGCCATAGTTTCTGCTGAACCCATGATTGAATTCTGCTTTAGTTATGTGGTGGATCTCGCAGATATCTCTCACAGCATCATTTACCTGTTTATCTGCTCCGCAGCCCGTCCATTCATTTTCATCTGTATTGATAATGATGATTTTATGCGGTCTGACAGATTGCATACCAAGCCTGCGAAGCAGCAATCCAAGGTCTGCATCCGGTCGGAATGTCGGTATGATGATGTCAACAGAATGTTCTTTATTCAAATCAGTTTGTCCTCAGTTTTTTATAAGTCTGCAGATTTCCTCAACTGTCTCAGGTTCAAGATCCGGATATATCGGAAGTGTCAGTATCCTTCGTGAGATATCTGCCGCTACCGGTGTCTCCTTCGGGTCATATATATCCTTGTAGCAGTCGTATTCATTGATACACGGGTAGAAGTATTTTCTGGTATGTATCCCATGCTCTGCCAGCATGTCAAATATCCCGTCACGGTCATCGGATATTACCGGCATATAGGAATAATTGTATCTGACATTGCTCCTGTGCTGCATAAATCTGACATCTGAATCCGAGAGTTTCTCGCGGTATATGCCATCGATGATTTTTCTCTTTTCGATCAGTTCATCAATATGCTTCAGATTGCACAGACCCATCGCGGCCTGGAATTCATTCATTTTGGCGTTGCCGCCTATATAATCAACATGCTCCTGATCAGTAATTCCGAAATTCTTGATCTGGTACAGCGTATCTGCAAAAGCATTATCTGCATGAAATGCAATCGCTCCGCCTTCTATGGTATTGAATACCTTAGTCGCGTGGAATGAAAACATCGATGCATCTCCGAAATTTGCTATTCCGGTTCCGTCTATGGTTTCTCCAAATGCGTGGGCAGCGTCATAGATAACTTTTATCCCGTGGCGTTTTGCTATCTCATCAATCCTGCGGACATCTGCCGGATTACCGTATACATGCACGGGAATGATCGCGGCTGTCCTGTCTGTGATAAGCTCCTCGATCTTATCCGGATCGATGGTGCAGTCGCTTTCTCTTATGTCGCAGAAGACCGGTTTAAATCCCTGTCTGACTATGGCATGTGTGGTTGAAGCGAAGCTGAAGGGTGTCGTAATGATCTCAGAACCCTGCGGAAAACCATATGCCTGTATACACATCTCCAGCGCCAGATGTCCGTTCACGAACAATTCGATTTCATCCACGCCAAGATAGGCACGAAGTTTTTCTTTCAGTTCTTCGTGCAGATTTCCCATGTTCGTCAGCCACGCCGAATCCCATATCTTATCCAGATATTCATCGAATTCTGCACGTGGCGTTAGATATGCTTTTGTAACAAAAACAGATTTATCCATTTGGATTAATTATAGCATAAAGAATACTATATATGCTATAATTTCATCAGTGTAATATTTTATTCTACATAATGTAGGTTTTACTTAAACAATGATAAGTATTGTCCTGTGCTCCTATCACGGGGGCTGCTACATCCAGCAGCAGCGCGATTCTATCCTGCGTCAGAAAGCCGCAGAGGAATTCAAGCTGTATGAATATGACGATGTGATACGTCAGAGTGGTTCAGCCACGCTGAATTTTCTTAATGCAATCAACGAAGTCCCAAAAGCCGATTACTATATGCTTTCGGATCAGGATGATGTCTGGCACGATGACAAGATCGACAAGCTGACACGTTTTATCAGGGAAAATGATACCGGCTCGCCACTTCTTGCCTTCAGCGATGCTGTCGTCGTTGATGATGACCTCAATAAAATATCTGATTCCTTTGTAAAATACCAGCGGATATCCCCGGACAGAGTTTCCTTCAATCCGCTGCTTCTGCAGAATCAGGTCACAGGAGCGGCATGCATATTTAACAATGCACTCAGGGATATACTGCTTGCTCATCGGATTCCGGAACATGCTGCAGTTCATGATCACTGGATCGCACTCGTTGCTTCTGCCTTTGGCCGCATAATATATCTTGATGAATCACTTTATGACTATCGTCAGCACAACCATAATCTTCTGGGAGCTCAGAAGGCAGGTGTGGTAAAAGAAGCTTCTGCAAGGATGACCCCATCGGGTTCGGATAGATCCGCAGCAGGTTATAAAGCGTTGTTTGCACAGGCAAAAGAATTTCTTGAGATTTTCGGAGACGAACTGACTTATGAACAGATTGACTCATGCAGGCACTTTATAAGTCTGCCTGATCTGAAAAAGGCTAAGAGAATCAAAACCATACTTAAATATGGTTTTACCTATAATAACGCATACCGTACACTTGGAGAGATGATTTTCATATGACACCACTGGTTTCAATATGTATACTGACATATAATCACGAAGAATATGTCTCGCAGATGCTGGACTCGATGTTATCACAAAGGACGGATTTCGGTTTTGAAATTCTGATCCACGATGATGCATCAACTGACAGAACTGCTGACATTATTAAAGGCTATGCAGAAAAATATCCTGAAATCATAAAACCGGTTTTCGAAGAAGAAAATCAGTTCTCGAAATCAGAGATTAAAAACATCTCCGGTATATACAATTTCCCTCGTGCTCTTGGAAAGTATATTGCCATGTGTGAGGGTGATGACTACTGGACAGATGACGAAAAGCTGAAGCTTCAGGTTGAATATATGGAAAATCATCCCGAATGCTCTCTCTGCTTTCACAGTGCACACCGCACCAATATCGGTGTAACCGGCGATAAGCTGATGAGGCCGTATAAGGAATCCAGAGAAGTATCTCCGGATGAAATAATAGATAAAAGCTCAGGATATCCTACCGCTTCTCTTCTGATGCGGGCAGACCTGATGAAGGCACTCCCGGATTTTTATATGAAAGCTCCTATCGGTGATATTCCCATGCAGCTGACTATGGCAGCAGGCGGATACGGCTACTATATGGACAGACCGATGTGTGCATACCGGTATTTTGCTCCAGGTTCCTGGACACGCGATATGATTGAGGGATCTGATGCTGCCGCCAAACAGGATCTTTATCTTAAACAGATGACTGACATGTATGACTCATTTAATGATTTTTCCGGTCATCGTTTTGAAAGTGCCGTTGAAAGCGCCAAGCAGCGTCTGGTTTTCGGTAATGCAGTCAATACCCGCAAATGGGAAATAATTCTTGATAAATCAAACAAACGGTACTTCTCTGAAATGCCATTCAGAGACAGAGTGTATCTATGGTTACAGAAAAAAATGAAAAAACAAAAAACAAGATAGTATCCGGGCTTCTATGGAAGCTTCTGGAGCTTGGCGGAACCCAGGGCATTCAATTTGTCGTGAGTATCATTCTTGCACGCATTCTTTCTCCGGATGAATTCGGTACTATCGGACTGATCACTATTTTCATCACTATTGCCAATACATTTGTCCAGTCCGGTTTTGCAACCTCACTGATTCAGAAAAAGGACATTGAAGAAAACGATTATTCATCGGTTATGTGGGTCAGTCTTGCATTTGCACTCATCATGTATGCAATACTGTATCTGACCGCGCCGCTGATTGCAGAATATTATTCTCTGCCGGTCCTGATATCTCTCATCAGAGTAACCGGTATCATTCTTTTCCCCGGAGCTCTGGTGTCCATACAGACATCCTATGTCTCACGCAACATGCAGTTCCGCAAACTGTTTATCGGTTCACTGATTGCAGTTATCGTATCCGGTGTCGTCGCTGTCATCATAGCTTATAACGGTGCCGGTGTATGGGCTATGAGCATTCAACAGCTCATCTATTATTTCACGATGATGCTGGTAATGCTGATTCTTATATCCTGGAAACCGCGTTTTATTCTCTCATTTGAGCGTGTAAAATCATTTCTCGCTTTCGGATGGAAGATTCTGGTTGCAGGCCTTATTGATACCATCTGGACCAATGTATATGGTCTTGTAATAGGCAAGAAGTTTTCTACATCAGAACTCGGCGGATATAACCGTGGTGATCAGTTTCCTAAACTGATCGCTACAAATCTCGGAGCAGCTGTTCAGGCCGTGATGCTCCCGGTCTATTCTAAATCACAGGATAATAAAGATGATCTCCGTGCTTTGCTCTCCTCAACTGTACGGTATTCATCCTTTATTCTTCTTCCTATGATGGCCGGTCTTATCGCTATAGCCAGACCACTTGTCAGTGTGATTCTGACAGATAAATGGCTTTTCTGCGTACCATATCTGCAGATACTGGCAATCGGGTATGCACTTTATCCTATTCACATTGCCAATCTTCAGGCTATCAATGCGCAGGGACGCAGCGATCTCTTTCTGAAGCTTGAAATCATAAAAAAAGTCAGCGGAATCTTTTTCCTGATCGTCGGGCTGCGGTTCGGTATCATTCCCATGCTTATACTTAAAACGGTAAATGAAATCGTATGTGCCATCATAAATTCATTCCCGAATAAAAAGCTTCTGCACTATGGATTCCTGAAACAGATTTCGGACATACTGCCATGCATTATCGCCTCTGCTGCCATGTGTATCTGTGTATCACTTATTTCACTCACAGGTCTCTCAGGAATTACTCTTCTTACTGTACAGATAATCGTCGGAATTCTGGTTTATCTTGGAATGTCCTATGTAATTAATAGAGATGTTATTACCGAATTAAAAGCAAGTATAAGGAGGAATTTTCAATGAATATCCTGTATGTAGCAAATGAAAAATATGCACCTCAGCTCGCTTCGAGTTTATGCTCTGTTCTGTACAACAATCGTTCCGAACAGCAGCTTGATGTTTATATTTTTTCAACAGGACTAAGCGCCGGATCTGCAGAACGTTTTCATGTGCTATGTGCTTCATATAACAGGAAGCTGCACATAATAGAATTAAATGATATCTCTGACAGACTCGGAACCGGGGCAAAGTCATTTTTAAGGAAATTCGATAAATCGATTTTCGGAAGGTTTTTCTTATGTGAATTGCTGCCAAAGGAAGTCGATAAAATACTTTATCTTGACTGCGATACAACCGTAACCTGTTCATTGAAGGATCTTTTCAATGAGCTTCCGGACGCGGACTATCCTATGGCTGCGGTTCTTGAACCAACGATATATAAGGAAACCAGGAAGATGCTCGGGTTGAAGGAAGATGACCTTTACTTCAATTCCGGAGTACTTCTTATCGATATGAACAAATGGAGAGAGGAAGATGGAGATAAGCAGATCCTTTCCTTCTACAAATCTATAGAAGAGGATTCTGTTTTTGCCGATCAGGATGCTCTCAACGGGTTGCTCATGGGACGCCTCAAGGTTCTTTCTCCGAAATACAATCTCTTCACCAACTATGCGTATTTCAAATACAAAACACTGATCAGACTGTCACCGTCATATAAAGTAATTTCGCAGGAAGAATTTGAAAATGCTGTGAAAGCACCTGTCATCATACATTATGCAGGTGATGAAAGACCATGGATAAAAGGAAATCGCAATCCATACCGGGCTGAATACAAAAAATATCTCAGTATGACCGAATGGAAAGATACCTCTGACACAGGCGGTAAGGAAGGATTCATGTTCATGTATCATGCAATGAACGTAAGCACAAAAGTATTTCCTCGGGTTCGCGGTATTGCATCCGGAATCTATGCAAAAAAAATATTCAAAAAATGAAAACAATCGCAATTATTGTCAATTACAATGACAGAGAAACTATATACCGAAAAGTCAAAAGCACCGCTGCATGCTCTGCAATTGATGCTGTCATTGTAGTTGATAATAAATCAACTGATGATTCTGCACAGCTTGTCAGAAATATTGACAAAGTGACTGTATTATACGGAGAAAAAAACGGCGGCTATGGATATGGTAATAATATAGGTCTGCATTATGCAGCAGAAATACTTCATGCCGATTACGCAATCATTTCCAATCCTGATACCGAGATTTCCGATGATAGTATAAATGCAATGACTGATTTGCTTTCATCAGATGCTGCTGTCGCGGTATGTGCACCCATATGCAGGACTCCTGAAAGCAGTTATGAAGCACCTGTTTCTGCATGGCCATTCAGGCCATGGCACCTTGAACTCTTTGAACACTGCCCGCTGCTCAGACGGCTTTTCAGAAGGCAAATACAGTATCCGTCTGATTTTTTTACCGGAAATATTCCTGTTGAAGTTTTTGCAGTCCTTGGTTCCTGTCTTGCAGTTGATATCAAAAAGGTTCTTGAATCCGGAGCATATGATAATGATGTATTTCTCTATTGTGAAGAAAACATCCTTGGTTACAAATTAAAAAAGCACGGTTATAAAACCATGCTTCTTTGCAATCACTCGTATCTTCATAACCATAAACCCGGTGTACCTGATGTCAGGAAAATACACATTCTTCGTGACAGCGAGTTAATTTATTTCAATAGATATCTCAGTATCAGTTCATTTAAGCAGCTTGTTACCCGAATACTGTTTGCGATAGTATCTTTAGAAACCAGACTATTCTGCCGATAAGAACAATACCTCCTGAAGCTCCTCTGCTGAAATCGTTCCAAAGAAAGGCTTCAGATCAAATCCGGAAAGCACTTTTATAAGTGCTTCTTTTTTATATTCACACCCCGCCAGGGACTTTTCGATCTCACTTAACGGTTCAAGACTCATA
Organism: Lachnospiraceae bacterium; assembly: GCA_045616865.1. Classification (GTDB taxonomy): domain Bacteria; phylum Bacillota; class Clostridia; order Lachnospirales; family Lachnospiraceae; genus Darwinimomas. The sequence continues at coordinate 53,057 of JAZLHO010000044.1, read as the reverse complement.
AAATCCCCATAGAACTTTATAACTGTGATTTTTCCTCTGTTAAGTGAAATATGAGCCTCTACTGTTCCTCCGGTAAATCTTTTTTTATTGACTATATCAGACGAAAGCGATTTGCCGTAATTCCACTCCCATGTCTCATATTTATTCTTTTCAAGGCTTCTGGCCATTGCCAGTTCATCTTCTGTAAGTTCTGTTATTTCCAGATCCCCGTTGCTTAGTTCCGCTTTCAGATAGTCCCAGAATTCCTTTAATGACATATTCTGAAGATACTCTGAGATATTAGCGATTCTGGACCTTACGGATTTTACTCCCTTTGCTTTGATTTTGTCCGGATCAACCTTCAATACTTCATTTGCCATATCCAGATTTTCAGAAAACAGCAATGTTCCATGATGGAGTATTCTTCCGTTCAGGTGCCTCTGAGCTATTCCGCTTACCTTTCTTCCATCAACGAGTATGTCATTTCTTCCGGATGTTTCTGCGTTAAGCCCCAGTTTTTTCAATGCACAGACAACGGGCCCTGTAAACTCTTCAAATGCCGTCTTGTCACTGTCATTTTCATCTGTAATAAATGAATAATTCAGATTCCCGAGATCATGGTATACAGCTCCGCCTCCTGTCATACGCCGCACCACATTAACATTCAGTTTTTCAACCACTTCCCTGTTGATTTCCGCAAAAGTGTTCTGATTCTGTCCAATCACAATTGTATTATCGTTCTGCCAAAGCATCAGATAATCACCTGTTTTCCGATTTGTGAGGACTACTTCCTCGCAAGCCAGATTGTAATATGGATTTGTAGATTTTGTCTCTATGTATTTCATGCTTATATTATAGATATCTTTATTTTTTTCTTCAAGCGTATCACTTGCCTTTTTTGCTTCTTTCAAGTATCATTATATGGTCTAAGACATAGGGTTGTCGCCAAGCGGTAAGGCAAAGGACTTTGACTCCTTTATTCGTGGGTTCGAATCCCGCCAGCCCTGCGCTCAGTATCCGGTGTGGCCTTCGCACGGCGAAAAGCTTTGAACCGTGTCAGGGCAGAAATGCAGCAGCACTAAGAGGTATCTTTCGGGTGATGCGATACAGCCGCATCGGGTACTTGAGTATTGACAAAGAAGCAGCATATGAGATATAATCTCAATGTTGCCCAAAAGGGTAAGCAGGTGTAGTTCAGTGGTAGAATGTCAGCCTTCCAAGCTGAATATGTGGGTTCGATTCCCATCACCTGCTCGAGTAACGAGAAGTGCGTGGATGAGTATCAAAACGGCTGCAAGCTTGCTTGCAAAGACGGTTTGATGCGGACGCTTCAAGTGAATTTTAAGCGCATAAGAGCTTGTAGCTCAGCAGGATAGAGCAACGGCCTTCTAAGCCGTGTGTCGGGGGTTCGAATCCCTTCAGGCTCGTTTTGTGGTGCCTGTGGCGCAGTTGGCTAGCGTGCCAGATTGTGGCTCTGGAGGCCAAGGGTTCGAGTCCCTTTAGGCACCCTGCAAAAAGGACTTTCCGTTTTGGAAAGTCCTTTTGTATTTCACTCATTTCATTAATATCTGTGTATTATTGGGAAATATCAAACACAACAAAGGCCTTGAACAGATCCCCGTCAATCTCTATATGGAAATCTCCCCCCTGTATCTTGGTCAGAGAACCTGCAATCGACAATCCCAGCCCTGAGCCCTCCGTTGTTCTGGATACATCACCTCGAACAAATCTCTCTGTAAGCTCGTCTGCATGTATATTGAGCGGATTGGCAGATATATTTTTCATAACAAACTCCGCCTTCCCGTCTTCTGTTTTGTTCATGTCAACATATACTCTTGAGTTCTCAGCAGCATATTTAAATGCATTATTATAGAGATTTTCAAGTACCCTCCAAAGTGCCGCCCCGTCAGCTCTGATCATCAATGATTTTTTAGCTCCTGTTTCCGGATCAACAGGGAAATTGGATATCAGCTTCAATCCGCGTTCAGCATATTTCTCTTCGAACTCTCCATCTGCCTGCTGAACCATACTTACAAAATCCATCTCGTCAATATTCAGGCTGACATTCCCGCTGGAAGCCTTACTTGCTTCGACAAGATCCTCTGTAAGATGTTTAAGATGCTGTGACTTCTGGTCAAGCACCTCCAGGTACTCCTTTATCTTCGGATCACCCGGATTCTCTCTCTTGATCAAATCAATATAATTAATGATAGATGTAAGAGGAGTTTTTATATCATGAGATACATTGGTTATCAGATCCGCCTTCATTCTCTCGCTTTTAACTCTTTCAGCAATCGCTGCATCAAGGTCAGATCCTATATTGTTAATACTGCATGCTATTTCTTTTTCCTTACCGTCAAACTCATCTTCATTCAGGTGGTAGCTTGTATTACCCTTTGCTATATCTGAAAGTGAGGCTGCTATCTTATCCTGCTGCTGCGTTTTTTTATAATACAGCAGAAAAAGTACCATGTTACCGATGATAAACAGCAGAGTCACTCCTATTGCAATAAACCTGTCCGTAAGCGATTTTTGATTGACAAACAAAAGTACCGCAGCTACCACAACAATCGTTTCGGCAAGAACCGCGAAAACAAATACAAGAGTCGCACGCCTTGTGAAATTATGCTCCTCTATATATTTATCCAGCTTTATAAACAACGATTTTGTCAATGAGCATTCCCACAGATTGCCTGCCAGAATGGAATGAAGTATTGAGAAAAATGTAACTGCCACACAGGCATATATGCATCCATATCCGGTTACCCGTTCTGCAAATTCCCATGAATCAAACGGAAGATACATATGCAGGAGCCGTTTGAATACTCTTTCATTCAGGAATAAAAATACTATTATTGCAAGTGCACAGGTAAATATCCTTCCCTCAAAGGATCTCTTATATCCCTTGAACAATGACAGTTCGTCATATTGGTTTTTATACTTTACAGCCAGTATTATCAACAGGATAAGAGTCAGCGCGATAACTGCAACAGATATACTTGCTATAAGCAGTTCATTGAAATACTGCTCCCTTTCAGCAGAATAATCCTTAAATTCGTTTAAGTAAATATCATTGCAGGGATAAGAAGTATCAACTGCGACATAAGCAGCCTTATGCACAATTCCGTCATGATTATATTTACTTGATTCAAGCAGATATCCTATATTGGTCGGAACCGTGATGACATTGGTTTCAACTCTTATTTCATTACCTTCACATATTGCATATCGTCCCAGCTGACTGACATTCTGTGCGCTCAGAGCTCTGTTATTTGTAAATGAATAGTTATCATATTCGATAAGATATGAGAAATTACACGGTTTTTCCGAAAGTCTGTCGTAGGCTGCATAGTACTTACTCAGTCTGGTAAGAACCTCCTGAATCAGATCATCTATGCTGACATACTGATCTGCAGGCTCATTGATTTCGCGGCTTTCATCATACGTCGTCCAGTTTACTGTGTATATTGTGTCATCATTACTGGTAACAATATTCGGCATCGATAATATCTGATACTTCTCGTCCAGATAATATCCTCTTCTTCTTGCAGCCGATACGATATCCTTAAGCGAGTATTCCTCATCTCCGATAGGCCCGTCATTTATACTCATGATGATCTTGTCAGAATCAAATACCCCGTCAGTTTCAAATGTATCCTTGTTGTTAATATAGTCAAAAACATACTGTATATCCTGAGAAAACTGATCAACAAACGCAGGTGAATCCTCATATTCTTTGTTGTTAAGATTATTGACTCCTACCTTGAAGTTTGAATTCGAATACAGCATAGTAACACTGGCCATAAATGAAATTACGGCCAGTGCATTGATCAAAACAAGTATTATTTTTTTAATTGTATAACTTCTTCTGGGATGATTTTTCATGTTACTGTTTTTCAACCTTATATCCAACTCCCCAAACAACCTTTACGTATCTCGGATTCTTTGGATCAAGTTCGATTTTTTCCCTGATATGACGGATATGGACCGCAACCGTATTGTCAGCGCCTATAGCCTCTTCATTCCATATCTGCTCGTATATATCATCTATTGAAAATACCTTTCCCGGATTTTTAACAAGAAGCAGCAGAATATTATACTCAATAGGTGTAAGCTTTGCCACCTCACCATTGGCAACAACCTCTTTGGTTTCATCATTTATAACCAGATCACCGCAGGTATACAGATGACTGTCCGCTTCAGGATTCATATTACCAAGCTTTGTGTATCTTCTGATCTGACTTTTTACTCTCGCTACCAGCTCCAGCGGATTAAACGGTTTAGTCAGGTAATCATCTGCGCCAATATTAAGTCCCAGTATCTTATCCTGATCTTCTGATTTAGCGCTTAATATGATAATGGGAACTGAACTGGTTTCTCTGATCTTCAGGGTAGTCCGGATTCCATCAAGTTCAGGCATCATCACATCCATGATAATCAGGTCAACCTCCTGACTTTCAAGCACCTTAAGCGCCTCTGTTCCGTCATAACACGGAATCACCTGAAACCCTTCTCCTGACAGATAGATATTGATAGCCTCTACGATATTTTTATCATCATCACAAACCAGAATTTTCTGCATTGATTACCTCCATGCATGGATAACTGTTGCTTCTTATTACAGGTTAAGATCCTCAACCTTCGCTGTGAGTTCTTTGATTCCATTCAGATAATGCTCAACTGCAGCTTTACCCTCAGGTGTATCCAATGCGTTTCTTCTGATCGATCTTCTGGCAAGTCTTACGATTCCGATCAGACGCATTTTTTCCTTCTTCTCAGTCAGAGCAGCTTCGTCATCCGTTTCAAAATATTTTTCTATCGTTCTGTCAAAGAATTTTTCAGCCGAAGCTGAATCAATTCCAAAGAAGCTCATTGACTGACCCGGATCGACCTCTGCAAATCCTTTGAATGCATTATATACTGATCCGAATTCATATATGATCGATCCATAAGAGATCGTATCCATATCAATAAGCAATGCCTCATCATCCTGAACCATGACATTCTTGATATGATAGTCTCCGTGAAGCATCGTGTTGCACTGTGGGAGACTTGTTACAAGATTGTTAAGCTTTTTCCATGTATCCTCCGGAAGGTATTCTTTCAGGAAGCCGACCCACGCGATACCTATCTCATTCTGATTCGGAATAAAATCTGCATAAACCTCAGTGCTATGAATCTGTTTCAGCAGATCAACAAAGATATCAACGCATTTGTCTATACTCTCATCAGAATTATCAGCAGCCAGCATTTTTGCAAGTGACTTGGCATTCAACAATTCATATACTGTTCCATATGAATTACCCACCTTGACCACATCATAAGGAATAGCTGTAGGCACTCCATGTACAAATGCCTCTCTTGCAAGTTTCCTTTCACGTTCGATCTCAGGAAGCGCATCTGAATTTTTAAAGCATTTAACTATAGTTTCAGGATCCATACGGTAAACTATTCCGTTAGCACCTTCTCCTATTTTCTCCCATCCGTCAGAGCAATAATGGCGATATCCCTTCTCTATATCCATCATCTCTGTAAAACCGGTCGTATCAAATACTTCATATACTTCCGGAATAACTTCAACGATCTTGAGGTTCTTGTTTTCCTTCTTAAGCTTCAAAATAACTCTGAGTCCTGCACTGGAAAGATAGTTCAGCTGATCAAAATCAAGCACAAGCTGCTCATATTCGTTCGCTTTAACTATGCTGTCGATCTCTGCCTGGGCCTCATTGGCATTATTTGTATCGATTCTTCCTGCAAGATAAACTGTAAGAACGCCATTTTCTAATTTACTGTTCATAGAATCCCCCAATAATACTTTTTGAATAATTAAGATATCTTTTTCCTGATAATAACCATATTATGTCCGTTTTCTCTTCTGTATTCATATTCATCCATAGTCTTCTTCACTATGAATATTCCCAGACCGCCGACAGCTCTGTCCTCCGCACTCTGGGTAATATCCGGATCTTCCTTTTCAAACGGATCAAACGGTTTCCCTTCATCATCAAGTGTTATCACGAGATAATCACCTTCTTTTCCAATGCTGACAGTGCATTTTTTAGATTCATCTGTCTGACTTGCTGGAATGATACTGTCGCTTTCGTTTATCTTTTCACCGTATGCATAATTAGCCACATTGACAAACAACTCTTCAAGTGCAACAGAAAGCTGCATCTGAACAGCCATGGACACATCCATCTGCTCACATTCGCTCTCCAGCATCGCCAGAACATTATCCAATTCACTTGTAATAGCGGGAAAAACCTTCTGCCCCATTATCCAGCGCCTCCTGTAAGTTTATCTCCTTGGAATGTTAAAAGTACCGAATCCCGGTATCGTCACCTCTATATGGTCATCAAAATATTTACCGGTTGCGTTTATTCCATTGTTGCTTGAAAACTGCATGGTATCATCATCATTTCTGAAAAATGTTCCCGTGTCTTCAAATTCCATAATTCCGTCAGAATATTTCAAAACATATGTGTTATCCTTTTTCAACCGGGCTTCACACACCACATGATAAGTGATTTCTCCGGTCTCCGGATTATAAGCAAATGTTTTGCCGTCATCATATACATATGTTCCTTCGGTTTGGACGGCTTTATCTTCTACTATTGTATCATTTTTATCCGGTTCTGTCTTGTTTTCATTGTTTTCTTTCTGAACTTCCGGTATGGACTGCATAATTGATGGATCCAATCCGATCATAGACAGCACTCCCTGAAGAACATCCGGGTCGATTCTGTCAAGTCCAAGGCTGTCAATAATACTCTGAATTGTATCTATATCCATTCCACTGATATCAATATCAACACCCAGAAGCTTAAGGATCATTTCAACCATTGCGAGGTCTTTGGTTCCTATTGAAAAGCCGCCTATAGTAAGTGTTTTTTCTTCTGTTTCTTCCGGTTTTGCTTTTTCTTTTTCTGTTTCAGGCTCCTGCGCAGGTTCCACTGTCTCAGGCAGTTTCGGTACCGGAGGTTCTCCGATTCCAAACATTTCATACAGAATATAATCCGCAGCGCTTCCAATCAGCTGTTCCTTTATTTTCTCAATGCTGTCGGTTATATCCGATATAAGATTCTTCCGGTCTGTTTCTGTCCTGACAGTTATATACTTAGGACATAACGGCATGCTGTCGTTCTCCCTGACCGTTATTTTTATATTCGGATCAATCCTGAATGAACCGCACGATATACTTCTGATAGTTCCTGTTGCTTTTTCGTCACTATATGACATGGTACCATTTGAAGTCAGACCCGTATTTGTATCAAAAGTCCATGCCCCGCTCGTCTTATTCCATTCAATATTTCCTTCGATTTTTGCAGAAGCTGCTTCCTTTATATCTGCAAAACCTATAGATTCGCAGAACTGTTCTGCCAGCTTCCATTTCAGATGAGATGAATATCTGCTGTTGTCGTCATTTTCAATATAATATGATACTCCTGTTTCATCTCCGTCCAGAGATACTTCTATAACCAGTTCCCTGATCGCCTTCGGATCCGGTCCCAGATACGCTGTTAAAAATGTATTTCCAGAATTAATATCTACTCTTAGCAATCTGGATTCTTTATTTATATAAAACCCTGCCTCCAAAGAATAATTATCAGGAATATCATCAATAGCATCGCGGATATCGTCTTCACCGAAAATATCTGCCAGCTCTCTGAAATCTTCATCCTGACGAAGCTCCTCTTCTGTCTCTCTCAGGGCCTTCACCAACTGCTCTTTGGAGAGCTTAAGTGATACCCTATCTGTCTTCTGCGTTTCTCCGCCGACAGTTATTTCTTCCTTTTCCACAGAGGTTTTTCCATTTTTGAACGCCTCTGAATATAGCTTTACCGCCAGTTTTTTATTTATGTCTTCTTTGTTTTTCGAATATGCGTCAAAAGCTTTTACTGTTTTTTCGTATGTCCCTGCATCGAAGCCAAGATATTCATCTGTCAGAGCTTCAAGCTCATCGAATGAATCATCCTCGGGAAGGTCAAATCCATATGAGACTTTTCCGATTAATGCAGGAGATTTCACCACCAGTCTCTCCGGATTTATCCAGAGCTCTGCGCCTACTGCCTGAGTTCCTCCAAGTTTACCGGAAGCGCTGAGTTGATAGCTGTCCTTCTCCGCATTCATATATAACTTCACAAGTGCAGATGCATCTATTTCACCTATCAGCGGAATTGAAAATCCACCGATGATATCCTTCAATTCCGCCTCAGCCTCTATGCTTCCTTCATTTACAACGGCATCAATGATGTTGAAGGTTTTATCTTCTGCGATGTCTTCAGCTGTGTTTTTGAATGCACGAAGCACTCTCACCTTCGGAGAATTGAAATAGCTGATTGCCGCTATTCCTGCTGCAATCAAAAAAACAGCCAGCACTGTTATTATTATTCCTCCGGGTGTTTTGAAAAAGCTCTTTTTTTTCTTTTTCGGTTCTTCAACTGTTTTTTCATTTACTGTTAAGTCAGCTCCGCAGTTTATGCAGAACTCATCTCCCGGTTTCAATTCAAAACCGCACTCAGGACAATATTTCATAATACAATCCCCCACATTAAGTATGGTATAAGTACTTTTCGTATGCTGCCAAGTACCGGTATCAGCTCTGCCAGATCTGTAAAGATCGGGCATAATCCCAGCGACAGTATCATCACGAAAACTGTTACTATTATCAACCATGAATCAGGCAATATCATCACCGCTATGATTCCGGTCACAGCAGCAATTATTGCATAAATAAGTGTTACAGGTATCAGCACGGACTGACCCGCCAGAATACAGGTCAAAGCAGCGATTGCCATGATCATCAAAACTCTTATCAGTATCTCCGGAAGCATCACACGCACGCAGGCTCCCCTGAACGTCAGTCTCTTCTTCATGTCACAGGCATGAATATATGCCGGTCTGCAGCATCCGATCCATGCAGATATAAATATCAGAATAGCCAGGCTTCCCTTAAAAAGATTGATGCTCCGCGTATGATCGACTGTCATGATTCCATCGGAATCTGCAAGGTCAAATGTAAACAACGCCCCCTCTGAAAGCATCTCATCATATGTTTTCCTGACAGTATCATAGTCTGCATGTCCATTCATTGAATCATAGGTGACATGTGGTGCATATATAGCTGTTATTACTGAGACTGTCTGAAGACGGCACATCTCCGGAAGCAGTGTTTCCGGACTTGTTACAAGCGTCAGAGCCCCCTCCAGTTCTCCGCTCTTTACTCTTTCTGTGAAGCTCTCATCAATTATTATTCCGCAATCCAGATGAGTGGCTCCGATTTCATTTCTGAGTTCTTCCAAAGATTCACATCTGACAAATCCGGCAGCATCGAACTCTTCACAGAGCCTCTCTGCATCCTCGCCTGATGCCTCGCATGTATATCCGTACGGAGGAGTCTTTATGGATTCTCCTGCCTTATATGCCAGCACTGAAATAACAAGTATTGCGGCAAGCAGTATGATAAACGGTGTATCTCTGAGAATACGCTTAAAGGCAAAACTCATAAGCGCACCTCCTCATCTGACTTGGGCATATTGACCAATGTCTTCATCGCGGCACAGATAAATAAAACAAGATATACCGCACACACGATAAGTGCCTGAGGCATTGCCATATCTGCAGATGCAAAGCCGCCCAGACTTCCTCCAAATGCGTTTGCCGCAATGGCAAGTGCTGCTCCGAACGGGGTATATATTGCAATTTCAGGAAGTATTTCCGGAAGCATCGTCCTAGGGACTAGACCTCCGGCCATAAATATCGAGACTGCACTTGCTGCAAGTACAGCTACTGCCCATCCACCCTTTTTCGAAAGTGCCACAGCCAGATTGCCGGTTATAAATGAAATGAAAAAGTTAATCATCGAAAACAGCAGTATCACCTTCCACATATCTGCACCTTCAAAACAGTCAGGAAGTATCTTCTGTGCTATCAGTATTGCTGTTATCGTTATCAGAACTCTGTATATCGCAGGATATAATACCTTGCCTGCCATAAACTGAACTCTGTTCACTCCATATGTCTTAAGTCTGGAATATATAGACCCCTTACAGTCAGAAATATACAGATCCGGGAAAAACAGCCCTACAATAAACAAAACCAGAATAAACCAGCAGAGAACATAATACATCGCTATACTGATTCCCGTATCTCCATATGGTAAAACCTCAAAGCTGAATATCGTATCATATGCATCAAGTGCAAATGTAATCAGCCCTGAGTTTGATCCATTGATAAACTCATCATAGACGTCGTCTGACAGTCCCTGCTCTCTTATTACTCTTTCTCCTGCAAAGACACCCAGCTGACCGGCAGTAAGTATCCGGCTTCCCAGGTCGGCTACAGCTTTGATAAGGTCTTTTTCATTTCCCAATGCATCTGAAATATAGATTCTGCCATTGCATTTCTCGCCATGCATGATTTTTTCCATGTATCCATCGGGAAGTTCAACTACCGCGCCATATTTACCCTCTGCCATATCTTTAAGTGCATCTTCAGTATCATCGACCTGGCTCAGATTCATAAGTGATGCCACATAGCTCTGATCTGTGACCATGCTTATCGATATGCGGCTCAACATGGAATCCTCATGATCGATAAAAGCTACATCAACAGGCTCTGTATGCCTTTCTGCACCGGATTTTGCAGCTATACCTGAAAGTGCACATGCAACAGCAAGAAGACATGTCAATACGACTGCCGGACCAAATCCCCGCAGAAAAAGTCTCATATCTCTTCTCAGCATTGATAGCAATCGCATCCGTCACTCACCTGTACAATCAGAAATCCTCATTCTGGAAAAGCTCGATATAAGTCTTGCTTAAATCACCCATTTCCTCTTTTGAATATTTTCTGTATGGCTTGCGTCCCATAAATATGAGACTGTCATAAAACGGTTCAAATTCTGCCGACTCATGGCAGGCATATATTATGGCTTTACCGTGTTTTTTAAGCTGAAGGATTATTCTCTGGAGTCTTTCTCTTGATATGATATCCAGTCCTGTACACGGTTCGTCAAAAATCACTATATCCGGATTTCCTGCAAGCGCGCATGCTATGCTGACTCTCTTTGCAAGTCCTCCTGAAAGCTGCGATATCTTTTTGTTTCTATGAGATTCAAGACCCAGCGGAAGCCGCTGCGGTACCTTCGTATCAACCAGTTTATAAAAAAACCTGAGGTTATCTATTACGGTCATATCTTCAAACAGTCCAAGTCCCTGCGGGACATATCCGAATCTGGCATCCATTTTCAATGTTCCCGATTTCGGTTTTATGACACCGGAAAGCATAGAAAGAACTGTTGATTTTCCGGTTCCGTTCGGCCCGACAAAAACCATAGCCTCTCCCGCATTTACCTCAAAGCTCAGACCCTCAATTACATTCTCTTTACATCCCGGATATGCATAATAAAGATTATCCGCCTTCAGCATGATATCACCTCAAATAATAATACAAAACCACTTATACCTTTTTATTATAACATAAACAGGATGGCCAAACGACCATCCTGTAATGAACATTTTGTGAATTATTCCGTCTGCTTCTTTCTCAGTTCTGCGAAAAACTGCTTCATCATTGCTGAGCATTCTTCTCCGAGTATTCCGGTATCCACGCTGACCTGATGATTAAACCCCGGCTCATGCAGCATATCCAGTACTGATCCTGCGCATCCTGCCTTTGGATTCATACAGCCTATCACAACTCTTGGAATGCGCGCCTGAACGATGGCACCCGCACACATCGGACATGGTTCCAGAGTCACATACATCGTGCACTCCTCGAGTCTCCAGTCTCCGATCTCTTTGCACGCTTTTCGTATGGCATTTATTTCCGCATGAGCGAGTGTGCTTCGATCTCTTACTCTGCGATTATATCCTCTGGCTATTACTTTTCCGTCATAAACGATCAGGCAGCCGATAGGGACTTCATTTATCATAAATGCCTTCTTCGCCTGCAGGATCGCCTGCTTCATGTATTTTTCGTCTGTGGTCAACACTTATTTTATGAACTCAGCAAGCGGAGCTGTGAGAAGTCCGTTTACATCCTTAAGTATTTCATATAAATCCTTTGCTATGACTTTGCAGCCTCCGTCTGTATCTGACTCAATGTTGAGCGGCATGATCGGATCATGCAGTGATTTACGAAGAAGCAGCCATCCGTTTCCATGAGCGGCATCAGCATTTACACGAATACCCTCAAAATTATCCGGTGCTACTGTCCATCCTTCAACCTTTGATATTCCCTCATCCAGTGCTTTAAGTGCTGCATCCTGAACTGCCGGAACATCACCTTCGACTGCAAAACGAATTTCGATAGCTTCCTTTGGTTCCTTAAGTGATGCAATCATCTTTCTGAGATCATTACCCTTACCGATTTCAATAAGGAGTTTAACCATGAGATATGCACCGTCATCAAGGAAATAATTCTCCTTAAGAGCTCCATGTCCGGATGTCTCCATCGCGAGCTCACAGTCGATTCCTTCCTTATTGAGTCTGATGGCCTCATTGATTACATTTTTATATCCGCGCTTAAATCTCTTATGAACTCCTCCGAGTTCCTTTATAAATTCAGCAAGTCCTGTGCTTGTGATAGAATCTGTGACGATTTCACATCCCGGATGTTCCTTGGTAAGAATAGCTGACATCATAGCGATCAGGGCATTTCTGGTAAGCTCTGTTCCGTCAGAAAGCACAGCTCCTGCACGGTCTACATCAGTATCAAAAATGATACCGAGATCAGCCTTGCTTGCCAGTGTAGCACTTACAATTGCTTTTGCAGCATCCGCATTCTCCGGATTCGGAATATGGTTCGGAAAGCTTCCGTCCGGCTCCAGGAACTGTGAACCTGTCGTATCTGCACCAAGCTTTTTAAGAACCTTTGCTTCAAAGAAACCACCGGCTCCGTTACCTGCATCAACTATTATGTGGAATCCCTTAAGCGGATGATCATAATCAGCCGCATTTACACCCTTCTTTATGACATCACAAAGATGTTCTGAGTAAACACTGATAAAATCCGCCCTGTCATTTGCAGGAGCTGACTTTGCAGGCTTCTCCAGGGATGTTTCTGCGATTTCAACAAGCTTTGCAATATCTGCCTTCTCCAGTCCTCCATTCTTTGTAAAGAACTTCATTCCGTTTCTCTGCTGCGGGAGATGGCTTGCCGTGATCATGATAGCTCCATCATATGGTTTATCCGTAAGCACTGTGCTCATGAACATAGCAGGTGTTGATGCCATATCAAAATCGGTACATGAAACACCTTCCATGTTGATACCCTCAATAGTCCACTTTACTATCTGCGGACCGGTAAGTCGTGAATCACGTCCGATGGCTATACGGACATTCTCACTTTTTGACTCTTTAAGCCATATTGCAAATGCTCTTGCAAGTGCTTCAACTGCATCTTCAGTAAGATTAACAGCCTCACCGGCATTATTCTCCATGGCTACTCCACGGATATCACTGCCATTCTGTAACTTTGAATACTTCATACTATATTCCCTCCAAAGAATTTAATAATTCCAAATATAAATGATTCCACTGTATAACCTATTATCAGCCCTGCAATAAAACCGGTAATATGATTGATCCATCCTATAACAAACCAGTTTGATACTTTTTCTCCCAGCTTAACAAGCAGTCTTAGAATTCCCCATGCAATTGCTGAAATAACTATAAAAGTCAGAAACCTGCTTCCTGCAATCGGATTCACCCTTCCTGATAAAACAATGCCTGTCAGGAAAGCTACGATAACAGATAAAACAGGAGTTACGATCCCGTATATTCCCTTAACTGCTCCAAACACTGCGAATCCGATGATAATTATCAGCGGTCCCCACTGCTGAATGAAAGATGAATTTATTATGGCGTATACCATGTGTTTATCTCTACAACTTTCTTATTCTCTGTTCTGATGGTTCCTGCTCCCGGAGAAAGTCTGGCATATTCACTTGAAACAAAGTAGTCTGCTATTGCCTTTGGTCCGGTTATAACAACTTTCTCACAGTTCTTATCAAGATTTGATGTATCTGTAAGCACTGCATCATCTGCCATCTCAAGAGTAGTCATGCCATGATCTGTGAATGAAGGATAATCATCAAAATCAACAAATACATAAGTTCCACCATCAGCAGGTCTGAACCTGAAACCTCCGTTGTCCGGGTCTCCGTCATTGATATATATGGCTCCATCCTTTTCTTCGACCTTCTTTATATCAGAAAAATATTCTCCGCTGATAACGATGGCATCGCCCGGCTTCAGTGAATGAAGCTCGACCGTATCAAAATACTCCTTCGTATAAATCTCGCAGTCCATGAAGTATTTTCCACCATCCTCGTAAATCCCGTCTTCATCGGCATAAACCGTATATATTCCGTCTTCTATATTCTCCGGGTCAACTTCACTCGGAAGCGGGAATACTGTTTTTACCGGAGTCATCGTTCCTGTGGCAAACATGACCTGATCCAGAACCTCGGCCATCGCCATCTGACTCATATCTCTGTCATATGTAAGTGAATAATATGCATCTCCCTTTTTCCACGAATATACAGTATATTCACCCTGAGTTGATACGGTTAATTTGACTGTTCCGTCAGACCCCTGAACATCGATTACATTCAGTTTTGTCAGTTCACCCTGAATACCATGGCAAACCGGACCCAGATTTGTATCCTTTGTGGCTCTGAGCGTGAAATTCACATCTTCATTATTAACATTTTTTTGTGTCCATGCGATATGTGCCAGATTCTTATCAATTATAAAAAGCTTAGTATCCGACATAATTTGAGTTGGATCGATAGTTACTCCGAGTTGCTTTTCAAATTCTGCCGGGTCACTGATCTCAACCATAGGATTCTGCATTCCGGCCGGTTTTTCCGCTTCTGTTGTGTCCTCTGTTTTCCCGACAGAATCTGCCGGTTTACTGCCGCAAGCGACAAGCGAAAATGCAATCGCTGACGCAAGTATAATTATAAAAACTCTTTTCATTACTTATCTCTCCTTAATCAAAACAATCCTGTGATTCTGCCGTTTTCATCAATATCGATTTTTTCCGCCGCCGGTACCTTCGGAAGACCCGGCATTGTCATGATTTCTCCGGTAAGTGCCACTATAAATCCTGCACCTGCAGATACTTTGAGGTTCCTTACGGTAACTGTGAAGCCTTTCGGAGCACCAATCAGCTTTGGATCATCAGAAAATGAGTACTGTGTTTTCGCTACGCATATAGGCATTTTCCCGAATCCCAGTTCAGTAAGCTGCTGTGCCTGTTTAGCCGCTGCCGGTGTAAGTATCACTCCGTCAGCATGATATATTTTTCTGCATATATCTGCAAGTTTTTCCTCGATACTTTCATCAAGATCATAGCTGAAATGAAAATCCGAAGCCTGACCGCATAATCTGACAACTTCATTTGCGAGCTCTGTTCCGCCCGCTCCGCCTTTTGCCCATACTTCTGAAAGCACGGCATTTACTCCAAGCTCCCTGCATTTTTCTCTTACGAGATCAAGCTCTGCCTCTGTATCTGTCGGAAATGCATTAACTGCAACTACACACGGGAGTCCATATACATTCCTGATATTATCCACATGCTGAAGCAGATTTGGAAGCCCCTTTGTCAGTGCATCCAGATTTTCCTTCCCAAGCTCTTCCTTTGAAGCCCCGCCATGATGCTTAAGAGCTCTTACAGTTGCAACTATAACAACTGCCGATGGTTTCAGTCCTGCCATCCGGCACTTGATATCCAGGAATTTTTCTGCACCAAGGTCTGCACCGAATCCTGCCTCGGTAACACAATAATCACCATATTTGAGCGCAAGCTTTGTAGCCTGTACTGAATTGCATCCATGCGCTATGTTGGCAAACGGTCCGCCATGAATAAAGGTCGGTGTATGCTCCAGTGTCTGAACCAGATTTGGTTTAAGCGCATCCTTTAACAGTGCCGCCATAGCGCCCTCTGCCTTCAGGTCATGCGCAGTTACAGGTTTGCTCTCATATGTATATCCGACAATAATGCTTCCAAGCCTCTTCTTCAGATCAATAATATCCGAAGCAAGACAAAGAACTGCCATTATCTCAGATGCTACGGTAATATCGAAACCGTCCTCGCGGGGAACACCATTCATCTTCCCTCCGAGTCCGTCCACTATAAATCTGAGCTGTCTGTCATTCATATCGACAGCTCTCTTCCATGTTATCTGTTTCGGATCAATCCCCAGGGAATTGCCCTGTTGGATATGATTGTCAAGCATTGCTGCCAGCAGATTATTGGCTGCACCTATCGCATGAAAGTCACCTGTAAAATGCAGGTTGATATCTTCCATCGGGATAACCTGTGCATAGCCGCCTCCGGCTGCTCCTCCCTTGATTCCGAATACCGGTCCCAGAGAAGGCTCTCTGAGGGCAAGAACGACCTTTTTACCGATCATGCTCAGTGCATCTGCAAGCCCCACAGATGTCGTAGTCTTTCCTTCACCTGCAGGTGTAGGAGTGATGGCTGTGACTAGAATAAGCTTTCCGTCCTCTGCATCGGCAATTCCGCCCTCGGAAACATTTTTCCTCATCACATCAGCAGAGACCTTAGCCTTATAATTACCGTACAATTCCAGGCTGTCTTCGCTGATATTGATTTTTTTTGCAATTGCGGTTATTTTTTCAGGCGTTGCTTCCTGTGCAATTTCTATATCACTTTTATAGTCCATGTCAACCTCCCGGCATCGTGTGCGTAAATGTAAAACTGTCAGTTCTTATTATCCTCCCACAGGATATCCCCGCTGTTTCTGAGATATTTTCCGAATACTGACTGAATCAGGAATTCAAACTCATGGTATGCCGGATATTCGCTGAGTGCTGAAACTGCATCAAGCAGTGAACTGTAATACCAATAGTGTTTAAGCGGATCCTTCTGATGGAAATGATTCCATCCTTTTTCTCCCTCTGTCATAAGGATATTATTAAAAGACCTCAGATTGCTTACTTTGTCACCTATACAAATCATCTTGGCTCCAAGGTCAGCTTCTTCACGAAGAGTATTGATCGCCTCCTGTTTTCTGAGCTCCCATGACTCCTCAGGCGGCATGTCTGTATGTTTATCTTCTGATTCAAAGAAAACAAGTCTGGCAACATATCCCCCGAACTCTTTTTTGATATCAGAAACTGTTGCATCGGTATCTTCTACAGTATCATGAAGGACAGCCCCGCACAGTACATCCTCATCCAGCGTCATCGTTGAGACTATTCCCATTACCTCCAGCGGGTGAAAAATATACGGCTGATTAGCTCCTTTTCTGTTTTGTCCTGCGTGAGCCTTTAGGGCAAATGCTATCGCCTTGTCAACCTTTTCCCATTTAATCCTTGCTGATTCTTCTACTTCTCTAAGCATCTGTGCATCTCCGTTTATAAATAGTATTTAACTGATCTATTATAGCAGGATTTACCTCAAATCCAGCCAATTCATTTCATTTTCTGTAAGTGTTATATTCAATGATCCCAGATTCTCTCTGAACCGTCCGATATTGTTTGACGATACTATCGGATAGACATTCATCTTCTGGTTGAGCAGCCAGGCAAGCGCAATCTGTGGAACCGTTGCACCCTTTTGTCCCGCCAGCTCTTCTACTCTTTTCAGTCTTTCAAAATTTTCCGGCCAGCAATAGCCTTTTACTGAAAATTCATCCAGCACCTCTGCAGCTTTTTCCGGCTCATTCGATTTTACTCTTCCGGTAAAAAATCCTCTTCCGAGACTGGAATATGCCAGAACCGGCATGCCGCTGATCTCATAAAATTCTCTTTCTGCTTCCATCCCCGGACCGGAAATATTGACGCACCCGTCACTTCCTCCGTACGGGTCCCTGCTTTGTACTGCTATACCGTAGTGCGGGCTTGAAATAGTAAATGGTTCAAGTCCGTGATCAGCTGCATATTTATTTGCCTCTTTAATCCGTTTTGATGTCCAGTTTGATCCACCGAATCGTCCTATTCTCCCTGCTTTATGATATTCATTCAATATCTCAACCAAAGGTCCTACCGGAACCTTGGAGTCATCCCTGTGAAGAAGATAAGTATCTACATAATCCGTTTTCAGACGGGAAAATGACTGTTCCAAATCTGTCTTCAAATCCTCCGGTGTGACCCTGTCTCTGTCGTACGGATGACATCCCTTTGTAATAATATGTATCTTTTCTCTGTTGTGTCTTGATGATATCCAGTTGCCCAGAGAACATTCACTCAACCCGTAGTTTTCTGCGGTATCAAATACATTAACTCCGGATTCAAAAACCTTATCCAGTAATTCGCAAACGTCCTCTCCTGCAATCATTGCCTTTGACGCGCACCCATATATTATACGACTCAGCTTCATTTTCAGTCCTTTCT
The DNA here is from genome assembly GCA_045616865.1 of Lachnospiraceae bacterium. Lineage (GTDB taxonomy): Bacteria > Bacillota > Clostridia > Lachnospirales > Lachnospiraceae > Darwinimomas. The sequence goes on along the minus strand of JAZLHO010000044.1, from coordinate 34,707 downwards.
TTCGTCTAAAACTTTTCCGGTTTGTTCCTTATCAGTTCATCCCTGAGCTGCCTTGCGAACAGCTATGGCAAGCTGATCCGCGCAGGAGGTCGACTTGAACCCACATGTATTGCCTTTAAGCTTTGCTTCTATATCTTCAACGGTCCATCCGTCAAGAACCTTTGACAGTGCCTTCAGATTGCCATCACACCCGCCGTCAAAAAGAATATTATATACTTTATTCCCCTCAAGATCAAAGCTCACTTTTGATGAGCAGGTTCCCTGAGTTCTGTATGAATGATGCTCCATAGATGTGCCCTCCTGTAATAATTCATCTTTATCCATTATATCGCATTTTTATCTCTTTGATTCCATAAATCACGATGATGATCTGTGATGGAAGATAAAAAAACCATATAAGTATCAGCATCAAGGTCGACAGTTCCTGCGGAAGTATCGATCTGAGACCGACACACACATCACAGCAGAAAAACAGTGACAAGCCGACTGCAAAAAGCAACCTTCTTCTGATTTTTCTGCTTTGCTGCCATGCACAGGCTACATTCATTCCGAGCAATGTAATATCAAGCACCGCAAGGATATTCTGCACTGTAATCATCTTTATCAATCCGAGAACACAGATACCCGCGACCAGTATAATCGGTCTTGCAGCCAGATTTCTGCGTGACGGTTTCAGATACAGCATATACATAGTCTGTACCACACAAAACAACGCTACACCTGCTGTCAGGTGTGTCTGAGTAACTGACAGAAACCAGTCTCCCGCCAGTGTGCACAACCATGCAATTATAAAGTACAGTACCGTCATTCTTATATTTTCACATTATTCCTTCCGGATAATATATAACTATTATCTGTTTACCACATTTACAGGATTTCCCGCAATATATTGTTTTATATTATCTATCGTGATTTCAAATAATCTCCGCCTTGCTTCTACGGTTGCCCATGCAATATGCGGTGTGATAAAACAGTTCGGTGCAGAAAGCAGGGGATTATCATTTCGGATCGGCTCCGATGAAACCACATCTACCGCTGCTGCCAGAATTTTGCCTGATTTAAGTGCGTCCGCCACATCTGCTTCATTCAGTACCTGACCCCTGGAGGTGTTTATCAGGATTACTCCGTCCTTCATCTTTTCAATGTTTTCGCGGCGAATCAGTTCTCTGGTCTCATCACTCATCATGCAGTGAAGGGTAATAACATCCGATTCCTTCAGCAGCGTATCAAGATCAACAAAATCAACCGGAACTTCGACATCATTCTTTGGGTGAGGTGTGTATGCAAGTATCTTCATTCCAAGTCCGTTCGCCGCCTTTGCCACTGCCCTTCCGATGGTTCCGAAACCGATTATTCCCAGCGTTTTCCCCTGCAATTCCATCAGTTCATAATCCCAGAAGCTAAATGACCTGCTCTCAAACCATTTCCCTTCATGAACCTTTCCGTCATGATAACCGATGCGGTTGCATATCTCCAGAAGAAGCCCTATGGTATGCTGGCAGACAGACATTGTACTGTAGGACGGAACATTGCTGACTACGATACCTTTTTCTCTTGCATACTCTGTATCCACAACATTGTATCCTGTCGCCAGTACCTGTATCATCCTGAGTTTCGGGCAGGCATCCATGATTCTACGGTTAATAACCACTTTATTGGTCAGAACTATTTCTGCATCTGCGATGAAATCAATAACAGTCTCTTCGGATGTACTGTCACCGAATTCTGTCATATCATATTCACCGAACTTCTTCAGTTCGTCCCAGTCACTTCTTTTATATCCGATAGTATTTCCATCCAAAGCTGCGATTCTCATTTAATATTCCCTCCCTTCTTTATTTTATCATTTTTTGCACTCCTGTGTTAACATCAAGAAAAAAATAGAGCGGATTTACAGGCAAGCCTGCATTCCGCATCATGCGCCATCTCGCGTCTTCGTCGCTCGATGACGTTGGCGACATCATAAATGATGTCACCAACTTGATAATAAAAAGAGGTACCCTGTTGCAAGTAAACTTGCCAGGATACCTCTTTTTATTATCTGCGCTTGTTGCTTATTATTTAAGTGTAACCTTTGCGCCAACTTCTTCAAGTTTCTTCTTGATGTCTTCAGCTTCTGCCTTAGCAGCTGCTTCCTTAACCATCTTAGGAGCTCCGTCAACGAGATCCTTTGCTTCCTTAAGTCCAAGACCTGTGATTTCACGAACGACCTTGATAACCTTAACCTTCTCTGAACCTACTTCTGTAAGCTCTACGTCGAACTCATCTTTCTCTTCTACTGCCGGGCCTGCTGCCGGTCCTGCCATTACAACGCCTGCTGCTGCAGATACGCCAAACTCTTCCTCACAAGCCTTTACAAGCTCATTGAGCTCAAGAACTGATAATTCCTTTATAGCATCGATAAACTCAGCTGTTGTTAACTTTGCCATGATATATTCTCCTTTACGAAATTTTGATTGTTTTTGATAGTTTCACTCGCAGAATAATTATTCTGCTGCCGATGCCTCTGCAGGAGCTTCCTCTGCTGCAGGTGCTGCTTCACAGTTTGCTGCGCCGCCCTTTTCAGCGATCTGATTAAGCACACGTGCGAAGTTTGTAACAGGGCTCTTCATGCTGCCAAAGAGTCTTCCGAGAAGCTCGTCTCTTGAAGGGATGGTAGCGATAATCTGGATTGAGTTCTCATCATAGAACTCACCGCCTACGATTCCGCCCTTAAGTACAAGCTTATCTGTCTTTGCGTCCTTTGCGAAGTTGTACAGAATACGTGCAGGTGCTGTCTCATCTGTTGAAGATACAGCCAGAGCTGTAGGTCCCTCAAGAAGCGGATTGAACTGCTCATAATCTGTTCCCTGTGCTGCAAGCTTAACCATAGTGTTCTTATAAACCTTATAAGTTACGCCTGCTTCTCTCAAGCTCTTACGAAGCTTTGTGTCCTGAGCAACTGTAAGTCCGCGTGCGTTAACCAGTACGGCTCCCTTGGCGTCCTTAAGTGCAGCTGCGATTTCTTCAACAATCGGCTTCTTAAGATCAACTTTAGAATTCTTCATGCCTTCCTCCTTATTTTTATAGTTTTATTAAAGGCATTTACTCGAAATAAAAACGCTGTCTTCGTATTCTGAAGACAGCGAAATGAAATCATACGATTATTCTTTCCTCGGCGGGTGCTTGCGCATTAAACCTCTCGGTACCTGCTGTCTTCGGTAAATGCTTTTTAATTGTAACATGCGAGTCAGGATTTGTAAATCATAGGATGTTACAATGTTCCATCTTGTTTAATTGCTGAACTTAGCTGTGTTAAGCTTGATACCAGGGCCCATTGTTGAAGTAAGGATAGCACTCTTCATATATGTACCCTTGAGTGATGCAGGCTTAGCCTTGTTAAGTGCATCGATAATTGTCTGGAAGTTCTCAGCGAGCTTAGCCTCTTCAAATGATGCCTTGCCGAGCGGAACATGGATGATGTTGCTCTTGTCAAGACGATACTCTACCTTACCTGCTTTGATATCAGCAATGGCCTTTGTGAGATCCATAGTTACTGTACCAGCCTTCGGGTTCGGCATAAGTCCCTTAGGACCGAGAACCTTACCAAGACGTCCTACAACGCCCATCATATCAGGTGTTGCTACTACTACGTCGAAATCAAGCCAACCATCGTTCTGGATCTTCGGGATAAGCTCGTCTCCGCCAACATAATCAGCGCCTGCAGCCTGAGCTTCGTCTACCTTAGCACCCTTAGCGAAAACAAGGATCTTAACCGTCTTACCTGTTCCGTTTGGAAGTACTACAGCACCACGAATCTGCTGCTCTGCATGACGACCGTCACAACCTGTACGTACATGTAATTCAATAGTTTCATCAAACTTTGCGCTAGCTGTCTTCTTGAGAAGGGCGATTGCTTCTTCAGCATCATAGAAATTAGCGCGGTTTACAAGCTTTGCAGCTTCAAGATATCTTTTTCCGTGTTTCATATCTATTCTCCTCCCCTATTATTCTTCCATGGTAACGCCCATAGAGCGTGCTGTACCTGCGATCATGCTCATTGCTGCTTCTACTGAAGCTGCGTTGAGATCCTTCATCTTTGTCTCAGCAATCTTGCGGCAATCTTCTTTTGAAAGAACTGCTACCTTTGTCTTGTTCGGAACGCCTGAACCCTTCTGGATCTTACATGCCTTCTTGATAAGTACTGCTGCAGGTGGAGTCTTTGTGATGAAACTGAAAGATCTGTCTGCGTAAACAGTGATGATAACCGGAATGATAGTATCACCCTGGTCAGCTGTCTTTGCGTTGAACTGCTTTGTGAATTCAACGATGTTGACTCCGTGCTGTCCAAGAGCAGGTCCAACCGGCGGAGCCGGAGTTGCCTTGCCTGCAGGAATCTGTAACTTGATAAAACCAATAACTTTCTTTGCCATATCTTTCCTCCTGTGGTATTAGCGGGAAACCCTCCCACGTATATAATGAATCAAAGCTTTCTGACATCAGAGAAGCCTAATTCCACCTTTGTTTCTCTACCGAACATCTCAACGTTCATGGATACTGTCTTCTTCTTCTCATTGATTCCGGTGATGATACCGACGGTATCCTTCCATGCACCTGAAATAACACGAACTGAATCGCCCTCCGCGAAATCAATGATAACCTTCTTCTCATGAAGAACTGTTCCCTCCGGAACGCCAAAGCCTAATGCTACCATCTCCTCCGGAGAAAGCGGAACAGGCTTTGAACCCGGTCCTACGAAACCTGTAACACCACGTGTATTACGGATAACATACCATGTGTCATCATTCATGATCATGTTGACGAGCACATATCCCGGGAACATCTTCTTGTCAGAGGTCTTCTCTACACCGTTCTTTATTTCAGTAACGGCCTGCATCGGAACACTGACTTCAAAGATTTGATCCTGAAGCCCACGGTTCTCAATGGTTTTCTCGATATCGACCTTGACTTTATTCTCATAACCCGAATAGGTATGAGCTACATACCAATGCGCTGTATCTGCCATAAAACCACCTGATTATTTAATAATAAGACCTAAACCTAACTGGAACACCCAGTCAAGAAGAGCAATGATGAGTCCGATCACAACAGAAAAGAAAATAACTGCAATCGTCTCACGGGTTAATGTCTCTTTGTTTGGCCATATGATTTTCTTAAATTCATTAGCTACACCCTTGAAAAATCCGGGTTTCTTAGCTGCTGTGTTATCAGACATTATTTTGTCTCCTTATGCATAGTATGCTTCTTGCAGAATCTGCAATACTTCTTTGTTTCCATACGATCCGGATGAGTTTTCTTATCCTTTGTGATATCGTAGTTTCTCTGCTTGCACTCTGTACAAGCCAGGGTGATCTTTGTACGCATTGTTGTCTCCTCCAAAAACTTTTTTACACACAAAAACTGACTGCAAAACAAAAACGAGCCGAAAAAAAAAGACCCGAAATCAGTCGCTTAAGTATATTAGCATAGATTTCAGGCCTCGTCAACAATTAAATATCCGATCCGATACAGACACAAATTGAGGCGGTTTCAAGGCCTGCCGAACACAATATCTTGCTGCAGGTCTCTATCGTAGCCCCGGTCGTATAGATATCATCAACCAGCATTACCCGTCTTGTTTTTGAAGGAATATTATCCTTTTCAATCGCAAATGCCTCATCAAGGTTTGCAAGTCTCTCCAACGGATTGAGACTTTTCATGGCTTCTGTTTGTTTTTTCCTGTATAAAATGTCTGTTCGTGTCGGTATCCCCAGTTCGCTGCCTATCACTTCCGCGAGCAGTTCAGCCTGATTATATCCTCTTGCCCTGAGACGTGACGGATGCACCGGAACCGGAATGAGATAATCCGGGTTTTCTCCGATAATGAAATCACCCAGCCGGCGTGCCATCATTTTCCCAAACAGTTCCACATGTTCGCGATGATTTTTGTATTTGATGCCAACCATGCAGCGCCGCGCATTGTCATCATAATTCAGCAGGGCTCTGTTTGCTGAAAAGCTTCTGTTCGTACGTGAACAGTCATAACAGATTTTCTGTGTTTCTGTTAAAACCTGTTTCCCGCATTTCCGGCATATCGGATACCGGACAAACGAAAGTTCTTTAAGGCATTCCCTGCAAATAAGACTGCCTCTGGGCATCACTATCTCACCGCATAGCGGACATGTTCGCGGAAACAGACTTTCAACAATTGTATCAATAATATAATTCAATCAGCCTTTCGCAGAGACCGGAATAACGTTTCATCTCCTGTGTGTTCTCACACATCCCCTCAAAATATTCAGGCAGCCCGATCAGAGTCACACATTTCTGTGCTCTCGTAACTGCAGTATAGATCAGATTTCTGGTCATAAGCATCCTAGGCCCCTGATGAACCGGGATCACAACCGCCGGGTACTCGCTTCCCTGTGATTTGTGTATCGTGATGGCATACGCCAGCTCCAGTTCGTCCATATTTGAAAAACCATATGTGGCAATTCTCCCCTCATCAAATTCCACACTGATTTCTTCAGCAAAAGTATTTATCTCACGGATGATACCGATGTCACCGTTATATATTCCCTCACCGCGTTTTTCGGCAAAGCCTCTATGATTACGCACTTCCCACTCGAGCCTGTAATTGTTGCGTATCTGCATTACCTTGTCGCCCTCGCGCCATATCTGCGAATTGATCTCTTTCTCCGCCTTGTTCCCGGACGGAGGATTCAGATGCGCCTGCAGGATAGTATTGAGCCGTTCAACCCCGAGTGCTCCCTTTTTCATGGGACTCATGACCTGAATATCTTCTATATCTGCATCAACATATTCCGGCAGCTTGTTTTTGACAAGCGTCAGCATCGCTGCGATGATCTGGTCCGGTTCACTGCGTTTTACAAACAGAAAATCCTTACTTGATTTCGTCACATCGACCGGATCACCGTCTGTCATCTTATGTGCATTTATTATGATGTCACTTTGTTCATCCTGTCTGTATATCTTAGTCAGCTTCATGACATCAAAACAGCCTGATGCAATTATATCCTTCAGTACATTTCCGGGGCCTACCGACGGGAGCTGATTTACATCTCCGACCAGTATAAGCTTTGTACCGGGAACGATCGCCTTGAGCAATGCATTCATGAGATATGCATCCACCATGCTCATCTCATCTATTATTATGACATCATACTCTAACGGGCAGCTTTCATTTCTTGCAAACCGTATACCTTCAATGCTTTCCAATGCTTCCGTCCCGCTGCCTTGTCCCGCATCTGCCATACTGACCGCAGTAACCTCCAGAAGTCTGTGAATGGTACTTGCCTGATGTCCGGTTGCTTCCTCCATCCGTTTTGCCGCACGTCCGGTCGGAGCTGCACAGGCGATTTCCAGACCTTCTTTTTCATATTTCTCTATATATTTTTTTATATTGGTAGTTTTCCCCGTTCCGGGTCCGCCGGTGATAATGCTCAGAGGTACGGAAGCATTGATCCCGATAAGGAGTCTCGCGATATTCAGTTCAGTATAATAAGATGATGCTGAATATACATTGTCATCCTTTATGATAATCTTTTTATCAAACTGCATATTATCCAGAATATCTGTCACCGGTCCTGCTTCTTCTCCCAGAAGCTGACGGCAGTTTTCTGCAAGTTCATCCTTCGGAAGATACATATGTCCGTTAGCGCCTGCCTGAGAGAGAACATACAGTATCCCGCTTTTTATCCTGTACTCTGAATCGGCTTTAAAACCCACTCTTCCGGCGATTTCATCCGCAATTTTAAATCCTATTCCGACTATATCTTCTGCCAGCTGATATGGATTTTTTTCAATTATCGAATAAATCTCCGCACCGTATGCCTGATATATCTTATGTGCGAGGCGCATGCTGATTCCATATTTAGCCAGATACAGCATCGCTGTGCGCATGTCCTTCTTTTCCTCGACCTGAGCACTGATTTCCATCGCCATCCGTTCGGAGATACCTTTTACTTCTGCCAGACGTTCAGGCTGTTCTTCTATGACTCTTATCGTTTCGTCACCAAATTTTTTGATTATCCTTGTTGCAAGTCCCTTGCCGATTCCCTTAATTGCACCTGAAGAAAGATACTTTTCTATACCGGTGATATCATCCGGTTCCTTTAATTCGTAGCTTGTGACCTGCATCTGCTCCCCGTATACAGGATGAAGCACCATACTGCCTTCCGCATTGATATAATCACCTTCTGCAATATAAGGAAATGTCCCCACAAGGATATAATCATCTCCCTTTGAGGACACTTCAAGTACGCAGTACGCGTTATCATTATTCTTATAGACTATTTTTTCTACAAAACCGGAAATCACTTCAGATTGTCTAATTCCTTTTGTTTTTCGTCTACTCCTTCTCCATGCTGGAATTCTATGAATTTTCCTGTTCCGACAGCAACTGCTGTAAGAGGATCATCTGCAACATAAGTATTGATTCCCGTCTTTTCCTGAAGCAGTGTATCAAGTCCGGAAAGCAATGATCCGCCTCCTGTCAGAACGATACCTCTCTCGTAAATATCTGCCGCAAGCTCAGGCGGAGTTCTCTCAAGAACATTATGAACTGCATCAACTATCTGAACACAGGTCTCGCTGAGAGCATCAAGTGTCTCATCACTTGTTACAACGATAGTCTTCGGAAGTCCCGTAACGAGGTTTCTTCCTCTTACCTCCATGGTAAGCATCTCCGGTCTCTTATAAGCTGCGCCTATTTCAACCTTTATATCCTCAGCTGTCCTGTCACCTATGAGAAGATTGTGTTTCTTTCTCATGAATCTGACGATAGCTTCATCAAAATCATCACCTGCGATCTTCAGTGAAGTACTTACTACCGGTCCTCCCAGAGAGATAACTGCGATATCTGTTGTTCCACCTCCGATGTCAACAATCATATTGCCGCATGGCTTTCCTATGTCGATTCCGGCACCTATAGCAGCTGCAACAGGTTCCTCAATGATGGAAACCTCTCTTGCTCCTGCCTGATAAGTTGCATCCTCTACAGCTTTCTTTTCAACCTCAGTTGCTCCGGAAGGAATACATACTGCAACTCGCGGCTTGCGGAAGGTTTTCCTGCCTATAGCCTTATTGATGAAATACTTTATCATCTTTTCAGTTGTCGTATAATCCGAGATAACACCCTGACGAAGCGGCCTGACAGCAACGATATTGCCGGGGGTTTTTCCGATCATCAGTCTGGCATCCTCACCGATTGCCATTACCTTGTCATTATCCTTATCTATAGCGACAACACTCGGCTCCTTAAGAACTACGCCCTTGCCCTTGATGTATACAAGAATGCTGGCTGTACCGAGATCGATTCCCATATCATATGAATGTAATCCAAACATTGGTTGTTTCCTCCAATTCACGTGAACTAATTATACTAAATAGAATCAATTTGTAAAAGTTTTTTTCATTTTGTTTATTCTTTTTTTATTTTAGCTCCACAATTTAGACACATATGATTGATATCATGTAATTGCATCGATGAGATGCAAGTTCCATAACTAACCCCTTCCAAACCAATATGTGCCGACCGAAAGGAAGGCAGGAGCAGGACCTTCTCGCAGAGGTCCTGTTTTCATTTGCAGGCTTTTATGTCATCCTTTTGAATCTATCAGTCGGACAGCCCTCTCTTTGAGTGTTTCAAAATCATTCTTACCCGGATCACATATGACAGCCTCCAGCAGTTCATCAAGTATATCCCCCAGCTCCGGTCCCGGCTCACATCCCAGATCCTTCAGCTCTTTGCCTGTTATTGCCAGCATTTTCAATGTATATGCATCCCCGGCTTTGATGATTCCGGCTTTTATGTCTCTTATCCTGTCCGTATCAGTTTTTGAAATCCCCCCTGACTCGAACAGATCCATAAGTTCATCAAACAGTTCAGGTCCTATTCTGTGCAAAATGTGCCTGATATCCGTTTCTGTTTCCGGAAAAGCATTCTTATATTCAGAAACCAGTGCGGCAGTTCTGCCCAGTGTCTCATTATCTGATTTCAGATCCCTGAGTATCAGTCTTACATCATCTGCAGAATTGTCACGCAACAATGCAGCCCATGATCCCGTATATCCTTCCTTAAGGCCTGCTGCATCTCTTATCAGTGAAAAATGCTTACATATATATTCTGACACTCTAAGCTTCCAGATGAGGTTCATTTTCTCAGGATGTGCAGAATGAATCGTCTTATTCAGTTCAACCAGTATCCTTTCGGCTGAAACTGCCGGAAGATCCTTTGCATGAGATGATATTGCCCGAAGTGTATTGTCTTCTATGTCAAATCCTAATTGTGCTGAAAACCTTATAGCCCGAAGTATACGCAGAGCATCCTCCGTGAATCTTTCATCAGGGTCTCCCACGCAGCGTACTATGCCCTTTTTCAGGTCATCCTGTCCACCGAATGCATCTACAAGTCCTTTATCATGATTATAAGCCATGGCATTGATGGTAAAATCACGGCGTTTCAGATCCTCAAGCAGGTTATCTGTGTATGTCACTGAATCAGGTCTTCTATGGTCGCTGTAATCTCCGTCCACACGGTAGGTTGTGACTTCAAAGCCTCTGCCTCCCATAAGCACGGTGACTGTACCGTGTTCTATCCCTGTGTCTATCGTTTTGCGGAATATTTTTTTGACCTCTTCCGGTTTCGCATCAGTGGTTATGTCCCAGTCATCCGGAGTCCTTTTCAATAAGGTATCACGAACACAACCACCCACGATGTATGCATCGTGGGTGTTGTCTTTAAGCATTCTTATAATGTTTTCTACTTCTCCCGGTAATCTCATCAATTAATATGCTCTGCCCCAGTAAACCATTTTGGTTGCCGGCTTTCCGCAGCATACACACTTGTCGGAAAGTGTTTCCTGTTCAAACGGCATACAGCGTGAAGTAGCTGCCGTAAGTTCTTTGATCTTATCTTCACACTCTCTGCAGCCGCACCACATAGCCTTGATGAAGCCGGGTTTATTATTGATGGTATCTGTGAATTCATCCATATTGGCTGCAACATAAGTATGTGAATCCCTGTGTGCTTTGGCTGCTTCATACATATCCCGCTGGATGGTATCAAGCATTTCCGATGCCTTTGTTTCAAGCTCGGACAATGCTGCATCCGTTTTCTCACGTGTATCACGACGTACAAATACACATTTATCTGCATCTATATCCTTAGGTCCTATCTCAACGCGGAGCGGGATTCCTCTCATTTCACAATCAGCGAATTTATATCCCGGTGACTTATCTGAATCATCAAGCTCTGCGCGAATTCCTGACGCTTTAAGTCTCGCCAGAAGCTCCGCTGCCTTTTCAAGCACACCTTCCTTCTTCTGCATGATAGGAACTATCATAACCTGTGTAGGTGCAACTCTTGGCGGAAGCTTAAGTCCCGAATCATCTCCATGTACCATGATGAGTGCGCCTATCATACGTGTAGTCATACCCCATGATGTCTGGTATACATACTTAAGTGTATTGTCTTTATCCGCAAACTGGATATCAAAAGCTTTTGCAAATCCGTTACCGAAATTATGTGATGTTCCTGACTGAAGAGCTTTACCGTCATGCATAAGTGATTCGATAGTATATGTTGCTTCGGCTCCTGCGAATTTCTCCTTATCTGTCTTACGGCCTTTGACAACCGGAATCGCCAGAAACTCCTCACAAAAATCAGCATAGACATTGAGCATCTGAATTGTCCTTGCCTCAGCCTCTTCAGCTGTAGCATGGGCTGTATGTCCCTCCTGCCATAAGAATTCTCTGGAACGAAGGAACGGTCGTGTGGTTTTCTCCCAGCGGACTACAGACACCCACTGATTCAGTACCTGTGGAAGATCACGGTATGAATGCACATTTCTGTTGTAGTAATCACAGAAAAGTGTCTCTGATGTCGGGCGTACGCAAAGCTTCTCCTGAAGCGGCTCAAGTCCTCCCTGAGTTACCCATGCAACCTCAGGTGCAAAACCCTCAACATGATCCGATTCCTTCTGAAGAAGGCTTTCCGGAATGAACATAGGCATATTGCAGTTCTTTACGCCTGTCTCCTTAAAACGTCTGTCGAGTTCAGCCTGGATGTTCTCCCAGATCGCATATCCTGCAGGCTTTATCGCCATACATCCTTTTACACTTGTATAGTCACACAGCTCCGCCTTTTTTACAACATCTGTATACCACTGTGCGAAATCCTCACTCATAGAAGTGATTTCCTGGACTAATTTTTTATCCTCTGCCATTAGATTTCTATTCCTTCCTTGTATTTATTAAGAACATTCTTGATTCGACCGGTCGGAATCATAAGTTCATTGATTGATAGATCATGATTAAGTCTGTCTATGATAAGTGCGATGTACTTGCTTAAATCTACACTTATATAATATTCACGATTCAGCAGTTCAGGTGTCTGATATGTGGCATTGGTCGTCAGTACTCTCTCTATGATGCCCTCTTCATAATACTTATCGAACATCGTGAGACCATTTGTGAACAGTCCGAATGTTGAGCAGATGAATACCCTTTTGGCCTTTCTCTCTTTAAGTGCCTTGGCAACCTCGAGCATACTCTCACCGGATGATATCATATCATCCACTACGATTACATCCTTACCCTCTACCGAGCTTCCGAGATACTCATGAGCTATGATCGGATTTCGTCCCTCGACTATTCTTGAATAATCTCTTCTCTTATAGAACATTCCGACATCCAGTCCCATCATGTTGGCAAAGTATATCGCTCTGCTCATTCCGCCTTCATCAGGGCTTATTATCGTCATATGTGATGAATCAACCGTAAGATCTTTTTCTGCTCTGAGCAAAGCCTTGATAAACTGATATATCGGCTGTACAGTCTCAAAACCCTTCAGCGGGATGGCATTCTGAACACGCGGGTCATGCGCATCAAAGGTGATTATATTATCTACTCCCATTGCTGCAAGCTCCTGAAGCGCAAGTGCACAGTCCAGCGATTCTCTTCCTGTACGTCTGTGCTGACGGCCTTCATAGAGGAATGGCATGATGACATTGATTCTTCGTGCCTTACCTGCTGCAGCAGCAATGATACGTTTCAGATCTGCATAATGATCATCGGGACTCATATGGTTTTTCTTTCCGCACATATTATAGGTCATTGAGTAATTACATACATCGACTATAATATACAGATCATCTCCTCTTACGGATTCGGAAATAGTGCCCTTTCCCTCGCCCGTTCCGAAACGGCTGATTTTTGATTTGATGATATAGCTGTCCCTCTGATAACCCACGAACTCCAGAGATTTGTTGTGCTCTCCGTCTCTGTCATTTCTCCATTTTGTGAGATACCAGTCTATTTTTCTGCCGAGCTCCATGCAGCTGTCGAGCGGCACCAGCCCTAGCGGTCCTACAGGTATAGTCTCTATACTGTCCAGTATCGCAGCATTTTCAAGTTTTCCTGTCTCGATTTTTTCTTCAGCCATAATTATCTCCTCTTCAGCGGTTGTTTAACCTGATATCATCTCCGATAACCGGAATAATATCATATGCATTTATTATTCTGCTTGTTACTCTTTCTGTATATACATCTCTCAATGTATTGATGCTCAGATTTGTAGATATGATAGTAGTCTTATCTCCCTGCATCCTGTGATTGATCAGGAAAAACAGATTCGAATTGGTAAGAGAATTCGTGAGTTCGCTCCCCAGATCATCAATGACCAGAACATCACATTCGAACAATCTTTCATACAGCTCATTCAGCATTTCATCTTCGGTATGATGTATCCTGGCCTGAGCCATAACATCAAACATCTCTATAGCCGAGAGATATATTACGGAGTAATGCTTCTCCATCAGTTCCTTTGCGATGCAGTTACACAGGAAGGTCTTACCTGTTCCCGTGTTTCCCGTAAACAGTATGTTTTTCTTTCCGGTTCCCGTTCCAAACTCATCGGCAAATTTCCTGCAGTATCTGACAACCTTCGACATATGCTCCCTGTCACTGTACACTGATTCATCGAGCATATCAAAATTCTCTTTGCAAAGAACATTCTGTATATTGGACTGTGCGTACAATACTTTGCTTTCACGGGCGATCAGGCAATGGCACTTTCTTCCAAGACTGTATCCTGTATCCTGGCAGTCCGGACAGGTGTACTTCATTTCCATGTAATCGACAGGAAAGCCTGCTTTTTTCAACAGGTCTTCTTTTTGTTTTCTGATACTTGCAAATGCACTTGTTATATCATCATTCTTTCTTTCTCTTACAAGGGCCAATGCAACCGTTCCCCTGCTTTCATCAAGCTCTCTGATTTCCGGCACACGCTCATACACCTCTTCGACCCGGGCATCTCTTGCTGCTCTGTCCTGTCTCTGAAGTTCATCATACTCACGCATTATTGAATTGTAATCACTTAATGAGATCATTGAATTTATCTAAGATATCCTCATCTATCTTCTTATCACGTTCTTCAAAGTTATGAAAACCGTTTTTTGTCTTTTTACCCTGTGCTGATTTTTTTATTTCTTCCTGCGATGCTCTGTGTTCATCATCCAGAGTTTTGAGTTCATCGTCTGAATGCACTCCCTTATTCTTCCACTCTGTCAGAATTTTGTCTGCATATGAAAAGGTTGCTTTTCCTGTCTGCAATATAGTTCTTGAACATGCTTCCTTTATAAGATTCATTGGCATTCTGTATTTTCTCAGCCATTTGAGTATATATTCTGTTTCCGGCGGCGCAAGGTCTCTTGAACCCAAACCGAGATAGCTTTTTACAGTTCCGAATTCTTCTGTAAACAGTGATGTATCCTTCCTCGCCTCATCCACTGTTCTGATGCCTCTCGAATGCCAGTCAAGCGCGATCTTCTCTGCATATCTGAGACTTGCCTTATGTTTTAACCTGCACGCGTCAAGCAGATATTCTATCATCTCCGGTGGCATTTTGAGTGTGTCATACATATATGCCAGCACATCGACATCCTTCTGCGACGGCACCTTGCCCTCTGCGGACAGATATTTTTTCAGTTCAGTGAAAAGCGCTCTGAATTCCCCGTCACTTTCCAATGCAACTATATCCGGCTTCGATTCCGGCTGCTGGCGATCTTCTATTCCTTCCAGTACTCCTATGCCTTCAAGGTAGCTGATAGCCCTGCTCACATCCCTGCAGGTAAGATTCAGCGCATCGGCCACATTTTCCTCGGAAATTTCCTCTCCGGCATGCCGCAGCATGTAAAGATATACCTTTACATACTCTCCGTTCGTTCCGGACATGAGTTCATCGATAAACTCATTTGGAACCATGGTCTGTTCGGTTTTTGCTGTTCTGATTCTCAAATGCTTAATTACCCAATAATCTTTCACCTATGAGATATACATCTCCGGCTCCCATCGTGATACACATATCACCGGCCTTTAATTCTCCGAGAAGGAAGGTTTCAACCTCCCCGAAGGTAGGAACGTAATATGCTTTTGCCGGACGTCCTTCATTTTCCTCTGCCTTGTTGATGAGATCTGTCACTGTCTTCGAGCTGACCCCCAGAGTATCTGTCTCTCTTGCAGGATATATGTCCGGCATAACTATCATATCTGCAAGTGCCAGTGCTTTCGCAAAATCCTTCAGCAATGATTTGGTTCTGGTATAGGTGTGCGGCTGAAATACACAGACTATTCTTTTATGAGGATAATGCTGCGCTGCTCTGAGCGTTGCCTCGATTTCCTGCGGATGATGTGCATAATCATCAAAAATAACTATATCCTCTCCAAATCCGCCCTTCTTTTCAAATCGTCTTTTGGCTCCGCCGTAGCCTGCCAGTCCGTCTTTGAATACCTTTTCATCTATTCCGAGTTTTACAGCTACCGCAATCGCAGCAAGTGCATTACGGACATTATGCTCACCCGGAATATGCAGCTTGATATTATCTACATATTTACCTCTGATGTAAAGGTCAAAGCCTGCAAATGCATTTTCATCAAATGTGATATTATCAGCATATATATCTGCTTCCCTGCTTCCGAAGGTAATCACGCTTCCGTTAAAGCCCTCGACGATCTGCTTATAATCATCTATGAGATCGCAGATAACTACAGTACCGCTGCCGTCCTGTGGAAGTGTACGGACAAACAGCTTGAATGAATTCCTGATATCATCAAGGTCCTTGAAAAAGTCCAGATGATCTGCTTCGATATTCAGTATTACTCCCAGTGTGGGATAGAAGCTGAGAAAAGAATTCGTATATTCACATGCCTCTGTCACAAACATATCTCTTCCGCCGATATGGAAGTTTCCTCCAATTATCGGAAGCATGCCGCCTACCGATACTGTCGGATCCTTCTTTGCTGCAAGAAGAATATGTGTGATCATAGAGGTCACGCTTGTCTTTCCGTGAGTTCCGCTTATCGCTATGGAATGTTCATAGTTTTTCATAAGCTGTCCTAACAGCTCTGCTCTTGTAAGCATGGGAATCTCACGTTCCACGCATGCATCATACTCCGGATTTCCCGGTTTAACAGCTGCAGTATAAACTACTACATCGATATCATCGGTAAGATTTTCCGGTTTCTGCTGATAAAGGATATACGCTCCTTCGTTCTCCAGTCTTTCTGTAAGCTCGGATCGTTTATTATCAGACCCGCTGAGTGTAAATCCTGCCTTCAGAAGAATCTGAGCAAGACCGCTCATACTTATTCCACCGATTCCGATCATATGAACATGGCATGGTTTTTTAAAATCAAGATTATACATATAGATGCTCCGGGTATACTCCGTTTTTGATCAGTTCCCTGATACTGTTAACTACATACTCTTTATCTTCATGATAGGTAACCCCAAACCATTTATCATGGCTTTCAAGCACCTTTACTGTTCCATTGGCTTTCTGAATACTGTTATTGATTATAGACGGGAGCAGATACTCGCTTTTGAGTTCTGTACCGCGTGCCTTCAGGAAATCTGTAAAACCTGTTTCTATCTCATCAATAAACTTCGGCGGAAGTCCCCAGAGATTCATAGATACTATATCATCCGCCTTTACTCCATCAACAGGATTCTTAAATTCATCAACTGCCGTAACCTTTCCATCCTGCAGCATCTGGATATCAAAGGTCTCTATGACCTTAGTCAGCATATGATTCTCATCTGCGCTGCATACTCCTCTGGTCACACCGCCGTTTTCGCTGAGAGTATTCCTCAACTCAAATCCCGCCATACACATATCATACTTTCCGGTATCCGCTCCGTCACTCCCGATATTCATATGATTAATCATATAATCATGTACGATCCGGAATCCTTCTTTTCCGTAATAATCATCTGCGTTGATTACACAGAACGGTTCATTAACGATCCCTTTGCATGACAGAACCGCCTGACCTGTTCCCCATGGCTTTACTCTGCCCTCCGGTACTGTAAAGCCCTCCGGAATGTCGTCCATCTCCTGAAATGCATATTCGACAGGAATGATCGTGCTCATTCTGTTTCCTATAACTTCACGAAAATCTGCTTCCAGATCCTTGCGAATGATAAATACGACTTTATCAAAGCCTGCCTCCTTTGCATCATAAACAGAATAATCTATTATCATCTCTCCGCCGGGTCCGACCTTTTCAAGCTGTTTGATTCCCTGTCCATATCTTGAGCCTATCCCGGCTGCCATAATTACAAGTGTTGTTTTCATTAATATCCTCCTAAAACGATCTTATATCGTCATCTGCATCATCCGGTGTTATTGATTCTATGATAACATAATATCCGTTTCCGGGGCTGACCTCCACAAACACCTTGTCTCCTGCTTTATGTCCCAGAAGTGCCTTTCCAAGCGGAGACTCAATACTTACTCTTCCATCAAGTGAATGACCTCTGATAGGCGTTACTATCTTATAAGTCTCGGTTTCATCTTCATCCTCAAAATGCATCTCTACAAGTTTGTTCAGTCCGACTTCATCATTGGCTGACTCATCTTCTATTACCTCCGCAAAGCGTATCATCTTCTCAAGGTAATTGATTCTGGAATTGTTCTGATTGTTTGCTCTTTTAGCAGCGTAATATTCGAAGTTCTCTGAACGGTCTCCCTGCGCTGCTGCTTCAGTTACTGCTGCTGTAAGTTTCGGTCGAAGTTCAACCTTTCTGTATTCTATTTCGGCCTCCAGCTTCTCAATGTCGGCCTGTGTGAGTTTTTCTCCCATTCTGTCACCTGAACCATGGATTTATAGTCAAACGCATAACTAATTCATTATATCATACAATTCTTATTGTGCGAAATACCGCTCCTCTATTTTTCGGCGTAATTCATCCATTTTTGTGGCTGAATCCGCTTCTATCCTGAGTGTCATTTCCTGAGCGGTTACCGATTTCCTGATTAAAAACCATGCATCCGGCATCTCAACCCTTACTCCGTCATAGGTAGATACGGGATATCCTGCATAATCTTCTTTAATCCGCTCCAGCACACCGGACATATTCTCATAAGCTACCTGATATCTGAGATCCGGAGATATATGAGGATCGGGTATGCTGTCAACTATCTCTGACAGCAGTCTTCCTTGTTTACTGATATATGTTCCCAGACATAACCCGGCATATATACCATCATCATGTCCCAGTTCTCTGAAAAAGAAATGCCCGCTTATCTCGCCTCCAAGTATGCTTCCGTTATCCAGAAAACACTTTTTAATGAATGCATGGCCGCTTCTTTCTCTTATAGGTTCACCGCCCATTTTCTTTATGGCATCCGGAACTATGCGGCTGCATTTCTGATCATAAACAACAGAAAAAGCCTTTCCGTTTTCCTCTGTTTTAGATGCCGTCAGGAAGATAAGTGCCTTCTCATTAATCACAGGTCTGCCCTTATCATCTATAAAGACGGCTCTGTCTCCGTCCCCGTCGAAGGCTACACCAAAATCCGCATTTTCCTGTATAACTCTGTGACATACCTCTGTTATGTTTTTGAAATCTGCAGGATTGGGATTTCTGTTTGGAAATCGTCCATCAACCTCGCCGTATATTTCAATCACTTCATATCCGCATTCTTTATATATTTTTCCGGCGATACCGGCCGTAGTTCCGTTACCTATATCGAGAACAACCTTCAGCGACTTGGCGTTTTCTCCGGCAAGCGATTTCATTTTCCTGATATAGGCATCGAGAATGTCTGTTTTTCTGATTCTTCCCTGCGAAAATCTGAATTGTCCTGAAGATACAAGCTCTGCGATTTCTTTGATTTTCTGAGGTGTCGGAGGAAGATCACCCAGCATAAGCTTTATTCCGTTATACTGCGCGGGATTGTGTGAAGCGGTCACAATGGCCAGTGCATATGCGGCAAGGCATTCTCTGCTTTTAGCAAAATATGCTGACGGTGTAGGTACTATTCCTATATCTATGATATCAGCTCCCGTTTCCAACAGTCCTTCTGTAAGTTCGGTCTTTATGTCTCCTGTACTGACCCTAACATCTCCACATACTATGATGCTCTTACCGTTCAGCATGGTTCCAATGGCACGTCCGATCAGACGCACTTCCTTGAGCGTCAGTTCTTCTCCATATACACCTCTGATATCGCAGTCCTTGTAAATCATAGTTTCACCTTTTTGCAAGTTCGACCTGTTTCTTAAACTGTTTATATATATCTTCGTATATCCGACCTTGCGGTTTTATCGTTTTGGCTATGCGTCCCATATGGGCAACCGCCTCACTGAGACTGTCGTAATACACTGCTCCCGCTGCCAGCATGGCTCCGCCTATTGCTGCATCAGTCAGTTCCGGAACCTTTATTGTTCTGCCCAGCACATCTGCACGTATCTGAAGCCATACATCTGATTTGCAGGCACCACCCGTACTGTATATCGTATCCCCGACTTCACATCCCAGTTTCTCAAGCTCTTCAAGGCAAAGTCTCTCGACATAAGCAATTCCTTCTATCACAGCCGTATAATTACCGTGATCTCCGAATCCCGGATAATCCGAATTCAGGAACGGGAATCTCTCACCGTTTACCATCAGCGGATATTCAAGAATACCCGTAGGTGTCTCCATCTCTGCTTTTCTGTTCAGGTCTGCGAAGTTCTCTTCTCCGAACCATTCATTCAGGCAGCGTCCTCCTACATTGCTTGCCCCGCCCGGCATCCAATAGCCCTGGGGATGCTTATGGCAATACACACAGCCATTCGGGTCTTCGATAAAACCTGTTGTGACTCCTTTGAGAATCAATGTGGTTCCTATGATGCTTGCCCACTCACCGGGATTGACCGCACAGGTTGCCACTGCACTCATATATCCATCGCTTGCGCCTGCAACCAGTCTGGCACCGTTCAGATATGCAAGTTCATCATCACATATATGTACCTCACCGATTTCTGTTCCCGGTGCAACAACCTTCAGAAGATCTGTGCCAAATGCTTCTCTCGCCTCCGGTGTCCATTCTTCCCTTCTGACATCATATCCGGACTTAAGAGCATTGGACCAGTCTGTAACTCCATATACTCCGGAGAGCTTTCCTGCCAGATAATCAGCATGATGCACATACCGTGAAGCCTGTCTGTGTTCCGGACCGGCACCATATTCTCTGCACCACTTTATCTTCGGAAGTGCCTTCCCTCCGTTACCTCGTACATCGTTATACATGATTGCATTTCCTATGGGACGGTTTTCCTCATCCATAGGAACTATGGTTCCTGACGTTCCGTCTATACATATGGCTGCAACCGGGCATACGGCATTTCCTGCATGGTTTTCTATATCACAGCGAATCTCACCAAGAACCTGTCTGCATGCATCCCACCATTCTTCCGGTGACTGTTCTCTGTATCCCTTCGGAATCATTGCTTCAGCGGCAAGATTAAAGTGCTCATATTGTCTATGAGCACTTGCAATCAGTTTTCCATTCTCATCAGCAGCAGTAGCCCTCACTCCCTGCGTGCCGGCATCAATGCCTAGGAATATCATATTATTTCCCCTCTGTGGATGACCTTCTTCACATTCATTTCACCGTCAACAAGAATCATGTCCGCGCGTTTTCCAACTGCGATTTCTCCTCTGTCCTTAAGGCCTATTGCTTTTGCCGGATTTAATGACGCATACTTAAATACATTCACCAGAGATGCTCCCGTGTGTCTCATCATATTTCTGCATGCTTTATCAAGCGTAAGCTTAGAGCCTGCAATCTCTCCTGTTATATCAAAATTCAGATCATCAACACCTTCATAGCCCTCCGGAACAGGTCCGTGTGCGGCATAGGCATCTGATATAAGAATGATCTTTTCATCGCCTTTGATCTTCCTGATCAGTCTCAGCATGTATGGATGAACATGAACACCAAGGCTGTCAACAATAAGCTCTGCATATATATCATCATTCATATTTACAGCCTCATCAACTCCGACCCCTACTATCTCAGGGTCCGGATACTCATGATATTTTCCTGTTGCATCTGTATGGTGTGTTCCGATTTTCAGTCCATACGGCATGAGAGCCTCAACCTCCCACGGTGCAGCCTCTGAATGTGCAACTGAAAATACTGCATCCGGAGCGAGCCTTCTGACATCATTGATATAATCTAAGATTCCTTCTCTCTCCGGTGCAACAGCCCAGACACATGCAAGATCCTTTGCAGCCTCTATCACCGGCATATATTTTTCACGATCAACTGCAGGCCACGGGTTATTCTCTTTATCGCATCCGTACTTCGGGTTCAGGAACGGACCCTCCATATAAACACCGGCAATGTTTCTGCAGCGTTCATCCTTCATGGCATTCCTGATGAAATTAATTGCAGCTACATATCCTTTGCTGTCAAAGCTGAAATAAAGTGCCGGATAGACCGAAGTCGTTCCATGCTTCAGGTGCTCCTGCGCTGCCTCTTCAGGTCCGTCTGTAAAAAATACATTATTACCTGCATGAGTATGGATATCTACAAGACCCGGTCCGCAGTAAAGACCGCAACCATCTATGATTTCACAATCATCCGGAATCTCTGTATTCTTCATCGAACCAAAATCAATGATTCTGTCTCCCTCAAAAACCACTGCACCGCCCGGTATCATTTTATCAGGTCTGATGATCGTAACATTGATTATTGCTGTCTTTTTCACTTTTAGGTATCTCCTTCAGTTTTTTTCTTCAAAACCTCTTTTATTATACCAAAAATGCGTCAATTGGAACATTCCAAATTGACGCATCTTCTGATTATTTATCCCAGTTTTCTACCATATCATAGATTCCTTCTGATTTTTTCAGACAATCCTGATATTCCTTTGCAAACTGTTTTAATGAATCCTCTTCATTTGCCGGCTCAATCGCCAGCTCATAGACCGCCACGTATTCATCATATAACTGCTGAAGCTTGTCAGGAATTTTTTTGCCCTTCCATTCTGCAAGCTTGGCATCTATGGCAGTCTTCTCTTCTTTGACTTTGTCGATATGATCTTCGTATTCGAGATAATTGTTAAGCCTCAGAAGATTCACTGTCATATTATAGTTTTCGCCATCAGTTATAAGACCCTGTTCGCTCTCGTCTTCCTTGACACCGAACATATAGGCTACAAACCCGTTCAATATCATAGAGTGCTCGGTTGACTCCCTGATCTGATCTCTGAGAGCATTTACTTCTTCATCCGATATCTTATTGCTGCAGGCAGCCACGCTAAATGCAAGTACAGCTGCCAGAATCAATGCTATCAGTCTTTTCATCTTTTTACCATCAGCGGAACAGGTGAGAAGCCCTCCGGTCTGTCGTAAAGCTGACATTCACAGTCATCGATATGCTTAACCTTGAATCCGTTTGCCTTGTACTCTTCATAATTGAACGCATTCAGCTCATCGATTGCTATCTGATGGAACTTATCAAAGTCAGGCCACCACTCCCATCCTGATCCGAAATCATTGTACAGATATGCGTCTGCACACTGCTTGCCAAGCTCTGGTGTTACATAGAATGCTCCCATTGCAAGTACATTTACTCCGTTGCCTGTAATTGCACGGAATGCTGCCGGTACCGACTCTACTACTCCCGCATGTACTCCAGGACACTTGCTTGCTGCGATATGAATACCCATTCCTGTTCCGCAGAAAATCATAGCACGCTCGAACTCGCCTTCTGAAATCATAGAGCCGGCACGAAGTCCGATTCTATGGAACATAAGCTCTGTATCGTTAGGATCTGAATCAGCCTTAACACCGATATCTGTGATCGTCCATCCCTTCTTCTCAAGGTATGCCTTGATTTCTTCCTTAAGCGGATATCCCGCAAAGTCTGCTGCCATAAGAAGCTGTTTATCTTTTATTGTCTTCATAGTTTTTTCTCCCTGGATTACTCGTTATAGAAAATCTGTTTCATGTCAAGATAGAACTCCGCATCCCCGAATGAATATGTCTCAAAGCAAGGATGTGTGCAGCTCCACCATCTCTGGTTTTCTTCATCTGCTGCCATCTTAGCCATATCTGCTTCATAATCATCACCGATATACTCATAATACGAGAACACGAGATCTTCGCATCTAAAGATCGAATAATTGATGAGATTGCAGTCACGAATCAGTTCACGGATATGCGGCCATGTATTTGCATGCAGCTTTTCATATTCATCAATCTTGTCTTTTTTCAGCCGTCCGATCTGACCAAAATATACTTTTTTTCCCATTTTTTCCTCCGTCAAGTTTTTGAAAACAGGATAACAGATTGCTGATTAGAATAATAATTCAGGACAATTGTCCGGAAGCTCAGGTGAAAGAATCTGGCAGCCGTCAGCTGTTACTGCGATACCCTTCTCCCAGCGGCATCCGAAGTCCTTGCATGATACATACGTATCTACCTGATATGTCATGTTAGGCTGCAGCGGATAACGTGAAATTGTCTCTGCCCATGGTGCTTCAACCTCGATAAGACCTGTTGAATGAAGTGGTCCGTATACGAAATACTGTTCCATCTTGTTCTCTTTGAAGTACTCATAGAACTTGGATGCGATGTCACCTGCGATAACGCCTGCCTTAACCTGCTTTGTAGTCCAGTTATGTGCTTCGTGACAGAAATCAACGATGTGCTTTCTCTCGCCCTCAAGTTTGCCAAGGCAGATCGGATAACCAACAGCTGCTGAATACCCGTCGATCTTTGCTGAAAGGTTAAGCTGAACGATGTCTCCCTTTGAGAACTCTCTATAGCTTGAACGTGAAATAGCATGACGTGTTGAAGCCTCTGAGAATACATACATCGGAAGGCCTTCGTACTCAGCACCGTTCTCATATACGCAGCGTTGTGCGATACCAACTGCCTGAAGCTCTGTCATACCCGGCTTGATTTCAGCGATAACCGCATCTGTTGCAAGCTGAGCGATTCTGTATCCTTCGCGTAAGCATGCAAGCTCGTTTTCAGATTTGATCTGACGAAGCTCTGTCATGATATATCCTGCATCAACGATCTCTGCCTCAGGGAATGCTTCCTTGATTGCGTTGTAAATTACAACTGATGTATCAAGAAGAGATGCCACTGCGATACGAAGCTTCTTTCCTGTGATTCCAAGTGACTTGAAAACATCCGGGAATTCATCTGCCTTAAGCTCCGGATATGATGGATCTGCGCCCTCCCTGTATGCCTTAAGTACGAATATCTTATCAAGTTTATTTCTGTCAGCACCGAAAATAGCTGATTCCGGACCAACTAAAAGCGCTGCATCACCTGCTGCTGAAATAGCAACGCCTGCACGTTCAAAGAGTGGCCAGAAACCCGAAAAATATCTCGGGTTGGCATAGTCTGCCTCATTACCATTTACGATCATAGCATCAAATCCATCTCTCTGAAGGATTGCTGCTGCCTTCTTAACTCTCTCCTTATACTCCGCATCCGGAATACAAATTCTACCCATTGTTTTTTCCTCCTAAAATTTATATGTTTTTGTTTCCTCTCAGGAAACCTTATATTACAGTATTATTTCGAACTGTTCTTTTTCCGGAACATCCAGACATGTGCAGTCGTTTGCATATGTGCACTCCGGAAGAATAATCATGCAATGTATCTCCTTATTCTTTGCAGGAAGAGGAGCCAGGTGCCACACTCCGGCATCCATTTTTACCAGTGTCCCCTTTGGAACTATAAATGCCTTGGCTGTCGAGTTATCAATAACTCCTGCGCTTTTTTCTGCTACATGAAGCACCATGTCATCATCAAGCGGAAGGATCATTTCCCATGTTGTTGTATGATACTCCTGCTGAGTTACGATGTAACGCTCGGGTTTCTTTACACATATCGGTGAAAATCCGAGTGCATGATCTGTTCCCGATATAACTCTGTCAGGATAAAATGCATGAAGCTCTCCGCAGAGTGCCTTCCCATCCGGCTCTGTCATCGAATAATATGAACCGAACGGAGCAAATGCTTCCTTGCTGAGTTTCTTTGCTTTAATCTTGCGCATCGTACTCCTCCTTATTCACAATAACCGGGTGTTGTATAGAAGTTGACAGCTCTCGGCTCTGCACGTCCGTACTGAGCAACAATCGGAACATCGCTTTCAAGCATGATTGCATACTGCTCGTCGAACTTTGCTGTATATTTTCCAAAATCGCATTTTCTGTTTGATCTCAGACAGCGAACTCTTCTGGCACCTACCTTTGCCTTGAAGCTTACAGGATCCTTATCTCCATAGAAAAGAGTGAACTTTACTGTTGCTTCTCTGTCGCCTGTGTTTGTGATGATAACAGACTCATGCCCCGGGATAAGATCAACTCCCTCCGGTGGTAATTCTGCGTCCGGGAAAACCCATACTTTCTTTCCGTATTCCATAACAATCCTCCTGTTATTTTATAAATGATAGCGTCTGTGCTATATTATTTAACTGCTTCCCTGAGCCACTCAAGTGTGCACTGAACCATCCACTTTCCTGTCTCTTCACTTGCTTCCTTTGCTGACTCTGCGAACCATTCCGTATTTCTCTCGCATCTTGAAAGATCAACATTC
This sequence comes from Lachnospiraceae bacterium, assembly GCA_045616865.1. Lineage (GTDB taxonomy): Bacteria > Bacillota > Clostridia > Lachnospirales > Lachnospiraceae > Darwinimomas. The sequence goes on along the minus strand of JAZLHO010000044.1, from coordinate 8,810 downwards.
TGTGGCCAGGTTCCCATCATAAGTGATGTTTCCCATTTACCTGCATGGTCGAATCCTCCGCACTTGATCTGTGCATCTGCACCGATGAGCGGGATAACTTTGATGTATGAGAACGGGTCATCTGCAGATTCCATCTTCTCATAATAATCCGCATAATCGTTTGATCCCCACCAGCCTTTACCAAGAGTATCTTCCATATACTCCATAGTAACCTTCTTGGCTGCCTTATGGCAGGCAATAGTCATCGGCATCAGTCCTGCATGCTCTGTCTGATGATGAGGGATAAGGTAGATGTTCTTATGTCCGCCGTACATCATTGACTTGAGAATATTATAAATATATGCAGCATATGCATCTTCATCGATCGTAATCGTATTTGTCTCAGGTCCGCCAACTGCATAAGATGCTATACCATACCATACAGGAGGACATACAACAATCTCCTTCTCCTTCTCAAGTTCTCTCAGAACACCTGTTACAACCATGGTGTCCGTTCCGAGCGATGCATGATGAGCATGATACTCCAATGTTCCTATCGGAATGATAAATGGAACTTTGCGCTTCTTGGCATCTTCTATTTCATCATAAAACATATCAATCAATTGCATAACACTGTCCTCCCGAATATTATTCTCTACAAGATTTCGTTCAGAAAAAACATTGCCAAAACCTTGTTGAATTCAAGTTTATTATAACATAAATTCTTCAGGATTTTGGCAATTCCAAATCTGTTTTTCTACTATTTATCAAATTCAGCAACCTGTCTGAATACCGCTCCCAGACTGCCCTCTATCATCAGGGTCTCTGCTCCGAAGCGTCCTACATCCAGTCTGTCTCTGTTTATCACTGCCAGATATTTTCCCCGGAAATAGTTTATGTATGAAGCCGCCGGATATACAGTCAGTGAAGTGCCGCCTATTATAAGCATTTCCGCTTCAGATATCGCAGATACTGCATGGCTTACCGCCTCATCCGGAAGCATTTCTTCATACAAAGTTATATCAGGACGTATCATTCCGCCGCAGCTGCAATAAGGAACTTCTGCTTCAGAATTAAAAATATAGTCTTCAGGGTATATTTTCCCGCATTTACTGCAGTAATTGCGAAGAGCGCTCCCATGGATCTCATATACTTTTTTGCTTCCTGCTTTCTGATGCAATCCGTCGATATTCTGCGTAACAACTGCTTTCAGTTTTTCCTCTGATTCAAGCTTCGCCAGATATCTATGTGCAAAGTTCGGTTCGATGGTTCTCGTATCCATTTTCTGTCGGTGAAATTCGAAGTAGACCTTAGGTTCGTCTATCAGGCAGCTGTGACTCAGCAGATATTCCGGCCTATATTTGTCAAAGCGCACGTCATGCTGATTATATAATCCATCCTTGCTTCTGAAGTCAGGTACTCCGCTTTCGGTCGATGCTCCGGCACCTCCGAAAAACACTATATTATCACATTGTTCTATCCAGTCATGCAGTGTCTTTATTTTACTCTCCATACCCTTTCCTCCACAAGCAATGAATCATAAAATGTGATCTTTTTCAAACTTCCCTTTCTGCCCTTGTAGTTCCGTCAGGAGACAGCTGTTTTACCACCTTTGCAGGATTTCCGGCAACCACACAGTTGTCCGGAACGTCATGTACTATTACACTTCCTGCAGCAACTACTACATTGCTTCCGATCGTTACACCCGGTACTACGGTGCAGTCAGATCCGAACCATACATTGTCACCTACAGTGATCGGAAACGCCCATTCATAATACTGATTTCTAAGTTCCGTCCCGATTGGATGATGCGCTGTATAAAATCCACAGTTTGCTCCGACAAAAACATCATTGCCGAATGTAATTTTTCCCGGATCCATGAAATTACAGCAATTGTTTGCAAAGAAATTGTCGCCCACCTCAATGTTGGTTCCGAATCCCACCCATATGAATGGCTCTACATATACATTTTTTCCCACCTTGTTGAACAGTTTTCTTATCAGTTCTTCACGGTGTTTTACATCTGACGGCCTAGTATTATTGAACTCCCAGCATATATCATTTGCTGCCTGATGAGCGGCATCTCTTGCCGGAATTTTGGTATCATACATCTGACCTGACATGCATTTTTCAAACTCAACCCCTTTTTCCCATTCTCTTCTGATATCGTTTTCCATATATTCACGCTCCTGATTTGAAGATGATTTAATTATAGCACAAAACCGGATTCGTTTCCTATTATAGAAAAGAGGCTGCCGCTTTCGCGACAGCCCGTATATCATTTGTCTGAATATTAATCGTTTTTGAAAAGCTTTTTGCTCTTTGCGTCAGAATTCTTTTTCCTGAACAGTACCAGCTGTCCCTCAACCATCCTTGTTGAAAGGATTAGTACTATTACGAGGAGTCCGCCCCAGATAAGTGATGCATAGTAGGTGTTGAGATTCGGGAAGAGATTAACACCTGTTGCAATAATCTGAATTGTAATAATCGTAATAAGTACATTGAGGATCTTACCCATACCACCGTTAGGAAGTACACCGGCAAGTACCAGGATAAGGATACAACGTGTTACATATGATGTACCGTAGTCAGCCTTTGCTGATGCCATAGTTGAAACCATGATGAGCGCACCAACCGTTGCCAGAACATCACAGATAACATATGTCTTGATGATAGTTGCAGTTGTATCTATTCCTGAGAACTTTGCTGCCTTCTCGTTAGTACCGATCATATAGATCTTCTCACCATATACTGTGTATTTGAGAACAAGTGCACAGATGATGAAGAGAATGATGAAAATCAGCATCGGAAGCGGGAGCCATCCGAACAGTTGCTTGTGTCCGATTTCTGTATAAAGTGTCGGAAGACCGGTAACTGTATCACCACGTGTAAGTGCTGTTGACATACCAAGCCAAACCATCTGCATGGAAATCGTAGCCATAACAGGCGGGATATTCAGCTGTGTTACCAGAAGACCGTTGATGATACCTCCGACAACTGCAATAGCAACTGCAATCAGACATCCTACCGCTATGATTCCGCCGACCTGTGAATTCGGCATACCCTCGGTTACATGTCCGACGATATATCTTACTGCCATAACAGTAGCAAAGTCAGCCAGCATCATGAAGCTCATGTCCATCTTTCCACAGATGAAGCAGAACATAAGTCCGAGAGCCATGATACCGTACTCAGGGAACTGAACTGTCATACCCTGCCATACTGTAGGTTTCCAGAACTGCTTACCCTTTGTAATCGTGAAAAAGATGATGACTATTGCAGCAAGGATAAGAAGCATAAAGGTGTAACCGTATTTTTTCTTTAAATCTTTCATCGTTCCACCTCCCCTTATCGACTGTTTCTCTTAGCCTGCAATGATGAGATCGTGATACCGATGAGGATGATCAGACCATTGAAGAACTTCTCCCAGTATGTATCGATACCTACAAGGAGCATAGAGTTTGAAACAAGTGAAATGATACCGATTGCGGTCATAGTACCGAACACGGAACCTTCACCACCGTAGATAGAAGCACCGCCCAGGATAACTGCAGGGATGATAGTCATCTCCTTGTTTACCAGAGCCTTCGGAATTGACTGACGTGCCATGCAGACACGGATCATTCCTGTAAATCCTGCCATAGCACCGACTACAGTGTAAAGTATGAATTTTGTTTTCTTTACATTATATCCGGCACGCTCTGCAGAAATCTCATTTCCGCCAATAGCGTAAAGAGCACGTCCGAACATTGTCTTGTTAAGGACAAATGAAACCGCGATAGCTGCAACAATCAGGAATATGAAAAGTCCTGTCATGGATGCCGAAAGACCTGCAGAAGACTGAACATCGAAAAGTGACCACTCACCAAGTGCACGAAGTCCTTTCGGAAGTGTTGATGTGATCTCCTTCAGTTCAAACAGACCCATGGAAAGACCTGTAAAGAATGTCTGTGTACCGAGTGTTACAAGCATCGTATTAAGTGCGAAGTTTGAAATGATAACACCGTTGAGCATTCCGAGTATCGCACCGAAGAGAATTGCAAGCGCAAAACCTCCCCATGCGGTTGTCTGACACCATCCGTTGTTGAGACAGATAGTTGTTGACAGTGAATATGAAAGTGCTGCGATAGCCGGGAAACTCATATCGAATCCTCCGGATACCATAACAAGCAGGCATCCCAGTGCGAACAGTCCGTCGACAACCATAGTACGTAAAACCGTAACTACGATATTCGGCTCAAGAAGCTGTCCGCCAGATACTGCCTGAATAACGATAACGAGTGCTATAAGAACGAGGAAAATATAAAATTCTGTTCTTCTTAGCATACGCTGAAAAGCTGTAGATTTCTTCATCAGGTATTTTCCTCCTTCCTTACATTATTATCTCACGGATGTTCTCTTCCGTGATCTTATCACCTGTCATCTCACCCACAATCTTGCCGGCCTTCATAACTACTACTCTTGAGCAGTTAACTACAACCTCTGCAAGGTCATCGGAAATGATGATAACAGCAAGTCCCTGATTTGCGAGTTCATGAACCAGATGATGGATATCCTGCTTTGCTCCGATATCAACGCCTACTGTAGGTCCGTTGAGGATCAGGATGTCAAGATCATTGGCAAGCCATTTAGAAAGAACGATCTTCTGCTGGTTACCGCCTGACAAAGTGTTGGCATTCTTTCTTGCATCATCAGTCTTGATTTTAAATGTATCTACCCACTTCTGTGCATCTGCAAGGATATCCTGCTTTTTAAGGATACCTGCTTTTGACAGTCTCTTGAGTGATGAAAGCTCGATGTTATCGGCTATCGGCTGCTCCATGCAGAGTCCTTCTGTAAGACGATCCTCCGGAACATAACCGATCTTAAGCTTCTGAGCTTTGATAGGAGAACCGATTTTTTCAACATTCCCGTTGATTTTGATCGTTCCTGATGTCGGATGCTCAAGTCCGAAAAGTGCGAGAGCAAGCTCTGTACGTCCTGAACCTAAAAGTCCTGTAATACCGAGAATCTCTCCCTTTTTGAGATTGAAAGTAACATCCTCGAATTTATTCTTAAGTCCTAAGTTCTCAACTTCAAGAACAGGTTTCTCGCTGACATTCTCCGGAACGAAGAAATCGTCATTGATCTCACGGCCTGTCATGTAGTAAATGAGATCCTTACGCTCAAGTCCCTTGGTTTCGCCAAGGAATATGTTCTTTCCATTTCTCATGACGCAGACGTCATCAGCGATTTCAAAAATTTCTTCAATCTTATGTCCGATGAACATGATTGCGATCCCTGAGTCCTTCAGCTGACGTACTGTCTTGAAAAGAGCATCTACTTCCTTCTTTGTAAGGGCTGTTGTCGGCTCGTCCATGATGATGAGCTTAGCATTGAACAGAAGAGCACGGCAGATAGCAACAAGCTGCTTATCTGCAACCGAGAGCTGACCCATCTTTGCATTAAGATCAATATCATAACCGATCTTTGAAAGAGCTTCCCTGGCTGTATCTTCCCAGCGTTTCTTGTTTACAAGTTTCCTGTTAGCGGTGATCTCGCTGTTGATAGCAAGATTCTCCATAACGGTAAGGTTCGGGAAAATTGAAAGATCCTGGTAGATAACCTGAATACCGAGACGTGTAGCCTCAGCAGGTGTGATCTTTTCTACCTTTTTGTCTTCAAAGTAGACTTCACCCTCATCCTTTGTATATACACCTGAGATGATTTTTACAAGTGTTGATTTTCCGCATCCGTTCTCTCCCGCGAGACACATAACGCGTCCCGGACGAACTGCGAAATCAACATGATCAAGTGCATGTACACCGGAGAAGTTCTTGTCTATTCCCTTCATTTGAAGCAAATATTCAGACATTGTTTCACAAACTCCTTCCATGTTTTAGTATCTTCATAAATACTTATGAAGCAATCGTTTTGCTCAAACGCCTGCTTCATAAATATTTATCATCTGTCTGAAAACAATCTTTCTTAGTCAGAAACCGAGGGCGGGAAGCATCCCGCCCCCGGCACGATAAAGCGTGTCTGGTTCTAAATCAGATTAGAAACCGAAGCTGTCGCAGTTATCCTTTGTAACAGCAAGTGCTGCATCACCAACGATAACCTTACCGTTGATCTTGATTGACTCGTAACCAACTTCTCCGAGATCCATACCTTCCTTGATCTCTTCGCCGTTGAACATCTTAACTGCTGTGTTAAGCTGTACATGAGCTGTAACTGCCGGATCCCAAAGTGCTACACACTGAAGTGTACCCTCTTTGAGGTAGTCAGCTGTCTCAGATGGCATAGCAACTGAAATAGCGAACATCTTGCCTGTAAGGCCAAGCTCTTCGATAGCACGTGCACATCCAGGAGCATCGAATGATGATGTTCCAAGAACACCCTTAAGATCAGGATATTTCTGCTTTAATTCCTTAAGAAGGTTAGCTGCCTTCTCAGCGTCAGAGTCGTTAGCAACTCTTGCGTCCGGAACGAGTTCCATCTTAGGATAGTTTGCTTCCTGGTAAGCAACAGCTGCATCAGCCCAGTTGTTATGTGACTCCATTGTCATAGAACCAACCATTGTGATGTACTGTCCTTCTTCACCCATCATCTCAGCAAGATTCTTCATAAGGAATCCGCCCATACCTTCTTCATCGAATGCTTCAACGTCAAAGTCGATGTTTGTCATACCTGATGCCTCTGTACAAACAACCTTGATGCCCTTGTCCATAGCTTCTTTACAGATAGCTTCACAAGCGTCAGGATCGTTAGGTGAGAAGCAAAGGATATCGATACCCTGGTTTACAAGGTCTGTCATGATCTGTACCTGTGCTGCAGCGTCAACCTCTGTAGGTCCTTTGTAGATAACGTCGATGCCGTTATCTGCTGCCCACTGCTCAACACCCTTCTGTACATAATCCCACCATGCCTGTCCCATAACCTTCGGAACATAAGCGATAACAGGAACGTCATTTCCTGCTGCCTCTGCTGCTGGAGCTGCTGCCTCAGCTGCCGGAGCTGCCTCTTCTTTTGCTGCAGGAGCTGCTGCTTCTGCTGCTGGAGCTGCTGATCCACCACAAGCTGCAAGTGAAAGAATCATAACTGCTGCCAGAACGATTGCAAAAATCTTCTTCATTGTTTAATTCCCTCCATTTTTTTTATTCAATCATCCGCTATAAGCGGTAATTGACTCAATCATGCCTGCACCCACAAGCCACGATATTGTACCATATTCTCCTGATTCATTCAACCGAGTCCTCAAAAACGAATTATTTTAGTAAATATTGCACATTTTTTACATATATTTTTATCAACTTTGCCTATTGTCAGTCAAGATGATATATTTCGTCCATATTTACCCAGCATTCTCCCTTTGGAAGTCCCTCAGGAGGACACATGAGCGGTTTGACTACATCCCACCACGCCTGGGTATTGGGATCTGCAGCCATCTTTGCCATGTCGGCATCAAAATCTTCACCCTCCCACTCGAAATAAGCAAAAAGCCTGTCTCCTACATTATAGATCGAGTAGTTGCTGATCCCGCATTCTTTGATCATCTCATTCACACCCGGCATCGGATTAGCATGCCATTTCTTATATGCTTCAAGTCCTTCCTTAGCCTGACTGAACTGTCCGAATCTTAATTTCATTTTGCTCCTCCTCAGTTTAACTCAGCTATCGCGTCAAAAAGTGCCTTGACGTTTTCTGCAGGTACGTCTATCTGCAATGCTTCGTGGCTCGGTGAAATGATAAGTCCTGTAGGGAATATCTCTCTGAGCTCTCTGACTTTTGCCCTTACATCTTCAGGGGTTCCGTTCGGGAGAAGATCCTGGGTATCAACACCGCCGCAGAAACTTACCTTGTCTCCGAATTTTTCCTTCAGTCTCCACGGTTCCATATTGGCTGCCTTGGCCTGAATAGGATGGATGGCATCGGCACCTGCTTCAATAATAAGCGGTATAGCCTCATAGATCGAACCGCATGAATGATAGATAACCTTAACTCCATAGCTGTGAGCAATATCAATAAGTTTCTTTGCTCCCGGAGTAACAAATTCGGCAACCTGCTCCGGACTGATCATAAGTGCTCTCTGACTGCCCATATCATCTCCGATGAGGATCGCATGAACCTTGCCCTTTGTCGCTTCAAGAAAGATCTTAAGTGCTCTGCAGTAAAAATCAACGACATGATCATCAACATAGTGATACAGCTCCGGCTCGGCGATCATATTCATAAGTGCTGTCTCCATACCAAATGCGGCGCAGGTATCCTGGAAATGCGCGCCCCAGAGCATTCCGAGAATGACCTTATCCTCAGGTGCCTCATCCACAAGCTTTCTGCAAAGCTCAGGATCGATATATTTTTCCGGATCAGGCCATGGATAGTTCAGTGCTTCCGCATCATCCACATCTTCACAGTCTGCAAAGCATCCCTTTGCAGTCAGTGTACGGTGCTCGACATCTACATTTGAACCTCCCATATACCAGTCAAATGCTGCAAAAATAGCATTGCATGTTTCTGAATGGTACGGTATCTCAACGGCATAGAAATCATCTCCGCATACCTTTTTCAATTCCGAAACATCCTTTACACCATAGAATTTAACAAGCTTGTCTGCCTCTTCAGGAGTCGGATCTCCCATCCAGCAGGCAGGTCTGTCTACAGGTCTGCGTTCTATCGTCGCATAAAATCTATCGATGCTGTTCATAGCCCCTCCTATAAAAAGTCAAACAGTTTTAAGCTGTTTGCTGTATTTTGTTAATGCTACGCATCAGTTCAGGATTGAATTTCTCCCTTGTCTGAAGCATCGCAAATACTATCCTTGATACTTTTCGGGTCATTGCTATTATTGC